>DATKHY010000003.1:382500-682500 GCA_035544215.1 Candidatus Binatia bacterium | reverse complement strand
TTGGACGTAGCCTCCTCTGTAGGCGGGGCGATCGAGACCCGCTACGAGGCTCAGGTCTCGCGATTTCCTCAGACCGCGTTACGTGACTACAGTGGTCCCCGGCCCGACGCGGTACTCGTAATGGACGTCGTGCATCACGTCCCAGAGCACGATCGCGCGTTATTTTTCCGGGACCTTTCCGTGTTCGTGCGCGCCAATCACGTGGCCACACTCGTAATAAAAGACGTAGCTCCGGGGCACGTGCGCAGCGTGATGGGTTGGTTTGCCGACCGCTACGTCAGCGGCGATAAGAACGTGCGGCTGGTCTCGCCGGATTCGCTGAAGCTCCACCTCAGCGAAGCGTTCGAGGGCAAGTGTACGATCACGGACACCGCGCTGCGAGGGCTCGATCCGCCGAATTATTGCCTGGTTCTGCGACCGGTGAGTCAGAGTGGCTAGCGGCTTCCCCCGTGTTACCGTAGCCATTCCGTTTGCCGGGGGCTCAATGCAGTATCTTTGCTCGGCGTGGGAGAGCCTTAGGAGCCAAGATTTTTTGGGCTGGAATGCGCTCGTTTTGGATGACACTCCGGGAGGCAGTCCAAATCTGGCGGAGCTCGTAGGCGGTTGGAACGATTCACGCATAGCGTATCGGCGCAACGACGGACGGCATGGCATCGGTGCGGCGTGGAACGCGTGCATGGAGGCCATCGACGGCGAGCTGTTTTCTTTGTTGCACGCGGACGATGAACTTGAGCCGGACTACCTTTCTACGATGGTCAACCTGGCGCGGGATCACTCAAGCGCGGCTCTATACTTTTGCGGTGCGACGGTCGTCGATGCAGCCGGTAGGCCTTGCTTTTCCTTGCCGGACCGAACCAAAGATTTGATTCGGGCAAAAGGCGAACCCATAGTCTTAAGCGGGGCGGCGTCGATCGAGCGTCTCATTATTGGCAATTTCATCATGTGTCCGACCGTGATGTACCGTCGGTCTGTCGTGCGAGGCCGGCGGTTTTCGGAACGTCACCGTTTCGTATTAGATCTCCGCTTTAACCTTGGGGTGCTATTCGACGGCGGGCTTATTGTCGGAACGAACCGCAAGGCTTATCGCTACCGGCGGCATTGGGCTCAGGCGACAGCGCAACTGGCGACCACAGGCGACCGGTTTGCAGAGGAACTGGAGCTATTTCGCGAGATCGGCAAGGCCGCTTCGGAGCAAGGATGGCGACGCGTAGCTATCGCGGCTCGAACGCGGCCCGTTTTCCGAATCCATGCTGCGCTGTCGCGTCGGTGGAAGTACGCCTTCGCGTAACATTCCAAAGTAAAACGACCGTCAGGCCGATAACTACGATCACAAGCAGATTCCACGATAGTCCCGGGATGGCGAAGATTGAGACGACCGCAACGACATAACTGACAGCGACGAGCCAGGTCTTCAGTGGGTCGGAAAGAACGAGCATCGCGTAAAAGATTGCCGGCAGCATGATCACGGGTTCGTATTGCCAGGCGTGCGGGCTAAGCGCGACCGCCAGCGCGGATGTTACGCTGAGCGCGGCGACGGTGTCGATTCGCGCAAGGCGTGGGAGCGCTGCTACGAACAGCGCGACCGCGATGCCGAGCGCGACGGCCGCCGGCATCCCGAAGCGCATCAGGATTCCCGGAAGGCTTACGACGTTGGCGGCGTTGGCGCGAAAGTCGAGCGGAAAATACCAGTGAAGCGCGCTCAGGTAAGGACGCATCCAGAGCCAGTTCCCGCCGGCGGCGGCAACACTGGCGAAGTACCATGCGGCACCGCAGGCCGCCACGACGGCCAGTGCGCGCCATTCACGCCGCGCCATCAGCAGTACGATGAATGGCAGCGCGATCGTCGGCTTGTAGAGCAACAGCCCAACGCACGCGCCGAGCGGTGCGGGGCGCTCCGCTTTGGCAAAGGCGATCGCCAGTGCGATCAGCAGCAGCGCGATCGGAGTGTTCTGGCCGCCGACCGCCGCGATCTTCACAGGCGCCCACGCGAGCACCGCGATGACGCCGAACCAGCGCGGCATTTCGAACGAATCGGCCAACACGATGCCCGCGTATGCCGCGATCCCTAGCATCGCAATTGCGTTCGCAACGTAGGTCGCGAACAGTGAGAAGTGCGCCGCGGGTACGAAGAGCCACGCGAACGCCGGCAGGTACGCCCAGATGGCCGGTCGGATGCCGTGAGCTTGAGCGAGCGCCGCGTGCAGATTCGGATCGAGCAGCGCGCGCGTGCCTGCCGTCGCACCGCCGGCCCAAAAGCACGACCAGTCCGCGAAGTTCGGGTGGCCTAAAAGCGTATTGCAGACAAGTTGCCACAGGCCGATCAAGAGAAGCGCGCCGCCATAGAGAAAGACGCGGTCGCGGGAAACCCGGATCGGTAGGCTTAGTGGTGCGCTGCGAGTTGAGCGAGCATCGCGGTCAGTGTCTTGAGCTCTGAGATGTCCCAGACCGTCAGCCGGGCGAGGACGTGCCATTGCGCCTCCACGACCAGCAACACGAAGTTGAGCGCCAAATAGACCCCGGCGCCCCACGCGAACCGCTTGCCTACGCGTTTCGTCGGTCTGACCAGTTGCTCCATGATGCCGGCTTGTACCCGGCATGGAGCAAAAAGATGCGCATCCCGCGGGCGGTCTAGGAAAATACCGGTACGGCAAGGTCGCCCACCCACCACCGGCGCGAGCCGGAATCGAGGTGCACGTGGTCGTCGTAGTAGCCGATCCCGCCGGACACCTCGCGCGACCAGCAGGCATCGAAGAGGTCCCGCATCGAGACGCCGTCCACGTGCATGTCGACTGCTTTGGCGTACATGTGCTGGCTGTTGCGGGCGGCACCCTCGGTCGCCGCGTTAGTCTGCCAGGTGCGGTAACCGCTCGTGATCACGAGCGGCCGGCGGATCCCGTGAAGCTCCAGCGTCTGCTGCACCTCCCAGAGCGCCTCGATCTCGACGATGTCGAACCGCACGTAGCCCTGAGCGGCCGAGACCTGACGGTCGCGCATCAGCCAGCAAATCATCCGGTACCCGGGCTCGTAGACGGTCCGGCCGTCGACGCAAAACGGCGCGACGACGTCGTCGGGTGATCCGGCACGCCGCAGCCACAGCACGCGCTCGGCGGCGCTCGGTACGGCCGCGCGCAGTGCCGCGGGCGACATTCCCGCGAGCGCCGCGCCGGCCAGTGCATAGAGGAAGCCTGGGCGTTTCATGCGTTCAATCCTACGAGTTGGTTGAGGGGATCGCTGCAGGCCGGCGGAGGATGGGCGAGATACTCGCCCGCGCCGCGACCGGGGACGATCGAGAACGTCGCGCTTTGAGCGATTTCCACCGGATGGCCGGGCCGATCGGTGATCGCGTAGGCGGTTGCGCGATGTGGCCCGAGCGCCAGGTCGGCCGTGGGGACCGTCGCCGTGAACCCGCGTGCGCGTTCGTCGAAGCGCCCTGGATACGGACGCCCGTCGACGAGCAGCCACACCCCACGGTACGGATCGAGCCGCGACTCGCCGATCATGCCGGCGAACAGAGCGACTCCGCCGGCGTCGAGGGCGCGAACACCGCCCGCGACGGAAAAGAAACCTCTGCACGTGCCCGCCGTCTCCACCTGGCCCGGGACCGAGGGCGCGCCCGCGAGTGTTTGCAAGAACTCCGGCGAGAAGCGGCCGTCGGCCTCCGTCAGGAAGAAGAGCCGAGTGGGTGCAATGCGATCGTAGCGGCCGTCCCGCAGGTGCCGCGCGTACGCGGACACGGTGTGCGCCCCTTCGTTCAAACGTCGGGTTCCGATCGTCGCATAAAATGCGCTATATCCGTCGGGTATGCTGTGCAGCGCCTCGGCAGCCGAGAAGAGGTATTGGCCCGAGAGCACCGGGACGGCGTTGCGAGAATCGACGACGACCGCAACGCTGGGAGCAGCTGCGCGAGCCTCCGGTAAAATCGCCACGCCTGCAACGAGCAGGGGAGAGCCGTGGGGGAAGCTGGCGGGAAGTGCGCGTGAGTTGACGTGGTACGCAGCGGACACAATCGCTGCGAGTGTTCCGGCGTTGCGCGGTAGAACCTGAGCGGGCGCGGGATCTGCCGCGACGTATCCGCGTTGGCCGGGGCCGTAATAGCGCGCCCGCACGTCGGCCAGCGCATATCCGGACGCTGCTAACACGTACACGAGCAACGCGCCGGCCAGAACCGCGCTGCTCGTTTGGTATCGCTTGGAGAGCGCGCGCGGCGCGTACAGCACGAAGCACAAGAACGCTGGGAAGACGTATGGATACCACTGCCGTCCCTCGACGCCGAAAGCGTTGTCGGTCAGGACATACAGCGCGATCATGACGGCGATAAAGCACGCGTAGCTGTTGAACACCGGGTCGGCGGACGCGACGCGCAGCGCGGCGCCAACACGGCGATGCGCTGCGACCCGGAACAGACGCAGCGCGTTGCGCGTGGCGAAGTACGCGATGAGGCAGAAGGCCGCGACCGTCGCCAAGCTGATCGCCCCGCGAATCCAGATCTCGGCAGTCGGGCTCAGAATGACGATCGGCGTGTCGACCCAACCGACGGTCTGCCAAAAGGTAGCGGCGCAGGGGCCCGAGACGAAACAGTCCGCGAAAGACGCGACGGTCGTGCCAGTAGCGTAGCCGATCGTCGGGAGGAACCCCATCGCAAGCTCGCCCCGGAAGTAGTTGAGATTCATGTCCGAGTGGATGGCACCTGGCAGCGCGACCCCCGGCCGTTCGACAACGAAGTACTGCACCGCCAACAGCATCGCCGTTGGCGCAGCGAACGCCGTCAGCATGCCGAGTCGCCGCGTTGTCGGTCCGCCATTCTTTATAAGGTTCATGCTAAAAAGGAACGTGATCGGGGCGGCGGCGCTCAGAAAGAACTGGTACTTCGTGATCGCGAGCAGGCCGAGCGACAGCCCCAGCGCGGCCACCACCGGCGGCTGCAGCCCGCGGCGGTTGAGCTCGGTTGCGAAGAAGAGCGCCGCCGACACGAGCGTGTAGGCGAGATTGTCCGGCTGCACGTATGACGACACGAGGCTCGTCAGCGGGAAGAAGCCAACCGCGGCAACGAGCGCGACGCTGGTCCAGCTCGGCAGGTTTAGATTGATGGCCGTGCGATAGTTGAAATACAGCCCCGCCATCAACAGGAACACGCACAGAAGCCTCGCGGCAAAGAACATCGTGACGAGCGAGCCGCCGAACAGGGCGACCGTGCGCATCCAGAGCGCTTCTAGCGCGTAGAATCCAAATGGGTAGTACCGCGCGATGTAATTGATCCTGCCATCCTGCGCAGCAGCGGCTTGCACCGCTGGCGTGCGGGCCGCCACGCGCGCGAAATATGCTGAGCCGCCGTACCCGGCCGGGACGCGCATCGACGAGTGCCAGACTATGCGGTCGAAATCGGAAGCGCGCATTAGGTACTTGGTGTACGGGCTAACGATCCAATCCGGCGTGCCGTCCGCCCACGAGATCAACCGCCCCGCGCTGTAGATCGAGATCGCATAGTCGAAGTGCGCGGGTTCATCCGGTGCCTGGAAGATCGGCACGAGGAAGGCCCAGACCGTGCTGAGGCCGCCGGCCAGCAGGATCACGACGGCCGCGGCGACGTTGGCGCGTCGGGCATCACTCATCGCGGAATACGACGAAAGCGCGATCCTGGAAAGAACGCTTCCATCCCGGCTGCTTGGCGATTGCCGTCGCAAGGCGGCTCCCCCGCGTAGCGAGCACTGCGCTAACGCGATAACGGTCGAGTGATCGTCGCCATAGAGGCTCGACTCTGATAATCGAGATATAAGACTTCCAAATGTCGAGTGGGTAAGGATCTGCCCGACCGTCCATGAAGACCTTTACCTGCGGATAATCTAGCGCGGCACTGCACGCGTTGAAATTTTCGCACAGCAGCCGGCTAGGCTGGGCTGCCGTCCCCAGCGACGAAATCGCCGCAAAAGGGGTGCGCGGCGGCGTTACTCGTTGGAGCTGCGCCAGGAGCAGCGTAGAGACGGCGATTGCGACGCCGATGGAAATCAAGGCGAAGCGCTCCATTTCCGCGACGCGGCGGCCGACGGTCCGCGCGAACGACGGGAACAGCGCGTCGACGCCTTGGGAAGCCAAAGGCGCCGCGGCGATCGCGAAGAGAGGAACGTTGCGCACCGCCGATAGCATCGCTACGAAGAGGGCCGCAACGGGCACAATCTCGCGCCAGTCACGCCTAGACGTTCGCAAGGCCCCGGCCGCCACGAGCAGCGCGAGCGGCAGCCCTCCGAAGAGAAACTCTCCGTCGCGCCACCCGACCGGTTGCCATTCCTGGATGTAGTGACGAATCGGGCTGAGCGCGAGGCTGGCCGCGTAGACCGGCAGGTGCCAGCCCAGCGGTGTGCACAGGATCGCCGGCAGGGTCAGCGCGAGGATCGCCACGTCGCGGCTCTTAGCAGCAGCGAGAGGGCCGTCGCCGATCACCCTGCCGGCGAGTCGCAACGCTAAGTACGCCGGCGCGAGCAGTACACTCGCGTGGAGGTTGGCCCAAATCGCGACGATCGGAACGGCAACATAGGCCCATCGATCGCGGCGATCGAGCGCAACGAGAAACGCCGCGAAGCAGCCCCATCCGAGCACCTGCGCGCGAATGCCGAACGACGCCACGAGCGCGACGCCGGCGAAGAGCAACACCGCACCGATCGCCTCGGGACTCGCGCGTTCGCGCGACCGAAAATACACTGAGACGAGAATCGCTATCGGAACGACGGCGATCAGCATGGCGAGCGGGACGAGCAGGTGATAGCGCATGGCGGCCGCGACGACGAAGCTGATGAACCACTCCTGCGGCACGTACGGCGCTCCGGCTGCGGTGAACGTCTCGTTTCCGAGGGCGGTCGGCAGCCGGTGCCACGCGAACGCGTACTCGCCGAGCCAGCGCTGCCAGTAGAGATCGCCGTTATCCAGGGCGCGGAACGGATCCAGCGCGACGAACATTCCGCCCCAGAAGCAGAGCGCGAGCCGTACCGCGCTCACCGCAGGAAGCCGAGCGGCAGGGCGATCCCCGTCGCGGCCGCGATGTACGGCGCGAACGCGATCGGGCCGCGGCCGCTCCTAGCGAGCCGGTGGCCGACGACCGCGGCGACGCACGCGACCGCGAGCGCGAACACCGCGAGCGGCGCGCCGAGCGCGGCGCCGACGATCGCGACGAGCTTCGCATCGCCCCAGCCCATGCCGTTGCCGCGCGAGAACACCGCGGCGCCCGCGAAGGGCACGAACACGATGACGGCCGACGCGACGAGCTCCCACTCCCGCTGCGCGACCGCGAACAGGAGCAGCGCCGCAAGGGGCGCCAGCGTGAATACGTCGGGGACCATGCCGCAGATCGTGTCGCTGCACCAGCACGCGACGAGCGCGAAGACGACGATCGCGGCGATGCCGATCTGCAGCGGCGTCGCGGCGAGCGCGACCAGCGACCCACCGATCAGCGCCGCGGCTGCGACGAGGATCGCGTACGGCGGCGTTCCGGGCGCGGGGCCGTCCGGGGCGGGCGAGACACCCGCGCACACCGCGCGGCTCAGGTATGTTGCGATGAAAGCGATGCAGCCGAAGAAGACGGCCGCAAGCGCGATCCCAATCACGGCTTTCCGGCGAAGTAGTTGGCGGCGACCGCTCCAAAGATGATCGTGACGATGGCCGGAATCATGAAGAACACCATCGGGAATACCATCTTCACCGGGAGCTTCGCGGCCATTTCCTCGACCAGCATCAGGCGCTGGTGACGTGCGTCGTCGGCGAGGTCGTTGAGCATCTTGGCGATGTTGGCGCCCAGCCGTTCCGCTTGCGTCATCACCCGCAGCGCGTTCCGCAGGGCCGGGTGGTTCGTCCGCTCGCCCACGGCCTTCAAGGCGTCGGCGCGCGCGCGCCCGAGGCGAATCTCCGAGAGGGCCTCATGGATCTCTTCGCTCAGCGGTCCCGTCACCGCGTCGACCGCGTAGGCGAGCGCCGAGTTCAGCGCGAGGCCTGCGGTCACCGTGGACGAGACCATGTCCAGAAACTCGGGGAGCGCCTTTTGAATCGCGGACTTGCGCTTGTCGCATGCCTGATTGAGCATGAAGAACGGCGAGTAGCCGCCGACGAACGCCAGCAGTAGCAAGAGCGGCAGCGTCCAGCTCGAGCTCAGGTCGAAGAAGCGCAGCGCCAGCAGGCTGATGAACGCACCGGCGAGCGTTCCGGCAACGACGCGCAGCAAGAACTTCGCCGGCGTCGTCGTGTACCAGCCGGCCTCGACGAGCTTGTGGGCGAGCGCGATGCGCCGCTCGGTGTCGAACATCCGCTCGAGCACGGGGAGGCGCTTCTCGTCGCGCTTGAACGGATCGCGCAGCTTCAGCTCCTCGAGCTGCTCGGAGAGCAGGCTCTTCGACGGCAGGAGCGACAGTGCGAAGAAGAACGCCGACATGGCAGCGAGCAAAGAGATGACGTAGCTGAACGCAGCGAACATCAGGCGTCGATCCTCAGCAGGCCCTTGAGCACAACGGCGGCGGCGACCTCGAGTCCGAGTACGATCAGCAGAACGACGTGGCCGATGAACGTGTACAGGAGGGCATCGCCCATCTGCGGCTGCGTCGTCACGATGAAGATTCCGAGGCAGAGCGGAATCGCCATGAGCACCCAAGCGCTCATGCGCCCCTCCGCGGTGAGCGCCGAGCACTTGCGCATGATCTGGCGCCGGTCTTTGATCGTTTCGGCGAGCTGATCGAGAATGCGCGCCAAGTCGCCGCCGGTCTCGGACTGCACGCGGAAGACACGTGACATCATGAGCGACTCATGGCTCGGCATGCGCGCCGCGAGGTCGTCCAGCGCGTCGTAGACGCTCGCGCCGATGTTGGTTAGGCCGATGACCCGGCGAAACTCGTGCCGAGCGGGATCGGGCAGCTCGTCGGTGACGATCGAGAGCGCCTGGCGCACGCCGAGTCCGACGCGCAGGCCGCCGGCCATCAGCCGGGTGGCGGGCTCGAGCTGCGTGATGAACGCCGCGAGCCGCCTGGCCATCCTAAAGCGCACGTAGGTGGAGAAGCCGAGCCACGCCGTCGCCGCGATGACCGGCAGCGCGAGCATCGCCACGAGGAACTTCGGGTGGAAGAAGAAGAGGATAGCGATCCAGACGATCGCGATGCCCGCGACCGTGCTCAGCACGATCTCCTGCGAGCCCATATTGATGCCGGCGCGGTCGAGCTGATCCGAGAAACTGTGAACGCGGTCGGTGGCGCGCTTGTTGAGCGCGCCCCACACGGAGAGGAAGCCGATGAAGACCGTCGCCGAAACGCCGGCAAAGACGGCGATCGGGACGAGTGCGGTTACCATAGCGACGGAAGCGCCGAGAGTCCGTTCAGCGCGCGCGCGTCGTACTCGATGCCGTACTCGACGAACCGCTTCAGGCACGATGGCTGGACGCCGGTGTAGCAGAACTCGCCCAAGACGCGGTTCTCCTTGTCCACGCCGTGCTGCGCGAAGCGCACGATCTCTTGCATCGTGACGACGTCGCCTTCCATGCCCACGATCTCGCTGACGCCGATGACCTTGCGCGAGCCATCGCGCATTCGCGCGGTGTGGACGACGAGGTCGAGCGCGCTCGCGATCTGTTCGCGGATCGCGCGCACGGGCAGATCGAAGCCCGCCATCAGCACCATCGTCTCGATGCGCGATAGGGCGTCGCGCTGGCTATTGGCGTGGATTGTCGTGAGCGATCCGTCGTGGCCAGTGTTCATAGCCTGCAGCATGTCGAGCGCCTCGGCGCCGCGGCACTCGCCGATCAGGATGCGGTCGGGACGCATGCGCAGCGCGTTGCGGAAGAGGTCGCGGATACGGATCTCTCCGGTCCCCTCGACGTTCGGCGGCCGGGACTCGAGGCGCACGACGTGCGGCTGGTTGAGCAGAAGCTCGGCCGCGTCTTCGATCGTCACGATGCGCTCCCGCTCCGGCAAGAACGATGACAAGACGTTGAGGAACGTCGTCTTGCCCGAGCCGGTGCCGCCGCTGACGACGCAGTTCAGGCGCGATTGCACCGCGGCGCGGAGAAAATCCATGACAACGCGCGGCACCGCGCCGATCTCGATGAGGTCGTCGGTCGTGAGGCGGTGCTTGCCGAAGCGGCGGACCGTCACCGTCGTGCCGTCGATCGCGACGGGCTCGATGATCGCGTTGACGCGCGAGCCGTCCGCAAGGCGCGCGTCGACCATAGGCGAGGATTCGTCGATGCGCCGGCCGAGCGGCGCGATGATGCGCTCGATCACCAAGCGCAGCTGGCGCTCGTCGGTGAACCGCTTAGCGCTGCGCTCGATCTTGCCGTGACGCTCCACGTAGATCGTGTCCGGCCCGTTGACCATGATTTCGGTGACGCTCGGATCCTTCATCAGGTCTTCGAGCGGGCCGAGGCCGAGCGCCTCGTCGACGATCTCCTGGCGCAGGGTCGCGAGCTCTTCCGCGGAGCCCTGAAAGTTCGACGACAAGCTCGCGGTGATGTCTTCGACCTTGGCGCGCAGCTCGGCGAGCTTCGCGGCGTCGGTATGGACCACGGCCGCGGATTGCAAGTCGAGCTGGCGCAGCAGCGTCTGGTGGACCTGTTGTTTGAACGCTTCGCGCTTCGGGTCGAGGGTGATCGCGGAGTGGCCGTTCGGACGAATGGGCGCCGCGGTTCGCTCGAGGGGCACACGGGTCTCTCCGAGTGGGCCGGCGGCCGAGGGCTGCAGCCCCGTGAGCACGTCTTCAGCCGGCGCGGACTGGATGTAACGCTGCAAGCCGGCGAGGCTCTTGGCGTAGCTCCGCTGGTTCGCGGGCGGGATCTCGGCGACGACCTTCGCTCCAAGGCTGCGCTCGATCTCGCCGCGCGAGACGGAGGCGGCCTCTGTCCGCGCGTTACAGATCAGCGCGATACGCTGCTCCGGAATGCCGAAGCGCAGGAGATCCGCGACGAGCGTCTGCGCGCCGGCGATCCCGAGAAGCGTCGGCTCCAGCACGACGAAAATGCGCGTCGCGCGCGTGACGAACGGACGCACGGCCCCCGCGAACGGTTGCGGCGCGTCGACGAGCACGGCACCGAAGCCAGTCAGGTCTTCCGCGCAGATTTCGACGGCGCTGGGATCGAGCGTGTAGGCCGCGTCGTAACGGTGCGCCAGCTCGACGACCGTCATGCCCTCACCGCGTATCCGCGAGATCGCGGACGTTCCGCGCGCGGCGTCGAGGCTACGCAGCGCCTCGCAGAGCAGGCCGACGCTGCGGCGCCCGGTGAGGTCGGCGTCGACGATCGCGACGCCCTTGTCGCGCATCGCCTTGGCGAGCTCGCAGCACAGCGTGGTCGTGCCGACGCCGCCCTTGGCGCCGACGAAGAGGAAGAGCGGCTGCGCCGTCATGTTATTTGTTCGGCGTGCCGGGGTCGACGATCTGATCGCCGATGATCAGCTCGACCGGGGTCGACAGCCGCGGGGCCGCGGGCCCCTGGGCGGGACCCGTCATCGGCGGCGCCGGGACGGGGGCCGGCGGGCCGAGGGACGGGATCGGCTCGGGGCCGGGGCCCATTCCGGCGCCGGCCAGCGTGAGCTCTTCGACCGGCTCGGTGTGCGGAGCCTCACGCGGCGAGCGCAGCGCGAGCCGTAGCGTCGAGTTGGCGTCCGCCCATGCGAGCATATCGGCCTGTCCGGGCGTGACCTCGAGCGTAACGGTGCCCGCGTCTTGCTCCGCCGGCGAGGGAGTCGCCGACGGGTTCTCGAGCGTGCTGCCGACCGAGAGGACCCGGATCGCGCGGAAGATCGTGACGGCCTTAGGCGGCGGCCCTCCCGACTTCTGTGGCGGGATGGCGATTACGTCCACCCGGTCGCCGGGCTGGATCAACCCGGACACGTCCTTGACGCGGTCGACCGGGATGCTCACCGCGCGCATGCCGGGCTGGAGCCGCACCGGCAGCGCGAAGGCGACGTTCGTGCCGACCTCCGTCGCCGTCAGCTGGGTTCCGGCCGGAATCGTGATCAGCGCCAGCGAGCCGACGGCCTGGCTCGGGTCAGAGATCGCTCCCGGCTCGACGGCGCTCGCCGGCCGCATCTGCTTGGAGAGCATGGCCTCTGTGATGCGCACGCGCGGGGCGATGTCTTGGGCCGCGATCAGCACTGCGCGCTCCTCGCCCGAGGGCGGGCGCAGCGAGGAGAGATACGTGAGGGTCAGCCAGCCCGTGCCTACGGCCAGGATGCTGGCGATCAGAAGGGTCGTGCGTTTGACGTTCACAGGTTGATCCTTAAAAATGGAGCGACACTCTGCGAGAGAGCGACCAAAATCGCGCCGATTGCAAAAGCAAGGGCGTATGGCAGAGTTTCGCGCTTGGCCGAGATGCCCTGCACGCCGCCGGCGGCAAGCATGACCGTCCGCGAGAGCGACGGCCGCGAGCCCGGCCGCAGGACGAGGTAGAGCACCGCCAGGGCGCCCCCGGCGATCGCCGTGTAAAGCAGAAAGGGAACGAAAAGCGGGTAGCTGAGCAGGCCCGAGCCGGCGATGGCGAGCTTGATGTCGCCGCCGCCGATCCCGCCCCGGGAGTACACGAGGGTGCCGAGGAGGGTCATGCCGGCCATGATGCCCAGCGCGACGGCGAGGGACTTCCAGCCGCCGAACGCGTTAACGACGACGGCCGCCAGCGCGATCGAGCCGGTGAGCCAGTTGGGGATGCGCCGGCTGCGCACGTCGCAAAGGGCGGCGGCGCAACAGCCCGCGAGTGTTAACCAGATTGCGACGGACATAAGAGTTGGATTGCGAGAGGCGCGGCCGAGCTCGAGGGAGAGGCCGCGCCCCGCAACCCTGCGTTTGGTTTTTCTTAGATCGTGGTAGCGACGCTGTTGAAGAGCGAGCTCAGGTTCTTGCCGAGCGTCGTGACGGCGCCCAGAGCAACCAGAGCGATGAGTGCCACGAGAAGGCCGTATTCGACCATCGTCGCGCCTTCGTCGTCGCGAATCATCGATTTGAGGGTGGCTAGCATTGTGTCTCCTTGCTGTGGTGTGATGTCGTCTGTCTAAAAGACAGACGGTGTTGGGTTGGGTTGGGTTTACATTGTCGGTTTCGGGTCTAGATCGAGGTTGCCGCAGAGTTGAATAGCGAGCTGAGGTTGGTGCCGAGGGTTGTGATGGCACCCAACGCGACCAGAGCAATCAACGCTACGAGCAGCCCGTACTCGACCATCGTCGCGCCTTCTTCGTCGCGAACCATCGAGATGAAGCGGTTAAGCATTGGGTCTCCCATTACCAGATTCCGCCGGGGTAAACATCCACCGGGACTTGGATCCCGGCGTTTGCCGAGTGAATCAGGAGCTGTGACTTGGCCGACGCGACGCCCGGCAACGATGTCGCCAGTACGTTGATGAATGAGTCGCGCACGTAGTCGGGTGCTATCGGCACTATGGCTTGAAATCTTCCATCCGACCCGACCGTCAGATCGTGACGGCTGAGCAATACGTTCGGGATTTCGGAGGAGAGCGTAGCGAGCAACGTGATCATCACGGGTGCGCCTGGAGGCGCCGTCCCTGTAACGAGGAGCGCTTCCGCCCCTTGCAGCTGAGTCACGTTAAGGACGATCGTGCCGCGCATCGGCGCCGCGCCTGCTTGTTGTATCTCTTCGTTCAGCCGGTTGGACTCGATTGTCGCTTCTGCTTCCTGTGCGCTAACGAGTCGTTCGGCTTGCCGTGCGAGTTGGAGGATGTGATTGGCAAGCTTGGCTGAAACGTAGATGTCGTTGTTGGTATAGCGCGGTGCAACCGCCGTTACCTCGACACGATCGTCCACCTCGTACAGGTTATCGCCAGGGCGAATCACCAGCACGATTCCGGGGCCGCTCAGTTGTACGGCACGCGAAACCGCGAGCCACGCGTACTCTAAGTGCGCGTTCTGGGCTACGGTCGCGAGCGGGACGCCTTGCGCTGATGCAGCCGCGACATTAGAAGTCGAGGCCAGCATAGAGAGCGCAAGGAGAACCACCTGTTGAAAAGGCCGCAATGGAAAACCTCCTTGCTCCTGGTGCGGTGTATCATGCCATCGGCGAGCCCCGCTGTAAAGCTCGGGGGCCGTCGATCGGCGGAATTCTAACTCAACGTTTTTACCACGTTGACGCGTTAACGTCAAAATCCTGGTATAATGCTTTCTGATGAACTGCATTATTCGTCGCTCTCTTTCATTTGTTATGGCGGCCGGCATCGTTGCATATGCTCTGCCGGTGTGCGCCGACCAGGTAACCCTGGTGTCGATCCAGTCGGGGCATTCCATCCTTTTAAAGGCCGAAGGATTGACGCGCGTAGCGGTCGGCGACGGCCGCATCGCCGGCGCCGTGCCGGTCGGCACGTCACAGGTCGTCATCAACGGCAAGGCCCCCGGCCACACGACGATCATCATCTGGGCCGGCGGACGCCGCGTGGCCTACGAGGTGACCGTCACCGCGCAAGAGCTCGACGACCTGGCGCAAATGCTGCGCAGCGCGATATCGTCGCCAACCGTGCAGGTCGTGAGCTTCGATCACTCGATTGTCGTGCGCGGCACCGTGAGCGACGGCGCGCAGTTCCAGCAGATCAGCGACATCCTCAGCCGCTTCGACCCGGTGCTGAAGGCGCAGGGCGCCGTGCTCGTCAACGCCGTAACCGTCTCGCAGAACCTCGGCAACCTGCAGCACGCCATCGCCAACATCGCCGGCGCGAGCGACATCCGCGTGGATCCCGACGGTAAGGGCAACGTCATCGTCAGCGGCAACGCGACCGACGCCGTCACGGCTCAGGCGATCCTCGATCGCGCGCGGGGCCTCGCCGGCCCGTATCTCGCCAGCAACGGGCAGCTCATCGACCGCATCAACGCGATGAGCAACAGCCAGATCGACATCAAGGTCTACGTGCTCGAAGTCGACAAGACGGCGCAGTCGAACCTCGGCATCTCGCTGCAGTCGGCGACCTTCACCCCGACCGGCGGCTATAACCTAACGCAGCCGTCTTTCCCAGTGGTGGAGTCCCCGTCGGCGCCCGGCTCCGGGCTTGGTTTCACCATCCAGCCGTTCTTTCGCACGATCACGCTGGCCCCGACGCTCAACCTCTTGATGCAAGAGGGGCACGTGAAGGTGCTGTCGAGCCCGAACCTCGTCACCAGCCCGGGACAGAAGGCGACGTTCCTGGTCGGCGGCGAGATCCCGGTGGTCACGTCGACCGGCCTCGGCGCGGTGAACGTGCAGTATCAGCCGTACGGCGTGCAGCTCAACGTGACACCCGAAGTGCTCGGCAACGGCTCGGTGCACGCGATGATCGCGCCGGAAGTCTCGCGGCTCGACTACGCCAACGCGGTTGTCGTCTCGGGCTTCACCATCCCCGCGCTGATCGTCAGCAAGCTCTCGACCGACGTCATCACGCGGCCGGGCGAGAGCATCATCCTCGGCGGGCTCGTCAATCGCCTCGAGATGAAGACCATCTCGAAGATCCCGCTGCTCTCCTCGATCCCGATCCTCGGCAAACTCTTTACATCCACCAGCTATCAAAACCAACAGAGTGACGTCGTCTTTGTGATGACGCCGGAGATTGTAACGCGATGAATACAAACCACGAAAGGGGGCAAGTGCTGCCCCTGATCGCCGTCGCGCTCGCGGTCCTCATGGGATTCGCGGGCATCGGCGTCGACGTCGGCTATCTCGAATACCGCCAGCAGACGCAACAGACTGCGACCGACGCTGCCGCCGCGGGCGGGGCGGAGGCGCTGCTGCGCGCCGGCTGCCCGAACACGACCGCGGCCACCACCGCCGCGTTGGCCAACGCGGCCAATAACGGCTACCCTAACGGCGGCAATATCACGGTCACGCCGAATAATCCGCCGCTGAGCGGCCCCTTCGCCAACAATCCTTGTTCCGTCTCGGTGACCATCGACTCCAAGCACAACGCGACGTTTTTCTCAAAGCTGTTCGGCTATGCGAACGGCATGGAAGAATCGACGCTCGCGGTCGCGGAGGTGACGTCGACGGGCAACGGGTGCATCTTCCTCTTGAGCACGACCATCGACCAAAACTTCAACGGCGCGAACGTCAACGCGTCGCAGTGCGGCATGCTCATCAACGACACGGCCAACTTCAACGGCGCGAACATGCACGTTTACAGCATCGGCTACGCGGGCCAGGCGCCCAACACCAACGGCGCGACGTTCACGGAGGGCGTGCCGGCGCCGATGCTGCCCGTGGCGGATCCCTGCCAGGAGATCTCGGGCTGCGCGTATCTCACCGCCAACCCGCCCTCGACGAGCAACTGTACCGGCTTCAGCGGCAACGGCTTTAACGGCACGCTGCCCTCCGGCTGCTACAGCAACCTGAACCTCAACGGGGCGACGGTCACCCTGAGCGGCACGTACGTCTTGACCGGCGGCAGCAACTTCAACGGCGCGAACATCACGGGCAACGGTGTAACGCTTTACGTGACGGCTAGCGGCACGCCGCCGAACTTCAACGGCGTCGCTGCCGCGACGATGACGCCGCCGACCACCGGCGGCAATCAGGGCGTGCTCTACTATCAGGTGCCGAGCAACACCGGAAGCCCAAACTTCAACGGCGATGTCGGTAATTACAGCGGGTTGATCTACGCGCCCGGCGCGACGTCCGCGAACTGGAACGGCGCGCAGGGCAAGTATCTAGTCTTGGTCTTCGGCGCGGCCAACTTCAACGGCGGCAACGCGCTCGACCTCGCGACGCCCCCGCCCGGACAATCGCTCATCAAACAAGCAGTGGTAGCCCAATGATGAAATCATACAAAGGCATCAAAGACAAATCAGGCACGAGCGCGATAGAGTTCGCGCTGCTCGCGCCGGTGCTCGTATTCCTCGTCATCGGCATAATCGAAGTCGGCCGGTACATGTATCTCTCGATCGTGGCCTCGCACGCCGCGCGCGCCGGCGTCCAGTACGCGTCGCAAAGCACGCAGACCGCGGCAGATGCGAACCTCAACGGGTCCGGCACGCGCAGCGCGGCGCTGGCGGACGCGCAGAACCTCGCGGGCTTTACCGAGCATTCGAGCATCCTGTGCACGATCGCAGGACAGGCCTCGACCTGCCCGCAGAACACGGCGAACGCCGTCCCGGCCAACTTGGTCTATTACGTGCAGGTCAAGGTATCGGGCTCGTTCACCTCGCTGCTGAACTATCCGGGCATTCCGAACTCCTTCCCGATCACGGCGACGGCGATCATGCCGGTGAGCAGCCAATGAAAAGCGTGCGGAACCGCGAGCGCGGCGCGAGCCTGCCCGAGACCGCGATCGTCATGGGCGTGGTCCTCGCGCTGATCTTCGCCGTCATCGACTTCGGTCGGGCCATGTACACCTACGCGTTCGTCGCCCAGCTGGCGCGCGAGGGTGCGCGCTGGGCGATCGTGCGCGGCGCGCAGTGTACGCAGCTCGATCACTGCAACGCCAGCTCATCGGACGTCCAGACCTACGTACAGAGTCTTTCCGAGGGCGCGACCACCGCGAGCAACATTGGCGCAAGTGCGCAATGGCCCACGTGTCCTGCGGGCGCCGCTTCGACCAATTCGCCGGGTTGCACGGTTCAAGTAACGGTCTGGTACCCGTTCAAATTCATGCTGCCGTACATGCCCGGCCCGAATATGCAGATCAGGATGTCGAGCACGTCGCAAATGGTGATCTCGCAGTGAGAATCGGCGCGGCTTGAGCACGGCGCTCGCGCTGCACGCGCCGGCCCGTTCCGGCGCGCTGGCGCGCTTCGGCTCCGGCATGGCGCTCCAAACGCTGGCCGGCAGCGTCTCGGCGTTCTTCGCGCTCGAGAGCTTCGATCGGCGCCGCGGCGTGGCGATCTACGCGCTGCACGTCGTCAACCGGACGATGGCGGCGCTAATCTGCCGCACCTGGATCGTGTCGCGCGAAGGCGACGCGATGCTCGCGTATCCCGTCGCGTTCGAAGTCGAGCCGCTGTCGACGAGCTCAACGCAGATCCCGGTCTGGCCGAAAGACTTCCCCTCGTTCGATCGCGCGCTCGCCGAAGTGGCGGGAGACGGCGTGCACTGCATCGTGGAGGCCGCCGTGCCTCCGCGCTCGCAGCCGCGCGTCACGTACGCGCGACTGGCCGCGGCATGTCTCATGACGGGCATGGTCGCGCTCGGTGCGGCGGCGGCGCTACGCTCGGCGCTGCCGCGGATCGCCGCCTTCGCGGTGCCGCCCGAAACGCTGGCCGGAACGACCGTGAGCGCCGACTACGACGCGTCCGGCGCGGGCCGCCTGTCGTACAGCGTCACCGCTCCCGACGGCCGCCGGCTCCAGGGCGCCGACCTGCCCGACCACTCCGGGACGCTGCGCGTCGCGATACCGGCGTCGAACGATGCCGGCGCGTACACGCTGCAAATGGTTATGGCGGGCCCGCTCGGTAGCGCCAAGGAGACGCGCGTGCTCAACACGCTCGCGGCGCACGGCCCCGGCTCCGCGCAGATCCAAGACGTCACCGTGACGCCGGCGGTCGCCAAGCCGGGACAGAGGATCGACGTCGCGTACGCTGCCGCCGGCGACGGCGGCTACGTGCGCCTGCTCGGCGCGGACGGCACGATCTGGGCGCAAGAGCCCTTCTCGCACGGCGGCCAGACGCAGCTCGTCGTGCCGGCGGTACCGACACTGCGCGAGATGCGCGTCCTGGTGCATGTGAATCGCGGCCGCTCGATCGCACAATCTATGGCCGGGCTCGCGGTGGCCGCGCCCGCGGCGCGCGCCGATGCAAACGCCGGCACGGCGATCGCCGGCGACGACGAAACCGGGGCCGGCGCGAGCAGCGCGAGTGCCAACGAAAATGGAACCTTCGAGCTACTGACCCCGACGGTGAAGAGCGGCGGCACAATCCGCGTGCGCATCATCTCGCCGAGAGACGGGATGCGGATTTCGCTGATGGACTCCCAGTCACGCGAGGTGACCGGGCTAACCTTGGGTGCGGAGGCGGACGTCATCACCCTTCAGGCGCCCGCCGTAGCCATTCCGACCCGCTACACCGTGGTCGCCGGCTTCACCGACGGATTCGGTCAGGAAAGCGTCGTCCAACCGGTAACGGTAACGCCTTAGGGCCGGCCCTGGCTCCGGCCCCGTTCGTACCGCAACGCCTTTAGATCGATGTAGCGACGGTGTTGAAGATCGAGCTGAGGTTCGAGCCAAGCAGCGTCACCGCCGCAAGCGCGACCAGAGCGACCAGCGCGATCATCAAGCCGTATTCGACCATCGTAGCTCCGCTTTCGTCGCGAAGCCTCTTCCTGAACAACGTGAGCATCCTAGCTCCTTCCTAAACGGCAGAGCAGGGTCGCACCGTCCCGCCGGTACCGGTGGTTTCCCTTAGATCGTGGTGGCGACGGTGTTGAAGAGCGTGCTGAGGTTTGATCCCAGCAGCTTGACCGCCGTAAGGGCGACCAGCGCGACAAGCGCAACCATCAGACCGTACTCGACCATCGTAGCGCCTTCGTCGTCGCGAAGCATCGTCGTGAGCGTGGTAAGCATCCTAGCTCCTTCCTAGCGTTTTGCAAACAAAGCAAGCGACCGCTCGTTAAAACGGCGGCTTGAAAGGCCACCATTTTGGCTTCCGCCGGTCTCTCCCTGCCTAAACCGTTAAATTTTGTTGACGCGTCAACGGGTTCGGTGGCATAATCCCCTGGGGGCTCAAGAGGGCCCTCGGTATGCGGTCGTGCTTATAGGCGCGGCCGTTCCGTCTCTTGTCCAGCCTGAAATAAGGAGAGCTATCTTGATGAGGCACAAGGGAGAGTCCGGCCAGGTACTGCCGTTGATCGCCATCTGTCTCGCGGCCCTGATGGGCTTCGGGGGTATGGCGGTCGACGTCGGCTACTGGCGCTACCACCAGCGCGAACAGCAATCCGCCGCGGATGCGGCCGCCCTCGGGGGAGCCCAGCAGCTGATCTTCTCGGGCTGTCCGAACCAATCGGCCGCGATAACGGCGGCGAAGAACGATGCAACCAATAACGGATTCACCGACGGCAGCAACGGCGTGACGGTCACCGCCAGCAATCCGCCCTCGAGCGGTCCGTTCGCGAGCAATAATTGTGCCGTCAATGCGACGATCAATAGCAGCAAGGTCGCGACGTTCTTAACGAAGGTGTTCGGCTGGAAGACAATGGCCGAGTCGACGCAAGCGACGGCCGCCGTGGTCGCCGACGGCCCCGGCTGCATCTACATGCTGGGAATCGGCCAGAACACGAACTTCAACGGCGCGAACGTTCAGGCGTCGAAGTGCAGCATCTTCCTGAATGGTTCCGCGAACTTCAACGGCGCGAACGTCAGCGCCGGCGCGATCGGCGAGGTGAGCTACAGCGGGAGCAACAACGGCGGCACGTTCACCGGCGCGACGCCGGCGCCGATTGCTCCGGTAGCCGACCCGTGTCCGGAGATCGCGGGCTGTGCCGCACTCACATCGAGCCCGCCCTCGATGTCGCCTTGTGTCGGATCGTACGCCGGTAACGGCATCCTGACGCCGGGCTGTTACAACAGCCTCAACGTGCACGGACAGAACATCACCATGCAGACCGGGACGTATGTGTTCGCCGGCGGCTCGAACTTTAGCGGGGCCTCCATCAATGGAAGCGCAGGCGTGACGATCTACATCCCGGCCGGCGCGTCGACCAACTTCAACAAGGTCAGCGCGCTGACACTAGCGCCGCAGACGACGGGACCTTACTCCGGCGTCACGTTCTATCAAGTGTCGGGCAATAGCAATACGGTCAACTTCAACGCTAGCTCGACCAACGTCAGCGGCATGCTCTACGCGCCGTCGGCGCAGATCAACTACAACGGCGCATACGGGCTGTACACCGTGATCGTCGCAAACTACGCGAACTTCAACGGCAGCACGGGTGAAGACTTCGGTGCGCCGCCGACCAACGCGTCCCTGATCAAGACGGTGGTGCTGTCACAATGAGAAAGCTCAACCTCCTTCGATCCGAATCGGGGACGAGCCTGATCGAATTGGCGCTCGTACTGCCCGTACTTATGTTCCTGCTGCTCGGCGGCATCGAAGTCGGCCGCTATGCATACTACGCGATCGTCGCGGCAAACGCGGCGCGCGCCGGCGTACAGTACGGGGCGCAGGGCCCGCAACAGGCTTACGACACCGCGGGCATGTCGGGTGCGGCGATGCAGGACGCGATGGGACTCTCGAGTCTGACGGCCCAAGCATGGGAATTGTGCTCGCAGAACGGCGCCACGCCGACTCAGTGCGCGACCGGATCCGTCCCTGCGTCAGGCAACGTGTACTACGTAAAAGTCCAAGTGACGGGCACGTTCAGCTCCCTGCTCAGCTACCCGGGCATCCCGACACACATCCCGGTTAGCGGCAGCGCGATGATGCGGGTGATCTACCAGTGAAGCCGCGCAACCGCGAGCGCGGGAGCACCTTGGCGGAAACGGCCGTCGTGATGGCGGTGCTCCTCACGATAATGTTCGGGATCATCGATTTCGGACGAGCGCTCTACACGTACTCGTTCGTAGCCAACGCGGCGCGCGAGGGCGCGCGCTGGGCGATCGTGCGCGGCTCGAAGTGCACGCTGCTGGATCACTGCCCGGCATCCTCGACCGACGTCCAGACGTACGTACAGAGCCTGTCGGAAGGCGCCACGAATCCGTCTAAGATCAGTGCGAGCTTGAATTTCACCGCTTGCGGGAACGCTCCGGGATGCGTTGCCGAAGTGACGGTGCAATATCCGTTCAGGTTCATGCTGCCGTTCCTGCCGACCGCCGCTATGACGATGTCCAGCACCTCGGAAATGGTAATCTCGAACTAGCCTCCTTGTGTCATCCTGAGCCCTTCGACTCGCTACGCTCGCTCAGGACAGGCTCCGTCGAAGGACGCAGGTGACGATGTCATCCTGAGCGGAGCGAGCGCAGCGAGCGAAGTCGAAGGACGGGCGTGCAGTGTCATCCTGAGCTCGTCGAAGGATGACTAAGAGGCAACCCTGGAAACGGAAATCTCGAAGGGTGACGGAGAGGAACCGCTGGAACGTGAGGGCCATGAAGCTCTCAGGACTCTACGCGGCCTGCGCGGCAGCGGCGTTCCTGACTGCCTGCGCGGGATCACCGACTGCCGCGCCCGGCGCATTGCCGCAAGGTCGCGGCTCGTGGATGCAGCTCGCGGCGAAGAGCGGCGATCTTCTGTATGTTACCAGGCCTCCCAGCCGCAGCGTGGACGTCTACACGTATCCAGCCGGCAATCAGGTAGGCACGCTGACCGGCTTTACCAACCCGTACGGCATTTGCTCTGACGCGGCCGGCAACGTGTGGATCGCTGACGACACGGCGGGTTCGTTTAGCCCGGGAGCGATGGTCGAGTACTCGCACGGCGGCACGACGCCGATCGCGCAGCTGAGCGATAGCGATCCGCCGTTGAACTGCTCCGTGGATCCCACGACGGGCAATCTCGCGGTCGCCTCAAACTACTTCAGCCAGCGCGTGGCGATCTATGCCGGCGCTCAAGGGTCGCCCGAGTACTATTACGCCACGGGAGCGACGCCGTTCGACTGCAGCTACGACGGCGTCGGCAACCTTTTCGCGGCGGCGAAAACCGGCATTTACGCGAGCAAGTTGTTCAAGTTGCGCAAGGGCGCTTCCACGCTCAGCCAGTACAGGCTCGTCCCGTTCGGGTACGCGGATTTCGGCATCGCCTGGGACGGCAAACGCTTAGCGATTCCGCAGAGTCCGTACGACCTGAGCCGCTATGCGCTACACAAACGCATCGGCAGAACGGTGCTCGACGGCCCCGGCGTCGGTACCGGCTTTTGGATTTTGGGCTCGACGCTGATTGTTGCGTCGGGCACGGAAGTCGCGTTCTACCCGTATCCGAAGGGTGGCCTCGACTCCAAACTGATCACCAACGCCTACTACGCATTCGGAGTAACGGTCAGCGTCGGATCGCGGCGCTAATTACTCGGCGCCGGCCGCCGCGAGCTGCGCGCTCGGGCGCTGGCGGTGGACCAAGAAGATCAGCGGCGTGGAGAGCACGAACACGATCGCCGTCCAACGGAAGAGATAGTTGTAGGCGATCATCGCCGACTGCTGCGCGACCAGCTGCGTCAGCAGCGTCGTTGGGTATCCGTGCGTCTGCGTGACCCCCGACGCGAGCACGTTCCACGCGATCGCCGTCTCGTGCGTCAACATGGTGGTGAGGATCGCGATGCCGAGGCTCCCCCCAAGCTGGCGCAGCAGCGTAAAGACTCCGGTGGCGTTCGCGAGCTCCGGCACCGGCACGTCGCTGAGCGCGATCGTCGTGAGCGGTACGAACATAAAGCCGAGCGCGAACCCCTGCACGACGCGCGGCCAGAAAACGTCCCAATAGCCGGCCTGCACCGTCAGTCCGCCGAGCAGCCACGTGGACCAAGCGAAGAGCAGGGTCCCGAAGACGATCGACCACCGTCCGTCGACGCGGTTGAGGATCCGCCCGATGATCAGCATGGAGATCGCGGTCGCGATCGCTCCCGGCGCTAGCGCCATGCCCGTGTCGAACGCGGTCATGCCGAGGATCGTCTGAAAGAACAGCGGCAAGATCAACGCCGTGCCGAAGAGCCCGAATCCCATGATGATGCCCAGGAACGAGCCGACCGAGAAAGATCGGAACTTGAAGACCCGCAGGTTGACCAGCGGATGTTTGTCGCGCAAGGTCTTGAGCACGAAGACGATCAGCGCGACGACGGCGATCACCGTGAAGAGGATAATCGTCTGCGACTGGAACCAGTCGTCGCGTTCGCCCTGCTCGAGCACGAACTGCAGCGAGGCGAGCCCGGCCGTCAGCAGTCCGAGTCCGACCCAATCGATGCCGCCCTTCGGTTTCGCGATGTAGTGTGGGTTGGGGATGAACGCCAGCGTCATCAAGAACGCGACGATGCCGATCGGGATGTTAATGTAGAAGATCAGCGGCCAGCTCGCGTTGTCCACGATCCATCCGCCGAGCGCAGGGCCGATCGCGGGCCCGACCATCGCGCCCATGCCGAAGATCGCCATCGCGGCGCCGCGCCGCTCCGCGGGGAAGGTCTCGAAGAGGATCGCCTGCGCCGTCGGCTGCAGCGCACCGCCGCCGAGCCCCTGGATCACGCGGTAGAAGACAAGCACCCAGATGGAGCGCGCCGTGCCGCAGAAGAACGACGCTACCGTGAACAGCGCGAGCGACAGCGCGTAAAACGTCTTGCGCCCCAACAGCGCGGTCAGCCACCCGTTGAGCGGCATCACGACGACGTTGGCGAGGATGTAGCCGGTCGCGACCCATGCAACCTCGTCCACAGTGGCGCCCAGGTTGCCGCCGATCGTGGAGATCGCGACGTTAACGATCGTCGAGTCGATGATCGCCATGATCAGGCCGAGCATCACCGTAATGGTGATGAGCGCCACGGGCGTGGAGTCGTGTTGCGAAATGGCGGCAGCGCGCATCCTATTCGTTGACGGCGGCATCCGTGGAAACGGTTGCGAAAGCGCGCGGATAGGACTGCCCGTACTCGCCTGCGAACAGCTTGGGCCTCACTCACTTGCGACGCTTGCTTTTGCCCGCCGCGCTGGCGATCTTTGCGCTAATCGACGTGCTCGCGTTTCGCGCCGATTCATATCGGCGCTTGCTGGATCCGTCGTCCAGCACGGGCGCATTCGAAGCGGCCATCGCGCAGTTCCAGGCGTTTCGCAGCGAGCCGCGCCGCGACGTGCTGGTCCTCGGCGATTCGCGCGTCTATTCCGGGCTCGATCCGGCAGCCGCGACCGCGGCCGGCGGTGGGCTGCGCTTTCTCAACGGCGGAGTCCCGGGCACCACGCCGCGCTGCTGGCCGTTCTTCTTGCGCGCCGTCGATCCGGGCCCGAGCCGCTATCGCGCGATAGTCATCGCCGTGGATACGTATGCCGACGACGATAGCGCGATCGGCAGCCTCGACGGCGACGATCGCCCGATGGACCTGCGCTACGTTGTCTTTCAGACGCGGCTGAGCGACCTTCCCAAGCTGGCCGGCTCGTTCTCGGATCCGCGCGAGCGCGTCGAGCACGGCATCGATCTCTTCTTGCGCGGACCGGAGCTGCGCGACGACTTCCAAGCGTTTGCGGCCGATCCGCTCGCGCGTCTGCGCGCCATCGAGCAAGCCCGCGGGCAAACGACGTACGACCCGCTCGCCGCGCATCCGCGCCGCGAGAATCTCGACGGCCTGGCCGTCAACTTCGCGACGGGCTCCATCCTTTATCCGCCCGACGCGTCGGCCGACGAGCGCGCCGCGATCGCGACGCAAGTCCTGCAGGCGCCCAAGCCGAGTCCCTCCTACGCGGTCTATCGCGAGCGATGGATCGCTCCGATCGTTGCGCGCTACGCGGCGGCGGGCGTGCCGACGATCTTCGTGCGGATCCCGACGCGGCCGGTACACCGCTCCGGCTCGCAGCGGCCGAGCGGCTCGCTCGCCGAAATCGCGCGCGAATACGATGCGCGTCTGCTTCCCGCGGACAAATACCTCGCGCTGGAGCGGCCGGCGCTGTTCGCGGACGAGGACCACCTCAACGCCGCGGGGAGCCTGCGGTTCAGCCGACTGCTCGGCGGCGACGTCGCGCGCTCCGTGGCCGATCCACCTAGACCGGCCGCGAAAGCAACGCCATCCGCCGAAACGGCGCCCGCCGCACCAAGCCCCGATCCGCCGCACGCGCATCACTCACCGTCGTGGCTCGCTGCGGCCGTCGGCATCGGGATCCCGCTGCCGTTTACGTCCTACGAGTTTTGGCTATTCTTCGCGATCGTGGCGGCGCTGTTCTACGTGGTCCCGCGGCGAGCGCGCTGGTACGTCATTCTGGTCGCGAGCTACTATTTCTACGCGCGCTGGAACGCGTGGTACGTCCTGTTCCTGTGGATCCTAACGGCCAGCGACTTCGCGATCGGGATCGCGCTCGAGCGCGCGCGCGACAGGGGGCGCAACGCGCGCCTGCTGCTCGCGCTCGGCGTCGCCGCGAACCTCGCGTTCCTCGGAAGCTTCAAGTACACGAACTTCGCGAGCAGCACGGTCGCGACGCTCATCGGCATGCACCAGAATCCGTGGCTCGTCAACCTGTTCGTCCCGATCGGCATCAGCTTTCACACGTTTCAGAGCATCTCGTACCTGGTGGACGTCTACCGCGGGAAGATTGCTGCCGTGCGCAAGCCGCTGGACTACGCGCTGTATCTCGCGTTTTTCCCGCAGTTGCTGGCGGGGCCGATCGTGCGGGCGGGCTTGTTCTTCGGCGAGTTCTTCGCATGGCGTCCGCCGGGGCCGGACGACATCAGTTACGGTTTGGCGCGCGCGGGTTTCGGCTTGGTGAAGAAGATGGCCGTTGCGGATCAATTCGCGTCGGTGGCCAACGGCTACTTCGACGCGATCGCCGCTCACCCGGGAGCGCCGGCCGCGTGGAGCGCGATGTTCGCGTTCGGCATGCAAATCTATTTCGATTTTTCCGGCTACAGCGACATCGCGATCGGCTGTGCGCGCCTGCTCGGCTTCGTCTTCCCGGAGAACTTCAACATGCCGTATCTGGCAACCAGCATCACGGACTTCTGGCACCGCTGGCACATCACGCTGTCGACGTGGCTGCGCGACTACCTCTATATTCCGCTGGGAGGCAGTCGCTACGGCACGCCGGCCACGCTGCGCAACCTGATGCTGACGATGCTCCTCGGCGGCCTCTGGCACGGCGCGCAATGGACGTTCGTTGCGTGGGGCGGCTTCCACGGCGCGATGCTGTGTTTCGAGCGCCTCGTCGGCATCGGCCACGAGCGCACGCGGCCGCGGGGGGCCGCGTTGCTCGTGCGCGTCGCGGTCACGTTTACGCTCGTCACGCTCGCGTGGGTGCTCTTTCGCGCGCAGAGCTTCGACGCGGCCCTCGCGGTGTATCGGCAGCTGTTCGCGGGCGGAGGCGGCGCGACGCTGTTGAGCGGTTGGCAAGCGGTTCTGGCGGCGGGTATCATCGCCTTCGGCGCGCTGCGTCTGCTCCTCGACCGCTGGAAGTTCGAGCCGGCCTGGCCGCAGCTGCGCCCGTTCGCGCGGGTCGCCTCGCTGGCGGGCCTGCTGCTGGCGCTCATGCTGTTTACGTGGCCCGGGATCTCGCCGACGTTTATCTACTTCAAATTTTAGGCCTGACTCCGCGCGGGTACATTTACGACGATGCACGGCGATGCGGATCGGGATATCGTGTTGTCTGACTTCGAAGGCCTGCGCGTCGTGACGCTGCTGGGCGAGTGGGACGTCTCCAATCGCGACCGGCTGCACGAAGCCCTCGTCGCGCTCGGGGCGGACCGGGACGTCTTGGTAGACCTGCGGGGAGCGGGCTTCTTCGATTCGACGGCCCTGGCCGAGTTGATTATGCTTTACAAACGGCTCACCGGCTGCGGCCGCCGTCTCGAGGCGCTGGTTGGCGATAGCAACATGCGGCGGCTGCTCGAGCTGACGAGCCTCGACGCGCTGTTCGGCGTTTCAGCGCAGCGAGCCGAGTACTTGCGCGAGCATCTCCCTACCCCGACGGCGTAGAGCGCCGCTCCGGCCGCCGAAACGCAGCGCGAATCCGCTCGATCGTCTCGAGCACCGCGAGCGCGAACTTCCCGAGCGCGGGGATGACGCGCGGCCGCAGCAGGCGCGGATCGAACGCCGCCATGTAGCGATCGTTCTCCTCGACGCACGCGCGCACGAAGCTCGCCGGCGTGAGACTTTTCAGCACGTCGCCAAACAGATCGAGCGTGTTCTCCTGCTCGCCGCCGCCTTGCATCTCCGCGCCGCCCTTGATGCGGCGCACGATCGCGCTGCCGTAGCTCGCCAGGGCCGGGAACGCCTGCATCACCGGCCCGCGCAGGCCGCGGCGGTAACGATCCCACGCGACCCAGTTGACGAAGAAGACGATGTGGCGTGCCTCTTCGACGAGCACTCGAACGAACAGCGCGGTGAGCGCCTCCGGGAGGATGCGCGCGTCTCGAGCGAGGCGGAAGATCCCGAAGCCTGCGAACGAGTCGACGCATTCGTTGTAACCGAAGTCGATGAAGGCCCCGCGCGTCGGATCCTGGTGCGGCACGTTTGGCTGCACTTTCAGGCCGTAGCGATCGATCAAGCATTGCAGGATGCGGCCGTGGCGGTCTTCCTCGTAACCTTGCAGCTCGAGCGCCTGGCGAACCAGCGGATCGGTTTCGGTCTTGGAAAAGCCCGCCAGCATCACGCCCGCGCCGATCTCGACCTCGAGGGCCAGCGTCCAAATCGGGATCGCGCGCAAGCGTGCGAGCGACGTGCCGTCGAGCTCGGGCCAGGGCCAGTCCTGCGGATCGTACGCCTTGTGCGACTCGATGAACGAGCCGCAAAAGAGCTCTTTGTGTTCGTTGGACCCGATCTGCACCGTCAAATCTCCTACGTTCGCGACAGGAAGGCAACCGTTTGGGGTGCGGTCAAAGAGCCCGCAATGGCCTCGTCTCCCGGCGCGCTTCCCTTGGACGAACATCGCGCAAACGTCGCACGGTACCTCCGTGGCCTCGACTTTTCGTTCGAAGCCGTGGCCGGGCGAATCATCGCCGAGCGGCTGCCCCTGCACGCCGCGCGCGACCCGGTGCGGCCGTCGCTCGTGCTGTGGGCGTGTGCCGCAAACGACTCCGACGTCGCCGACGCGCTGCCCGTGGCGGCGGCCTTCGCCTTGTTCGATCGCTTCATGCTGCTCCACGCCGAGCTTTCCGATAAAACGGCCCCAACCGTTGCGCGCTGGGGCCTTGGGCAAAGCCTCAACGCCGGTGACGCGCTCTTCGCGCTCGCGTTTCGCACTTTGGCCAGCGACGTGCGGCACCCGCAGCGTCGCCTGCAGGCTGCCCGCCTCGTCGGCGAGGCCGTGCTCGAGGCGATCGAGCTGCCGGATGACGGCGTCGCGGCGCACGGCGTGCTCACGGGAGCGGCGCTGCATGCCGGGGCGGTCGTAGGCGGTGCGGACGAGCGCATCGCGCAAACGTTCGCGCGCGCCGGCGGCTTGATCGGAAAGTCCGCAGCTGCCGGCGATGCGGCGCTTGCGGAAAAATTTGGAAGGCGGGCCATCGCGGCGCTGCGCGATCACACCGCGCCGGAGCACCTGCGGGCCTTCGAGGAAGTTGCCGTCTACGTTGCCCAGCGCGCGGCCTGACGACGCGACGCCTTCGCGTAAGGCGGAGCACCTGCGAATCAACATCGAGCGCGATGTCGCCGCCAAAGGCGTCGTCAGCGGCTTCGACGCGTTTACATTCGAGCATCGCGCGCTGCCGGAGATCGACTTCGACGAGGTCGATCCGTCCTGCGAGGTGTTCGGGCGGCGGCTGGCGGCGCCGCTGCTCGTCTCGTGCATGACGGGCGGCACGTCCGCTGCGCGCGCAATCAACGAGACGCTCGCGATTGTCGCGCAGCGCCGCGGGCTCGCGATGGGGCTCGGCTCGGGGCGCGCACTGATCGAGTCGCCCGAGTCGCTCGCGACGTTCGACGTCCGCCCGTCGGCGCCCGACGTTTTGCTGTTCGCAAACCTCGGGGCCGTGCAGCTAAACAAGGGCTATGCGGTCGAGCAGTGCCGGCGTCTCGTCGCGTCGTTGAACGCCGACGCCCTGGTGCTGCACCTCAATCCGCTGCAGGAGGCGTTGCAGCCTGAGGGCGACACGTGCTTTGGCGGCCTCCTGCGCCGCATCGCCGGCCTGTGCGCCGAAGCGGAGTTTCCGATCGTGGTCAAGGAAGTCGGATGGGGCATTGCGGCGAACGACGTGCGCCGGCTGTTCGACGCCGGCGTCGCGGCGGTGGATCTCGCGGGCGCGGGGGGAACGTCGTGGAGTGAGGTCGAGCGCCATCGCATCGCCGAGCCGTGGCGCGCGCGCGTCGCCGGTGCGTTCGCCGGCTGGGGAATCCCTACCGCGCGGTGCCTGATCGAAGCGCGGCGCGTCGCGCCGTCGGAGCCGCTCTTTGCGAGCGGCGGAATTCGGACGGGCCTCGACGTCGCGAAAGCCGTCGCTCTCGGCGCCGACCTCGCGGGCATCGCCGGGCCGTTTCTGCGCGCGGCGGATCGCGGGCTCGACGAAGCCGACTCGCTCGCGCACGAGCTGATCGAGACGCTGCGCATCACGATGTTCTGCGTAGGAGCGCGCACTCTGACGGAATTGCGCGCCTTGCCACTGCGAGCCGTGCCGTGACGCTCAACCTCGAAGCCGCCGATCTCTACTGCCGTACGCTGACGCGCCGGCATTACGAGAACTTCAGCGTGGCGTCGCGCTTCGTGGACGCGCGCACGCGCCGCGACCTGGCGCGCATCTACGCGTTCTGTCGCACGACCGACGATCTCGGCGACGAGAGCCAAGGCAACAGCGCGCTGCCGCGCTTGGCGCGCTGGCGCGAAGAGCTCGAGGCGCTCATCGCCGCTACGCAGCCGGTGCATCCGGTGCTGTTCGCGCTCGCGGATACGATCGAGCGGCACGCAATGCCCGCGCAGCCGTTTTTCGACCTGATCGCGGCCAACGTGCAGGACCAGTTCGTCAAACGCTATCCGACGTGGGACGACCTCATCGGTTACTGCCGCCTCTCGGCGGCGCCGGTGGGACGCATGGTGTTGAGCGTCTTCGGCGTGCGCGACGCCGAGGCCGAGCGGCTCTCCGACGACGTATGCATCGGGCTGCAGCTGGCCAACCACGCTCAGGACGTTAGCCGCGACGACGCGATCGGCCGGCGCTACCTAGTCGAAAGCGATGTCGCCGCGGGCGGGACCTCGGGGGCTGCGCGCGCGATGGTCGGGCGGGCTCGCGCGCTGCTGGCCTCCGGCGTGGCCCTCGAGGACCGGGTCCCCCGAGCGCTGCGCCTGCAGCTCGCCTTATATAGGATGGGCGGATTGGCGATCTGCGACGCCATCGAGGCGATGGGGTATAAAACCGAGCATGAGCGGCCGAGCGTCTCGACCTCCACGAAGGTATCTCTTGTGCTGCGCGCCGCATTACAGACTCTTGCTCCACGCCGGCTCGCTTAGATGATCAACCTGCAACGCGCCCTGCTCGCCAGGGCCATGCCGAGTTCGGACCGGCATCGCGCGGAACGCTTCAACCGCGACATGGCCAGGCGAGAGGCCGGAAACTTCTATTGGGGTTTCATCTCGCTCGGTCATCACGAGCGCATGGCCATCTACGCCCTCTACAACTTCGCGCGGCAGGTGGACGACGAAGCCGACTCGGTCGGCATCGAGAACCTCCCGGCTCGCCTCGCAGTGCATCGCGAGCGGATCTCGCGCTGCGTGCGGCGCGACTTCGGCGACGATCCGATCCTGCGGGTCCTCTCCGAGGCGGTCGACCGCTATGCGATTCCGGAGGCCGAGCTGCAGATGCTCGTCGACGGCGTCGAGATGGATTTCAGCCGCTTACGCTACGAGACGTTCGACGAGTTGCGCGCGTACTGCAACTTGGTCGCCTCCGTAGTGGGACGCATGTGCGTGCGGATATTCGGCTTCGACGATCCGGTCGCGCTCGAGCGCGCCGACGATCTCGGCCTCGCGCTTCAGCTCACCAACATCTTGCGCGACGTGCGCGAAGACGCGGTCGACATGAAACGCGTCTATCTGCCGCAGGACGAGCTCGCGCGTTTCGGCATCCCCGAAGCCGCGCTGGCAGAGGACGAGATTCTTCCGGGCTGGCCCGACCTCGTCGCGCACCACGTCGCCCGCGCGCGGCGCTATTTTGCTACGGGCTACGAGGTGCTGCGGCACATTCCGCGCCGGCCGTCGGCGTGCGTCGCGACGATGGCGGGCATCTACGAGGAGCTCCTCAAGAAGATCGAGCGCGATCCCGGGCTTCCGCTGCGGGCGCGTGCCGCGCTCTCCAAGACGGAGAAATTGCGAGTCGTAGTGCGGTCGTGGCTCTCGAGCGCGTAGCGGTCGTCGGAGCCGGGCTCGCCGGCCTTGCGGCGGCGCTGCGCTTGAAGGACGCCGGCGCGCACGTCGAGCTGTTCGAACGCAGCCGGCTGCTCGGAGGACGCGCCACGTCCTTCGAGATCGACGGCGTGGAGGTCGACAACGGGCAGCACGTCTTCTTGGCGTGCTGCACCGAGTTCATGCGCTTCGCGCGGTCCGTCGGAATGGAGGACAAGCTGCGATTGCAGGAGCGCTTCGACGCGCGCATCCTATCGCGCGACGGCAAAACCGGACACCTGCGCGCGGCGCCCTTACCGGCGCCGCTTCATCTGCTGCCGTCCTTCGCGACCTACCCGCACCTCACGGCGCAGGAAAAGCTGCGCATTGGCCGCGCCCTAGTGGCGTGCGGGCGTGACCCGCACCGTCATTCTGAGTCCTTCGAAAGCTGGCTCCAGCGCAACAAACAAGGCACAGGCGAACGCCGCGCGTTCTGGGACCCGTTCTTCATTCCGGCGCTCAACGCGTCGTTCGACAAGGTGAGCGCGGACGACGCGCTGTTCGTGCTGAGGACGGCATTCTTGCGTGACGCGTCGGGGGCGCGCTTCGGATTCTCAACGGTGCCGCTCGCGCACCTCGCGCACGCCGCGGCGCAGCGCCTCGAGGCGGTGCACCTTTCGACGTCGGTGACGTCTGTAGGGCCTGCGACAAACGGTGTCACCCTGACCCTCTCGAAGGGCGACCGAATAGAATTCGATGCCGTCGTTCTCGCTGTGCCCCCGCGCCAGGTGCACAACCTGCTGGGCGAGCCGGAGCGTTACGGGATCGCGGGCCTCGACGACTACGATCCGTATCCGATCATTGACGTGCATCTTTGGCACGACGCGGGCAGCATCGGTTTCGATTTCGCGGCGGCGCTCGACTCGCCGCTGCAGTGGATCTTCGAAAAAGCGCCGGGTTATTGCTGTTGCAGCTTCAGCGCAGCGGAGGGCTACCTGCGCGTCACGACCGCGGAGCTCGAGGCCTTCGCGTGGGCCGAGGCGCAGGCGTTCGTTCCCGCGCTCGCGCAGGCGAAGCTCGTTCGCAGCGCGGTGACGCGTAACCCCGAAGCGACCTGGCTGCCGCGCATCGGCGCTCGTCGCACGTCAAACAAGACGGCTCACCCGGCGATCGCGATCGCCGGCTCGTGGACCGACACCGGCTGGCCCGACACGATGGAATCGGCCGTCCGCAGCGGCACCGCCGCAGCAGACGAGCTGCTTGCACGGGATGGCTGGGGTTCTCCAAGCGAGAGCTCCAACTTTTTCGGGCACGACGGGATGTCGTCTTCAAAACTTCGTTCTCCCGCGACCCAACCCGCCTTGAAGCGCGCCGTAGAGTGGCTGCTGCAGACGCAGTCGACCGAAGGCTGGTGGTCGGGCGAGCTGGAGACGAACGTGACGATGACTGCGGAACACATGCTGCTCTGCCGGTTCTTAGGTTTGCCGCTCGACGATTTGCGCTCGGGAGCGATCGCGCACATCCTGCGCAACCAGCGCGAGGACGGATCGTGGGCGCTGTACTATGACGGCCCGGCAGACTTGAGCACGACGATCGAGGCCTACGTGGCGCTGAAGGTACTCGGCGTCGATGCGGGCAGCGAGCCGATGCGCAAGGCACGCAACGTGATCCAGCGCGGGGGCGGCGCCATCAACGCGCGCGTCTTCACGAAGATCTGGCTGGCGCTGTTCGGCGCATACCCATGGTCGGGCGTGCCGTCGCTGCCGCCCGAGATCGTGGACTTCCCCTTGTGGATGCCGTTCAATCTGTACGACTTCGCGTGCTGGGCGCGTGGCACGGTGGCGCCGCTGACGATCGTCGTGTCGAAACGGCCGGTGCGCGAGCTCGGGCTAGACGTCAGTGAGATCTTCGCTCCCGGCACTCAAGCGGATGCGGCGCGCGTGACGGGGCGGCGTCACTGGCTGATGTACGTCGAACGGCTGCAGAAGTTGTACGAGAAGCTGCCCCGCCAGCCGCGGCGCGAGCAAGCGCAGGAGCGCGTAGCAAAATGGGTGATCGAGCGGCAAGAGGCTGATGGAAGCTGGGGCGGCATCCAGCCGCCGTGGGTGTATTCCCTCATCGCGCTCAACGTGATGGGTTATTCGCTCGACCATCCGGTGATGCGCAAGGGCATCGATGGGATGCGCCGCTTCATTATCGACGACGCCGAGGGCTGGCGTTTTCAAGCCTGCATGTCGCCGGTGTGGGACACGGCGTGGGCCGTGCGCGCGCTCGCGCTTGCGGGGCTGGACGCGTCGCATCCGGCGATGCGCCGAGCAGTGAGCTGGATGCTGCGCGAGCAGATCCCGGACGACGCGCCCGGCGACTGGCGCATGAAGTGTACGGAGACGGGCGGGAACGGCTGGGCGTTCGAGTTCGACAACGACGCGTATCCCGACATCGACGACACGACGATCGTCGTGCTGGCGCTGCTCGAAGGCGGCGATCGCGGAGCCGTCGCGGACGCGTGCGAGCGCGCGCGCCGCTGGACGCTGGCGATGGACTCGCGCAACGGCGCGTGGGCCGCGTTCGATCGCGACAACACGCGCGAGCTACTCTATCGCATGCCGTTCTCCGACTTCGGCGCGATGATCGACCCGCCGACAGAAGACGTGACGGCGCACGTGCTCGAGATGCTGGCAGCGCTCGGTTACGGCCTGAACGATCGCTACGTGATCCGCGGCCTGGAATACCTGCGCAAGACGCAGCGGCCGTCGGGCTCCTGGTACGGGCGCTGGGGCGTCAATCACGTCTATGGCACATGGTGTGTGATTTCGGCCCTCGCCGCGTTGGGTACGGGTGAGGACATGGTCGATCGCGCGGCGGCGTGGTTGCTTGCGGTGCAGAACCCCGACGGCGGCTGGGGCGAAAGCTGCCACTCGTACGTCGACGAATCGTTCGCCGGCATCGGACGGAGCACGCCGTCGCAAACGGCCTGGGCCGTGCTCGCGCTGCAGATCGCCGGGCAAGCGCCCTTCGACGGAGCGGGTCCTAAGCGCAGTCGAAGGGCTCAGGCCAGCCTCCACCCGGCCGTCCAGCGGGGTCTTGCCTTCCTATGCGAACGGCAGCGGCGCGACGGAACGTGGGACGAACCGGAATGCACCGGGACTGGCTTCCCGGGCGACTTTTACATCAATTACCATCTGTACCGTCACCTCTTTCCGACCATGGCCCTAGCAATGGCTGAGCGTTTGTGTCACCCTGAGCCATGTCATCCTGAGCGAAGCGCCGCAGGCGCGGAGTCGAAGGGCGAAGGGGGACAAAGCCACCTCGCACTAAAGGAAGCAATTCAATGAGCATGCCCCTCCAGCAGAAGATCGCGGTGGCGAAATACGTCGCCGGCAAGAAACTCAAAGGCGAGACGAAGTATCCGCTCGTCTTGGAGCTCGAGCCGTTGCTGCAATGCAACCTCGCGTGTGCCGGCTGCGGCAAGATTCAGCACCCGGACGAGATTTTACGCCAGAGGCTCAGCGTCGAAGAGTGCATCGCTGCGGTGGAGGAGTGCGGCGCCCCGATGGTATCGATCGCCGGTGGCGAGCCGCTCGTGCACGAGCAGATGCCGCAGATCGTGGAGGAGCTCGTCAAGCGCAAGAAATTCGTATTCCTGTGCACCAACGCTCTGCTGCTGAAGAAGAAGATCCACCTCTTCAAGCCGTCGGTCTACTTCGTGTGGATGATTCATCTGGATGGGATGCAAGAGCGGCACGATCAGTCGGTCTGCCGCCAAGGCGTCTTCGACAAGGCCATCGACGCGATCAAGGAAGCGAAGGCGCTCGGGTTCCGCGTGTTCACCAACACGACGTTCTTCACGCAAGACGGCCCCGACTCGATCCGCGAGGTGCTCGACTACCTCAACGACGAGCTGAAGGTCGACATGATGCAGATTTCGCCGGCGTACGCGTACGAGAAGGCACCCGACCAGGAGCACTTCCTCGGCGTCAAGCGGACGCGCGAGATCTTCAAGACGGCATTCGCCGGCGGCAAGCGCAAGAAGTGGCGCCTCAATCACAGCCCGCTGTATCTCGACTTCCTCGAGGGCAAGACCGATTTTGAGTGCACGCCGTGGGGCATCCCGTGCTACACGGTCTTCGGCTGGCAGCGCCCGTGCTACCTGATGAGCAAAGAGAGCTACGCGCGCACGTACAAGGAGCTGCTCGAGGAGACGGACTGGTCGAAGTACGGCCGCGGCAAGCACGAGTCGTGCGAAAATTGCATGGCACACTGCGGATACGAACCGACCGCGGTCATCCGCACCACTGGATCCTTTAAAGAATCGGTCCGCGCCGCCTTCGGCAACTGATCCCGAACTGCCGTAGTCCATGAGCGCAGTCTACTATCTCGGATGGGCGATCGCGATCGTCCTGATCTTCATAGGCGTTTGGGCGCTGGTCTCCCCGCACGCATTGGCGCGCGAGTACGGCGTGCAGGTCGAGGGCCACGAAGCCGCGGGCTTCGTTCGCGCGACCGGCATTCGCGACGTTGCGATCGGCGTCGTACTGGCCGCGACCGCGTACCTGCACCTCCTAGGGCTGCTCGTGATCATCGCGGCCGTCGGCATCGCGGTGTCGATCGGCGACCTCTGGGTGGTGTCGCAGCACGGCGGCATGCGGCGCTTCCACCGCGCCCACGCCATCCACGCCTCCGGGATCGTGGCGTTCATCCTGGTGATCGCTATGGCGCTTTTCGCGATCGGCCGGTAGTGACGATCGCCCGCGCGACCGCAGCGGACGTCGTCGCGATCGCGCCGCTATTTGATGCGTATCGCGCGTTCTTCACCGGAGGGAACCGGCTCGACGAGTCCCGCCGTTTCCTCGAAGAGCGGCTGGCACGCGACGAATCGGTCGTCTTCGTCGCGCGCGACGACGAGGACACCATCGGCTTCATTCAGCTCTATCCGCTCTGGTCGTCGTGGTACTGCCGGCGGATCTGGTTTTTGAGCGACCTTTACGTGAAGGAAGACGCGCGCAAGCGCGGCGTGGGACGCCGCCTGGTCGAACGCGTCATCGATCACGCGCGCGAGACGAGCGCCGTGAGCGTCATGGTGGAGCTGCCGCGCCGCGAGCCGCACCTCGAGGAGTTCTATCGAAGGCTCGGCTTCGGGCGCGACGAGGTTTTCGAACTCGCGCGCTACACGGGCGGCTAGCTGCTAGTCGCCGGTCGGGAACGATACCGACCTTTTCACCATGAGCACGACCGAGCGCTGCGGCGAGCGCGGCCGATGCCGTACGTTTTTCGGAACCGTGAATCCCTCGTGCGGTCCGAGCCGCACCGAATCGCCCGACTCGACGTCCAAGATTGAACCACGGCGCGTTGTCACGCGCCTCGGCCGGGATGTCGACGCGACGGAGTTTGCCGTATTTGTCGTTAGCGTTGTTTCGGAAGTTACTGGGCAGCTGCTCGATCATAACAAACGTGCCGCTACGGCGGCCGCGACCGTGACTCCCGCGCCCGCCAGCCAAAATCCGCTCAGCGCGTCTCGCGGCGCCGGCGGCGATTAGGGCGAAGGCTTGAGGGACCAGGCTTCGCGCAGAGTTGTCGTCTGGCCGTTCGCGCTGAGCTCGTGAACGACTTGACCACTCGCCTTGCTGATCGCGCCGCTCTCGATCGTCGCATGGACGCTCGCCGTGATCTTGTCGGGAAGCGTGACGTGCGACGGTGTCATCGCGTTCTTGACGCGTTCCATCACGCGGCGCGCGGGTAGAATTCCGTGGATCTTCGCCTTTTCCGGATCGATCGTCGCCGTCGTAGACGTAGTCGCGATCGCGGTCAGCGCCGTCGTGCCGTGCGAGGACTGCGTGAGTTGCGCGGGCAGCTCGAGGGCCGCCGTGGCTCCGGGAGCGAGCACGGGAATCTTCACTTCGACGAGCGACCTCACCGGGTACGCGCGGTGGATTTGAAACATCAGCGCGACACGCTGCAGGATGAGCATGCCCTGGGCGCGCTGCGGACTCGGCGTGCCCTGCGGCGCCGGAGGCGGTTGGCCAGGCATGAGCGTCACCGTAACGGGCGATTGTCCGGTCACCGTCATCGTGATCTTGGCGCCGTTAGCCTGCGCCTTGACGACGATCGACGCCGCAACGTTCTGCGACGTGCCGTTGGGTGTGGCGATCGTGTCCTGATACACGAACCGCGTCGAGCCGGGCGCCGCGGCGAGGCTCGCGGCGAGCAGCGCAATGGGCACGACGGCTACCTTAAATGCAAGAAAACGCTTCATGTCGCACCCGTTCTTGGCCCGAAATCGCCTCCCTGTCCGCGCCGGCCCGCTCCCGGCAGTAATATTCGGGCCATAAGCGTATCGTATGATGGCGCGCATGAACAACGGCAACGAAGTCCTCGCGGCGGTTCTCTCCCTCCATCGGGCCACGGAGCAGAACTTCAATCGACTGGAAGCGACGATGGACCAGAGGTTCGACGCTGTGGATCGCCGCTTCGGTGCCGTCGAGGGTCGGATCGAAAGCCCGGAGAGAAGTTTCAATCGCTTTGAGGTGAAGGTCCTCGCGCGCTTCGACGCGATCGACCAGCGCTTCGACAAACTCGATGCGCTCTTGATATCGGTGGAGAGCCGCTAACGTCTACAAGATCGGCACGTGCGGGGCTGCATCCTGGCGCGTGATCCCAAGCACTCGCGGATCGTCGTAGATCTCGACTACCCGTTTGAAGTCTTGGAAGCCGGAGCGCCGGTAGAACGCGAGCGCGTTGGGGTGGTCGAGCGTGCAGGTGTGCAGCCAGAAGCGTTCGATGGGGTGCGACCATGCGATCTCGATCGCGCGATTCATCAGCCCGCGGCCGGCGCCGGTGCGTATCAGTGAGGCGGCCACGCCGAAGAGGCTGAGCTCGCACTCGCGATCGACGCGGAAGTCGAGCTCGAGTACGCCCTCGTCGCCGTCGTCGGTGACCAACAGATACGCCTCCACGCGCGGATCGAGCAGGAAGCGCTCGAGCTCGTCATCCGGCATCGCGAGGCGCAAGCACCAAAGATACTCGTCGCCCACGCGATGGACCGCGGCGCGGTAGCGCGGCAGGTCGGGCGTCAGCAGTCGCTCGAGCCGCCACGGACCGTCCGGGCTCGGCCGCAGCTCGGGTTTCGCGCGCATCTCGAGGAACGTCTGGACGTTCGCGAGCTTGCCGCGCGGTATGTCGTGGTAGCCGTCGGCGAGGCTCATCCGCCCGGATACTTGTACCGCATCACCTTGTCGAGATTGATGCCGCGAATGATGCCGTGCGAGTGATAGGCAAGCCCCCAAGAGTCGATTGACGACTCGTCGGGGAAGATGCACGCCTCCAGCGTTTGATCGACGCCGTTCTTCTTGTACCAGCCGCCCCCCGCGCCGTTCGTTCCGCCGAACTGATCCGAGCCGCCGAGGAACGAGCAGTAGCACGACGCCGGATTGCCGTTGCACGAGCCCATCGGGGGCTTGAGGATGTACGCCAGCGCCGCCAGGGTTGGTTTCGTCGTGTAGAGCGTGCTGAGCAGAATGTGGATGCGCGAGCCGTCCGACTTCTTCGTGTACTGACAGAAAACGCGCTTGCCGGCGAGAAAGAGCAGCTTGGATCCGTTGCTGCCGTAGACCGGGCGCCGCGTCTCGATCTCGCCTCCGGTCTTCCTGCAATACGCCGCGGCCGACACTTCATCCGGAGCGATGCTCCCGGCCATGTCACCCTGAGCGGAGTCGAAGGGCGCCGATGCAGGCGGTGCGACCGCAGACGTGCCGGCTCCGCCCCCGCACGCCGAAAAGAAAACGGCACCGATTGCCGCAATTGCCATCCGTGAGAGCTTCATGGTGACTTCCCTTTCTCGCGGCGACCGCGTCTTCCTCACCGGAGCGAGCGGCTTCGTGGGGTCGCACGTCCTTCGCGAGCTCCTCGCGGCGGGCTACGCCGTGCGCGCCTTGGCACGAGGCCCTTCGACTCGCTCCGCTCGCTCAGGACAGGCTGCGGCAGACGGCGGCGCCGAGTGGGTGGAGGGCGACCTGCGCAACGTCGGCGACTTCGCGCATGCGCTCGACGGATGCCGCTACCTCGTGCACTGCGCCGCGCTGTACTCGTTCGCGCCGCGCGACCGCCGCGCGCTGCACGCGGTCAACGTGCAGGGAACGGCGAGCCTCATGCTCGCGGCACATCTTGGCGGCGTAGAACGGGTCGTGCTCACGTCGAGCTCTGCGACGCTCGGTCACGCGCATAGCGGGTATCATCGCTCGAAGCTGGAGCAGGAGCGCGCGGCGTTCGCCGGCCGTGCGCCCGTCGTCGCGTTGTTGCCGACCGCGCCGATCGGCCCTGGAGATTGGAAGCCGACCCCGACCGGAAAGCTCGTGCTCGACTTTCTCCGCGGGCGCATTGTCGCGAAAGCGCCGCTCAGCGGCGGAATGAATTTGGTCGCGGTCGAGGACGTCGCTCGCGCGCACGTCGCAGCGCTGCAGTCGGGCCGCGTCGGCGAGCGTTACGTCTTAGGCGGCGAAAACCTCAGCCTGGATGAAATCTGGGAGATGCTCGCGCAGGCCACCGGCAAACCGATGCCGCGCCGCCGCGCGCCTTATGCGCTCGCGCTCGCCGCGGGCTATGCCGACGAACTGCGCTGTCTTGTGAATCCGCGCGCGGTTCCGAACGTTCCGCTGGAGGGCGTGCGCATGTCGCGCGAGCTAATGTACGCCGATTCCGACGAGGCGCGGCGCGAGCTCGGGTACGTCCCGACACCGGTGCGCGACGCGATCGACCGCGCCGTCGCGTGGTATCGCGAGAACGGCCACGTCGAGCGCCGCTGACGCGGCAGTAAGGGGGGAAACCCTGCCTTTGCGCGCTAGAACTCCGCCGTGGAGCAGAGTCTCTTCATTAGCCGGGCCGGCGCGGACGCGCCGTTCGCCGCGGAGATCGGCCGAATCTTAGAAGAGTCGGGTTACGACGTCACCCTGCAGCAGTGGGATTTCGCCAACCGGAATTTCATGGAGCGCATGCACGCCGCGCTCGCCCGCGGCTCGCGGGTCGTTGCGCTTCTTTCGCCCGAGTATCTGGGCAGCGATCACTGCCAGGCCGAATGGCAGAACGCCCTCGCCGGTGATCCCCTGAATAAGACCTCGCGCCTAATCCTACTGCGCGTCGTCGAGTGCCAACCGGTCGGGCTGCTGAGCGGGCTCGCGTATTGGGATCTCGTCCCGATCCGCGACAATCCCGCGCTCCTTCGGGGGATCGTCCTCGATGCGGTTCGCGAGGAACGTCGCGAAACGGCCGCGAGCGGTCCATATTGGCGCGCTCCTGAAACGATCGTGGATCCCGAAGCGATCCGCCCGGTGCCCGGCTTCAGCGGACGGAACGAAGAGCTCGACGCGCTCGACGCCGCGCTGACCGGAGAAGACAGCATCGCCGTCGTGTACGGCTTGGGCGGCGTAGGTAAGAGCTCCATCGCGCGCGAGTACGCCTGGCGCAATCGCGACCGGTATTCGATCGTCTGGTGGCTGAACGCGCAAACAGAAGACGGCGTCATTGAAGGCCTGCTGCGGCTGGGAGCGCTCTTTACGCGGGGGCTCGATCGGCTCGCCGATCGGCGCGCGGCCGCCCAGCAAGTGACGCGCTCGATGTTGGGCTGCTTTGCCAAGCAGGTCTTGCTGATCTTCGACAATCTCGAAGACGAGCGATTACTGCGCAGCTGGCAGCCGCACAGTGGCGCCCGCATTTTGGTTACGTCGCGCAAGGCCGCGTGGAGCTCCGATATTCGCGCCGTTTCGCTCGACGTTTGGCCACGGGACGCGGCGATCGGGTACCTCCGTGGCGAATCCGGCCGCGTGGATCTGAGCGAATCGGACGCCGAGGCGATCGTCGAGGCGCTTGGTGCGCTGCCGCTGGCGCTCTCGCACGCCGCTGCGGCGCTGCGCGGGATGCGGATGCTAACGCCCGAGCGCTATCTCGACCATATCGCCCAGCACCTGGCGAACGCGCCGCGCCACGCCGAGTATCCTCGTTCGGTCTTCGCGACGTTTCAAACGGCCGTCGCCGGCGCCGAGCAACAGGCACCCGGGGCGGCGGCCCTGTTTTGCTTCGCCGCGCGATTCGCGCCCGATACGATCCCGGACGAACTCTTCCGGCAAAGTCTTGACCTCTACCCGGAGGCGCTGCGCCCAGTACTCACGGACGCCGCGCCCGCGCTCGACCTGCGCGGCGCTCTCAGCGCAACGCGCGTTGACGAAGCGCTCGGCGCGCTCGATCAGCTGTGCTTGCTCTCATTCGCGGTAACATCGCGGGCCTACGGCATGCACAGGCTCGTGCAGCTGGTCGGGCGGGACCTGATCGGTGATGCCAAGTCTGCATGGAACCGGTGCGCCGTTGGGATAGCCGAAGTGGTCTTTCCTAACCTCGAATTCGGCAATATCGAGTTCGCGGCGTGGCCGCGATGCGAGCGGCTTCTTCCCCACGCGCGCGCCGCGCTCGAGGCCTTGCCAGATGATGTGGAATCGATTTCCGCAGGCCGCCTCGCCGATCGCTGCGCAGTGTATCTTCGCGAACGGGGCGACTATAGCGCGCCCGACGCGCTCGAGAAATTCGCGCTGGCGGTGTTTGAGAACGCATGCGGTTCGGAGCACCCCGAAACCGTGATTGCGCTGAATAACCTTGCGGCACTGCGCTGGCGACAAGCGCGTTACGAAGAGGCGGAAGCGTTGCACGCGCGCGCGCTGGCAATTCGAGAGAAGGTTGTCGGCCCTGCCCACCCCGAGGTCGCGTATTCTCTGAACGGCCTCGCGGGAGTATACTGGGACCAAGGGCGCTACGACGAAGCCGAGCGGCTGCACGCACGCGCACTGGCGATCTTGGAACAGACGCTTGGGACGAATCACTGCGAGGTTGCGAATACGCTAAATGGTCTTGCAGCGGTATACTGGGACCAGGGGCGTTACCGAGACTCGGAGGAGCTGCACAAACGCGCCCTCGCGATTCGAGAGAAAGCCCTCGGCCCCGACCACCCCGACGTCGCGAATAGCCTCAGCAACCTCGCGGTAGTGTACGGCGACCAAGGGCGTTACGAGGAGGCGGAGCCGTTGCATGCGCGCGCCGTGGCCATTCGCGAAAAAGCTCTCGGTCCAGAGCACCCTTACGTTGCATTGAATTTGCACAACCTCGCCTCGGTATTGCGCGACCTCGGCCGCTACGGAGAGGCGGAGCCGCTGCAAGTGCGCGCGCTGACGATTTGGGAGAAAACGCTGGGCCCCGACCACCGCAACGTTGCGTATGGTCTGAACGGCGTTGCAGTCTTGTTCGAAAAGCAGGGCCGCTACCAAGAAGCGGAACGACTGCACAAACGCGCGCTCGACATTTGGGAGAAGACACTCGGCCGCGACCACCCCAACGTCTCGCGTACCCTGAACGATCTCGCGCTGGTTTACCGCGACCAAGGGCGGTACGAAGAGGCTGAGCCGCTCGTGACGCGAGCGTTGGCAATTCGAGAAGGAGCGCTCGGCCCGGATCACCCCAAAGTCGCGACGATCCTAGGCGACCTCGCGGCTCTCTACGGGGCGCAGGGCCGCTTCGCAGAGGCAAAGTCGGCGTACGCACGTGCCCTCGCGATCCACGAGAAGGCCTTCGGACCCGATCATGGGTCGACGCAGGCACTGCGTGAAAAGCTGAACGCCCTGCCTCCCAGCTAACGCGGCGGCGCATCTCACGTTACGGGGTCATCGCAAAGACCGTGCCGTGACCCGCAGTACCGCCGGCTTCCGTGGTGCCGTAAAGCGTCCCATGCAGGTCGAGTAAAGCCGCCTCCGGATATTTCCCGTCGCTTCCCGAGCCAAAGCTGTGCAGAACGTGCTCTACGCCGCCGGTCGTTATGCTGAAGACCGTGCCGTGATGGTTGTACGCGCCGCCGTAGGCGGTCGTTCCGTAGAGGGTGCCGCCGACGTCGATCAAGGCCGGTGCCGGTTGGCATCCGCCGCTCGAGTTCGCGCCGAAGCTGTGAAGCACGCGCTCCGCACCCGCCGCCGATACGCTAAAGACGGTGCCGCAGCCGTGCGTCCCGCCTTGCGCGGTCGTACCGTAGAGCATGCCTTTGACGTCGATCAAGCCCGCCTCGGGGGAGAGTCCATCGGAGCCCTTGCCGAAACTATGCAGCACGCGAACCTTGCCGGCCGATGTAACGCTGAAGATGGTTCCATCGCCGGGACACGGCGTGGACCCGCAGTTGTGGCCTCGATCGTAGATGCCGCCTTCGTACGTCGTGCCGTAGAGCGTTCCGTTGACGGCGATTAAGCTCGACCCCGGAATCTGACCGTCGCTGCGAAAGGGATGCCCGAAACTGTGAACGATCTTCTCCGTGCCGTCCACATTAAGGCTAAAGATCGTTCCGGCGGCTCGATCGCCCCCAAAATTCGTCGTGCCGTATAGCATCCCGTTGAGGTTGGTCACGCTCGCCGACGGTTGCATACCGGCGGGGCTGAACTCGCCGAAGCTATAGAGTAACCGTTCCTCACCGCTCGTCGTGATGCTGTAGACCGTACCCGTGTTGTACGGATTGCCGAGTCCCGTCGTTCCGTAGAGGGTGCCGTTTACTTCGATCAGGCCCGCCATAGGGTAGGTGCCGTCTAGTGCCATCACGCGGAAGTCGTGCAGCACGCGTTCCTTGCCGTCCGTAGTAAGGCTGAAGACGACGCCGTTCTTCGGAGACAAGCCGTGCGTGCCGCCTTCTTTGGTGGTGCCATACAGCGTCCCGTTGACGGCGGTTAAGCTCGCGATGGGACCTGAGCCATCCGGGCCGTGAAAGTTGTAGAGCACGTGATACTGCGACAAGGTCCGTATGCGCGGCGAAAGCGCGTTCGGAACGGGTCCGGATCCCCCGGGAGCCGCATTGAGGGTCGTGCTGCACGCCGATAACAACACCGTTGCAGCCGCTATACCGAGCACGTGGCGCGTGATGTTATCCATGTGCAAAGCCTCCTTTGACACGCAGTATATCATCGTACAGGCGCTAGCGGTGGCCTAACCGCTGGAGGTCGCGCCCGAGGGCGCGCCGGGCGAACGCCGCGATCCTATCGCCGCCGATGCCCGCGACGCGCCAGTGCTTGAGCACGTCCAGACAATACGCGCCGTCGTCGCGTCCGCCGGTGATCGCGTAATACGACTGCACCACTGCGCGCCAGGGTGGCACGATCTCGCGCCGGCGGTGTGGCAAGCTTGGGAGAGAGATATTCTTCGAACAGTAACGTCCGGTGGTCGTGCTTCGGGGGAAGCTTGCCGAGCATCCGTGGCATCGCAGTGCCGCTGGGCCGGCGCTCTACGGCGTCAGTTCTTCAGAAACGGCTTCCCTTCGTGCGCGACGAGCAGGTCGTGCATGTCGTTGGCGTGGTCTTCCTCTTGCGCCAGGATGCCCTCGAGCATGATGCGCGTGGTCGGGTCTTTCTCGCCGAAGAAGCGGATCAGGTCGCGATAGTGTTCTACCGCGATGCGCTCTGCGACGAGGTTTTCCTTGATCATGTCGATCAGCTTCTGGGCGTCACCGTACTCGGTGGCCGAGCGCGTGTGCAAGCCTTCAGGGTTGAGATTCGGCGTGCCGCCCAGCTGGTTGATGCGGTTCGCGATCTTCTGCATGTGGTCGTACTCGTCGCTCGCGTGCTCGGCGAACTCTTCCTTGACGCTCTCGCTGTCGATGCCGACGGCCGCGATGTTGTGCATCGTGTAGCGCAAGACGCAGACGATCTCGGTCGCCAGCGCGGTCTGCAGCAAGTCGATAGTCTGCTGGACGTCGCCGCCGTAATTCTCGGTGACGGCGCCGCGCTGCATTTGCTCCTGGGCGCGGCGGCGCAGTTCTTTGATGTCGGAAACGAAAGGTTGGCTCGTGGTACTCATGGCAAACCCCTACACCGTGAACGAACGAAACCCTATGTCCGCGATGGAATCGGTTACGATCGTCGCGCCCTTGGCGCTCGAGGCCGACGCGGTGCGCCGCGAGCGGCCGAACGCCGCGGTGGTCGAAGGGGGCATCGCGCTGTCGAAGCTGCGCGAGCCGCTGCGCGGCACGGTCGTGGTCTGCGGCGTGGCGGGCGGCCTGCGCGGCGATCTGCCGACGGGCACCGTGCTCGTACCGCGCCGCGTGCGCCGCCCGGACGGCAGCGAGTTCGAGTGCGACGCGAAGCTGGTCGCCGCGTTCGCAGCGAGCGCGCGCGGCCTTGGCGTCGAGCCGGTGTTCGATTCGCTGTTGACGGCGGAGACGATCGTCAACGGAGCGGCGCGCCTGGAGTGGGCGGCTCGCGGCTACGCGGGCGTCGACATGGAAACCGGGCTGATCCAGGCTCCGCGGGTGGCGGCCGTACGCGTCGTGCTCGACACGCCGCAGCACGAGTTATCCACAGATTGGGTAAATCCGATGCGAGCGATATTGAAACCGTCGAACTGGTCGCAAGCGCTGTGGCTCGCGCGCGAGGCGCCGCGCGCGGCGCGACTCGCGGCCCGCGTGGTGACGCAGGTCATCGGCTCGCGGCTGCGTATAACGCGCCAATGGTAATCGAGCGGATCAACTCTCCCGCGGACGTCAAGCGCCTCCGGCGCGACCAAATCGACGTCTTAGCGAGCGAGATTCGAGACCTGCTCGTGCGCACGTGCGCCGCTAACGGCGGTCACCTCGCGCCCAACTTGGGCGTCGTCGAGCTGACGCTCGCCCTTCATCGCGTCCTCAATCTGCCGAGCGACAAGCTGGTGTGGGACGTCAGCCACCAGACGTACGTCCACAAGATTCTGACGGGCCGCAGGGAGCGCTTCGGCACAATCCGCAAGGGGGGCGGCCTCTCCGGCTTCGCGATGCGCAGCGAATCGCAGTACGATCCGTTTGGAGCGGGGCACGCGAGCACGGCCGTCGCGGCCGCGCTCGGCATGGCGACCGCGCGGGATCTCGTCGGCGGCGACGAGCGCGTGGTCGCGGTGATCGGCGACGGCGCGCTGACCGGCGGGCTCGCCTACGAGGCGCTCAACAACGCCGGAGGTCGCCGTAGCCAGTTCATGGTGATTCTCAACGACAACGAGATGTCGATCGCGCCCAACGTCGGCTCGATCGCGTCGTACCTTTCCGTGCTGCGCAGCAAGCCGTTTGCGAACTTCGTGCGGCGCACCGGCAAGGAGGTGCTCAAGCGCCTCCCGCTCGGAGGTGCCGCGAAGAAGGCGATCGAGGGAGCCGAGATCGGCGCGATGCACTTCATCGGCCCGTCGGAGAAGACCGCGGTTATCTTCGAGGAGCTGGGCTTCCGCTACATCGGGCCGATCGACGGTCACAACTACGACGTCGTGCTCGACGCGCTGCAGACCGCCATCGATATCGACCGGCCGGTGCTCTTGCACGTGCGCACCGTTAAAGGCAAAGGTTACGAGCCCGCCGAGCGCGACTCGCGCACGTTCCATGGCATCGGCGCCAATGCGTTCGAGCCGAGCAACGGCGCGAAGAAGAGCAGCTCGGGCGCGCGGCCCAAGTTCCAGGACGTGTTCGGCGACGCGATGATCGCGGTCGCCGAGAAGGACCCGCGCGTGGTCGGCATCACGGCAGCGATGCCGGACGGCACGGGTCTCGCGAAGTTCGGAAAGCGCTTCCCGGAGCGCTACTTCGACGTGGGCATCGCGGAGGCGCACGCCGTCTGCTTCGCGGCGGGCCTGGCGACGAACGGCCTCAAGCCGGTCTGCGCGATCTATTCGACCTTCCTCCAGCGCGCCTACGATCAGGTCGTCCATGACGTCGTCGTTCAGAATCTGCCCGTAGTCTTCTGCATGGACCGCGCCGGCTTCGTCGGCGACGACGGCCCGACGCACATGGGACTGTATGATATCGCCTATCTGCGGACGCTGCCGAACATGACGCTGATGGCGCCGAGCACCGAGGCCGAGCTGCTGCCGATGCTCGAGCACGCGTTGTCGCTCAACTCGCCGGCGGGGATCCGCTACCCGCGCGGCTCGACCAACGGACGGCACGACCGCGTGCCCGCGCCGATCGTGCACGGCAAGGCCGAGGTGCTCCAGCGTGGCCGCGACGTGGCGATCCTGGCCTACGGAACGACCCTCGACATGGCGTTGGACGCGAACGTACAAGGCGTTACTATCGTGAATGCGCGCTTCGCGAAGCCGCTGGACGAGGGGCTGCTGCTCGAGCTTGCGCGCGACCACCGCCACATCATAACGCTGGAAGAGCACTCGCTGGCTGGCGGATTCGGCTCCGCAGTCGCGGAGTTCGTCTCGGACCGCGGACTCGACTTGAGCGTGGAGCGCATCGGCGTTTCGAACGTCCTGGTCCAGCACGACTCGCAGGACAAGCAGCGCGCGCTCTTCGGGCTGACCGGCGATGCGCTCGCGGCGCGGATCGCGCAGATCGGGCCGGCAGCCTCGATCGGCTTGCGCGTCTAAACGAGGCGACGCGCGCGGTCGTGAAAGAGGCACTCTGCTTCGCGGCCGCAATGCTGACGACGAACCTCTACGTCGCCGACCGCCTGCAGAAGGCCGTCATTGCGTTCGACGTCGACGGCAAAAAGATCGCCGAGTATAATGCCCGCGCGGAGGTTTTCGACGTCGTTACCGACAGCAGCGGACACGTCTACGTGATTTATGCCGCGCGTAACGGAACCGACGAGGTCAAAGAACTTTCGCACGACCTCTCAAGCGTGATCGCCACATATACGCCGGGCAACCTTGGTTTCAGCCTTGCGATCGATGTGGACGACAATCTCTACGTGGGGCACGAAACCAAATCGGGTGTCTACGTATACCAGTATCGATATGGCTCGACTCGCGTCGCAGCCGTATATCGGCTACCTCAAATTGGCCCGATGATATTGGGAATATCGGTGCGCAACGGAATTATCTACGCGCCGGTGGAGGCGCCCTTCGGCACGTACTCATTGTTCGCGTGTAAGGTCGGCGCGACGAACAGCTGTAGACTGGTCTACGACATCAGCGCCGGCGAGGACTGCGGCTTTACTACCACGGGGAGTTTCGTGGAGATCACCTGGTTCGGGAGGCCGTTCACGATCCGGAAGTTCGAGCAATCCCGTTTCCAGCAGCGCGGCGAGTTCGACCTGCCCCCCAACTACGGGCCGGGTTGGAACTCGTTCTGCGCGCTGCACAATTACGGAACCGCCGTGTGGCTGCCGATCGCAAACTCCTCGACGGGTCCGCCGCTTGCCATCGAGATGGATATGCGTAACGGCGACATCCTAGCGAGGATCGGAGCGGGCACGCTGTACGGACCCGTTGCGGCCTTCTTCGGCAACGGCTTTACACCGTAATCTAGTACGGTTTGCCCTCGGGGGCGGGCGGACTCACCGCGACGCCGGCGTAGCCGCCGCCCGGCACGGTGATCCGTTGCAGCGGCTTCGAATCCGGCCCCGGATACTTGTAGCGCTGCAGCTGACCTGCGGTGAGCGCGGGATCCTCGGCCCAGGCGTGCGTCTCGCGCTTGTCGAGCGCGATGCCGAACGCTCCGGGATTCTGAGCCGCAAAGAGATTCGTCATCGTCGTCGAGCCGGGCGCGAAGTCACCGCACGCGACGGACTGATCGCACACGAGCAGCGCGCCGGTCGACGTCGTCGCGATGCCTCCCGGCGCCTGGAGCGTGATTCCGAGATCGCTCGGCGATCCGGTTCCCCCGAGCCACTCGTCGATGCGGCCCTTACCGGTCGGGCCGTTGAGCTCCAAATACGTGACGTAGAGGTTCCCGCGATCGTCGACGGCGTCGTTGAAGGCGTAGTTCATGTGCGGGTCCGTGAGCGTACCGGTGGGCGTCGTGCTGCCTCCGGCGTAGACTTCGACCGCGCCGTTCTTTCCGCTCGCGCAGCCCTTCGTGTAGTCGAAGAAGTTGGTCACGTACGCCGTGCCCGACGCGTCGTCGACCGCGACGTCGGAGGCCGAGCCGGCCGGGTCCGTCAGCGTCTTGATCGGCGTCGTGCCACCCGGCGCGAACTCGAGCACGCTCGAGAACTGCTTCTTGCAGTCCCCCGCTATCGCGACCCACAGGTTGTGATGCTTGTCGACGAACAGGCCCTGCGGGTTGGTCACGCCGGTGATTTGTCGGCAGGGGGTCCCGGCGTTATCGGTCTGATCGTAGACGTACACCGAGTTGTTGTAGGACGCCACGTAGACGCGGGACGTGCCGCATTCCGCCGGGTCCATCCGGGCTTGGCGTCCGGGGGCCGCCTGGCCGGCCGGCAACTGCGGCTGGGTGGACGCGGCGCAGCCGGCGAGTAAGGCCAGCAGGATAAGGGCGCAGCTCCTTGACATAAGGGCACCTCCGAGCCTTCCATGCCTGCGACGGAGAGCGGCGCGGGACCTACGCACCGGCCGCCCGGCGGCCAAGCCAGTGCGAAGCTTGCCGAAGCCGCCCACCGGGCACCAAGCAGGTTTCTTGACGCCCATGGCGACGGGTGCTAAACTTGTCGCCTATGCCCCGGGGCGCATGAAAGCCGCCGAACAGAGCAGGGCGAGACACCTCCATTTTTCGGAGCCCGTGTTTCGTCTTTTTGGTGTGCCCGGAAATGCCCGCGCCCTCACGGTTTTTTACTTAAGAGATTCGAACGCAAAGAAAGAGAGTAATGGCGAAGACGACAGCTCCGAAGTCCACACAGAAGAGTTCAGCGGAACCTGTCCCGAGTTCGTCAGTTCCCAGCCCGGCGAGGGCCTCCAAGAGCAGACCCAAGCGGTCCACCGGTTTGAAGGTCACGGGCGACGGCAACGGCGCGTCGACGGTCATGGCGTCGACCTTCCCGATGCCGACCGGCGCGTTCACAGTGGAGCAGCGCCCGGATCCTGGCCCCAAGCGGGACCGTCATTCCTTCGGCAAGATCCCGCACGTCCTCGAGGTCCCCAACTTGATCGAGCTTCAGAAGGCCAGCTTCGACTGGTTCAAGACCGAGGGTCTAGCGGAGGCTTTCGCGTCGATTTCGCCGATCAAGGACTTTACCGGTAACCTGATCCTCGAGTTCGGCGAGCACTCGCTCGGCGAGCCCAAGTACTCGATCGAGGAGTGCCGCGAGCGCGACATGACGTATAGCGCCCCGCTGCGCGTACGCGTCCGCTTGATCACCGCAGAGTCCGGCGAAATCAAAGGCATCCCGGACCAGGAGATCTTCATGGGCGACTTCCCGCTCATGACGGACAAGGGCACGTTCATGATCAACGGCGCCGAGCGCGTGATCGTGAGCCAGCTCGTCCGTTCGCCGGGCGTGTACTACAGCCAAGACGTGGATACAAACGCGCGCCCGACGTTCAACGCCACGATCATCCCCAACCGCGGCGCCTGGATCGAATTCGAGACCGACAACGGTACGAAGAACGACGAGACCGAGGGCACGATCGGTGTGCGGATCGACAAGAACCGCAAGATTTACGTTTCGACGTTCATTCGCGCACTCTCGCGTCCGGAACTCGGCCTCGATTGGGAGAGCGACGAGGCGATCCTGAAGCTGTTCGACGACAGCCCGTTGGTCCGCAACTCGATCGAAAAAGACAAGGACATCAAGACGCGTGAGGACGCACTCAAGGAGATCTATAAGAAGCTCCGCCCGGGTGAGCCAGAGAACGCCGAGAACGCCGAAAAGCTGCTCGAGGCGCTGTTCTTCGACGAGAAGCGGTACGATCTCGCCGGCGTGGGCCGCTACAAGCTCAACGCCAAGTTCCACTATCGCATCGCGAATCGCGACGCGGACGCGCGCGTCGATCAGCCCTACGTCGTCATCGACGAGTACGCCGACGCAGGCCTCGAGATGCCTCCGATCACGGGGAAGTGCCTGACCCGCGCCGACATGGTCGCGGTCATTCGCCGCCTCATCAAGGTCGCGACGGGCGTCGTCCCCAAGGACGACATCGATCACCTCGGCAACCGCCGCGTCCGTTCGGTCGGCGAGCTGCTGCAGAACCAGTTCCGCGTCGGCTTGCTCCGCCTCGAGCGCGTCGTGCGCGAGCGCATGACGGTACAAGACATCGAGACGGTTACGCCGCAGGCGCTGATCAACATCCGACCAGTCGTCGCCGCGATCAAGGAGTTCTTCGGATCCTCCCAACTGTCGCAGTTCATGGACCAGACCAACTCGCTCGCCGAGCTGACGCACAAGCGGCGGCTCTCAGCGCTCGGGCCGGGCGGTCTCTCGCGCGAACGCGCGGGTTTCGAGGTGCGCGACGTGCACCACTCGCATTACGGGCGCATCTGCCCGATCGAGACGCCGGAAGGCCCGAACATCGGTCTCATCGGCTCGCTCGCGACGTACGGCCGCGTCAATAAGTTCGGCTTCATCGAGACGCCGTACCGCGTCGTGCGCGAGGGCATCGTGACCGACGAGATCGTTTACCTCACGGCGGACCGCGAGGACGAATACATCATCGCGCAAGCCAACACGCCGGTCGACGCGCCGACCGGCAAGATCACGGCCGACTCGGTGGTCTGCCGTTACGCAGAGGAGTACATCGAAGAGCCGGCGGCGCGCGTACAGCTGATGGACGTCTCACCGAAGCAGATCGTCTCGGTCGCGACGGCGCTGATCCCGTTCCTCGAGCACGACGACGCGAACCGCGCGCTGATGGGCGCCAACATGCAGCGTCAGGCGGTGCCGCTGCTCCGCCCGGACGCGCCGATCGTCGGAACCGGCATGGAGTATCGCGCCGCCAAGGACTCGGGCAGCCTGGTCGTTGCTGAGGAGGCCGGCACGGTGACGTCGGTCGACGCCAAGGGCGTCGCGGTGCGCAACGGCGACGGAATCGAGCGGACCTACGAGCTGCTGAAGTTCGTGCGCAGCAACGCCGGCACGTGCATCAATCAGCGCCCGATCGTCAACGTCGGCGACGAGGTCGTCGCGGGTCAGGTCGTGGTGGACGGGCCATCCTCGGATCAGGGCGAGCTCGCGCTCGGGCAGAACGTTCTGGTCGCATTCATGCCGTGGGAAGGCTACAATTACGAGGACGCGATCCTCATCAGCGAGCGGATGGTTAAAGAAGATCGCTTCACGTCGATCCACATCGAGGAGTACGAGTGCGAGGCCCGCGACACGAAGCTCGGGCCGGAAGAGATCACTCGCGACATCCCCAACGTCGGCGAGGACGCACTCAAGGATCTCGACGAGCGCGGCATCATTCGCATCGGCGCGGAGGTTCGTCCCGAGGACATCCTCGTCGGCAAGGTGACGCCCAAGGGCGAGACCGAGCTGACCGCCGAGGAGCGGCTGCTGCGCGCAATCTTCGGCGAGAAGTCGCGTGAAGTCCGGGACACGAGCCTCAAGGTTCCGCACGGCGAAAAGGGCAAGATCATCGACGTCAAGGTGTTCTCGCGCGAGAACGGCGACGAGCTCTCGCCGGGTGTCAACCATCTGGTTCGCGTGTATGTCGCGCAAAAGCGCAAGATTCTGCAAGGCGACAAGATGGCGGGCCGCCACGGTAACAAGGGCGTGATCGCCAAGGTGCTGCCGGAAGAGGACATGCCGTATATGGAGGACGGCTCACCGGTGGACATCGTGCTCAACCCGCTGGGTGTGCCGTCGCGCATGAATCTGGGTCAGATCATGGAGACGCACCTGGGCTGGGCGGCGCGCATGCTCGGCATGAGCGTGGCGACGCCGGTGTTCGACGGCGCGCACGCAGAGGACATCGCCGAGTGGCTGCAAGACGCCGGCCTTCCGGCGGACGGCAAGACGTGGCTGCGCGACGGGCGCAGCGGCGAGCGCTTCTCGCGCCCAATCACGGTCGGCCTGATCTACATGCTCAAGCTCGCGCACCTCGTCGACGACAAGATCCACGCGCGCTCGACGGGCCCGTACTCGATGATCACCCAGCAGCCGCTGGGCGGAAAGGCGCAGTTCGGCGGGCAGCGCTTCGGCGAGATGGAGGTCTGGGCGCTCGAGGCGTACGGGGCCGCGTACACGCTGCAAGAGCTGCTGACGGTGAAGTCCGACGACGTCGTAGGACGCGTGAAGACGTACGAAGCGATCGTCAAGGGCGAAAACGTCATGGAGCCCGGCGTTCCGGAATCGTTCAAGGTCTTGATCAAGGAGCTGCAATCGCTCGCGCTCGACGTAAAGGTGCTCACGGAGAACCGCGAAGAGGTCGAGATCAAGACGCCCGAGGACGAGATGGGCGAATCCGAGCGGCGTGAGTACGGACTACTGATGGGCGACGAGCAAGCCGCTGCCGTCTCTCAAACCTCAGTCGCGACACGCGAAGCCGTCGCCGCGGAGGGCGAGGCTGCTCCCGAGGAACCCGAGGAAGAGGAAGAGGAGATCGACGACAGCAAGCCGCTCGACGCGACGACCGCGATCCCCGCTCCCCCGCCGGCGCAGCGTCCGGCCGAGATCGAGGCCGAGGAGATCTTCGAGGAAGAGGAACATGCCGACGAAGAGGTCGAGGGGGCGCAGGGCTACGAGCTCGAGGAGGAAGACGAAGAGACCACTTACGAGGACGAAAAGCCCACCTACGAGGGCGACGAAGAAGAGGCGCCCTTCGCCCAAGAAAACAACTCCGAAGAAGAGTTCTAACTCGAACGAGGAGTGAAAGAGAAGGGGCCCCGCGGAAACGCGGGGCCCCTTTATCTTCTATGTTTGTCCGCTTTGGTGTTTCGTGCAAACTCCGGTAACGCCGACGACGCGGCCGGTCTTCATTTCCGTGAACGATGATGCCGACGTAATCTTGGTGTTACTGACCTTCGTTACGATCTGGTCGGTTTGGCTCTTGACGTCGCCGCCCGGCGCGAAGGAAACGTCGTGCCACGACATCTTGTTACCGTTCCAGCCGCTCGAGAACGAAAGGCCGTAGCCGCCTTCGTCGCCGTAGCTGACGTCGACCCAGCGATGGGTGGGCGGGAGGCCCGGCGTTGCATCGTAGGTGATCTTATCGTAAGCGGTCGTCGTCGTGGGAATCCAGGAGTTGGCTTTTGTCGTCGACGTCTGGTTGATCCACCAGCCGCTGGGGTCCATCGTGTACGCTGTGGTGGTGATGTATGCCGACGGCCGTCGTGCGCTCTTCGTGCTGCACGTCCAGGTGCCGATCAGGAATTGCATCGCCGAGAAGTTCGGTTTGGGCGGCGCCGGGATCGGGGTGCTCTCGACCTGCGCGACGGCGTAAGACGGAATGACGGTCGCAAGTGCGACCGCAACGAGAATAAAAATGCGTTTCATAGCAGTCGTTGTCTCCTCCTAGGTCCGGCAGAATGCCGGCTTCCCGTCATCGTTTGGCAGCGGGCTCCCGCATGCCTGCTAGCTTGCCCTCCGGCAAGAATTCGTCGTGAGTTGGGGTAATGCGACGCAACGAACATGAGCGGGCTTGAAAGAGTCGGCGTCGTCGGCACCGGCCGGATGGGCGCGAACATTGCCAGGCGACTGCGCGACGTGGGCTACCCGATCGCGGCGCTGTACGACGTTCGGCGCGAGTCCGCGGAGGAGACGGCCGCGGACGCCGGCGGCGAGGTCGCGGAATCGCTCGCGCGGGTCACGGAGCTGTCCGACGTCGTCATCACCGTCGTAACCGACGACGCAGCGATGCATCGCATTTTCGCAACCGAAGGCGACTCGCTGCTGACCGGCGCTCGCGGGAAGATCTTCATCAACTGCGCGACGGTCACGCCCAAGGTGCACGTGGACGTCGAGCGCATGGCGCGCGCCCACGGCGCGGACTCGCTCGAGGCGTGCATGGCGAGCTCGATCTCGCAGGCTCGCGAGGGCACGCTCTACCTCATGATTGGCGGGCGCCGCGACGCGTTCGAACGGATCAAGCCGCTCCTTGAGAAGATGAGCATTTCGCTGAAGTACATCGGCGAAGCGGGCAAGGCCGCGCAGGTCAAAGCGTTGGTGAACATGGTGATGAACATCAACACGGCGGGGCTCGCGGAGGGGATCGGCCTCGGCGACGCGCTGGGACTCGACCTCGATATGCTGCGCGAAGTCTTTTCGCAGACAGGCGCGAACTCGCGCGTGCTAGAGACCGACGGCGCCGACATGCAGAATCGCGAACACGACGTCTATTTCTCGGCGGCGCACGCGGCCAAAGACAGTGGGATCGCGCTCGGACTCGCCGCCGGCGTCGACCTCAGCCTGCCCCTCACGCGAGCGACGTTCGAACAATACGAGCGCATGAAGGCGCTAGGCCTCGGCGACCTCGATAAATCGGGCGTATCCGAGCTCACGTTCAAGTCACGCCACGGCCGCTCGGCGGCGACAAGCTCTTAACCATCCGGAGGAATACAGATGGCCACCGAACCTGAAACGAACATCGTGCCTTTGGTGAGTTCCGGAACCGCCGGACCGCTCGGCGCGATCCACGTGCCGCGCCTCTGGCTCAAACTCTCGCTGGCGTCGATCGGCGCGCTACCGGACGGCTACGATGAGTGCGGGGCCGGTTTCGATGCGATGACGCTGAGCGCACTGGGTCTGGATCGCCAAAAGACGATCGATTTCGTACGCCAAAAGAAGCCGCGCTACATGGAATTCGAAGAGTGGATAGCGGCCAACGGGAAGACCGACAAGGGGACGATCGAGCGCCACAACGCTGCGATCCGCGCCTACAACCACGGCGACGACCTGGCCAAGAGCATGCGTCAGAGCTCGAAGATCGGCGACGCATCCGTCAGGGACGCCGTGACGCTTAACACCGTCGAGGACCTGGACGAGATCTACAGTCAGGCCCTGCGCGGCTAGCTGCCGTAGGGCGCAGCCCGGCGCCCCCTTGGCATTTCCTGCCGCCGGATGTATGCTTGGCCTGCACGCCAGGGAAGGCTCAGCTCCTTCGCGTCCGGGCGTGTAAGGAGTTCCATATGCGGTTTATCGGTTTGGCGCTGAGCGTCGTGCTGCTTGCGTCGGCCTTCCTGATCGGCAGGGTTACCGCTCCGACGGCGGCCTCCGCGTCGATGATGCAGCCGATGGTGACGACGTTCTCGCATTTCGAGTGCTACACGGCGAAATTCGGGCAGTCGCCCTCCGCCGCGGTTCAGCTCACCGACCAATTTCAGACGTATCAGACCAAGATCGGAGCACCCGAGCTGTTCTGTACCCCTGTTGCCAAAAAAGTTCTGTCGGGCCCGCATTTCAGGACACCCTCACCGGCGGACCATCTGACCTGTTATGCGATCCAGGGCCCGACGATCAACGCGGCGCGCCCCTATGCCAATCAGTTCCTCAAGCAAGATCAAGTCACGGTCGGCTCGCCCACGCTCTTGTGCGTGCCAACGCATAAGACCGGGTAGCCTCAGCTGATTGCGCTCCCCTTCCCCCGGGAAGGGGAGCCTCTTTTAGCGGTGTATGCTGCGAGGCCATGACCGCAAAGAGCACCTTCGTAGACCAAGCGATTCAGGAATACATCATCGCGTCCACGGTGCGCGAGCATCCGCTCTTGCGCGAGCTGCGGGATGAGACGTCGCGTTTGCCGCAGGCGCGGATGCAGATCGGACCTGAGCAGGGGCAGTTCATGGCGCTGCTGGCGCACGCGATCGGCGCGCGGCGCTATCTGGAGGTCGGCGTCTTCACCGGCTACAGCTCGCTCGCCATGGCGCTCGCGTTACCTGCCGACGGCTACGTTCTCGCGTGCGACGTCAGCGAGGAGTACACGGCTGTCGCACGTCGTTATTGGGACAAGGCCGGCATCGCGAGCAAGATTGATCTGCGCATCGGTCCGGCGCTCGAGACGCTAAAAGCCGTGCGCGCAAAAAACGGCGCACCGTTCGACATGGCGTTCATCGACGCCGATAAGGAGAATGTGAACGCATACTATGAGGCGTGCCTGGAACTCGTTCGTACGAACGGGCTCGTACTGGTCGACAACGTGCTATGGAGCGGCGCCGTGATCGATCCATCGGATAACGATGCCGACACTCAGGCGCTGCGTGAGGTAAGCCTACGCGCGGGGCGCGACGATCGCGTGGAAGCGGTGCTGTTGCCCGTTTGCGACGGACTATTGGTCGCCCGCAAGCGCTAAACGGCTACGGCGGTCGGAGGTAGTTGAAGCGCGACCACGCGCCGCGGTCGGGGGCCGGCGGCGGTCCCGCCGCGGTGACCGAGAAGCCGGCGACGTCGAAGCACATCTTGTGATGCGGGTAGTCGACCGCTATGGCCGCGACGCTCGCGAGGTTCGTTTCGATGATCCCATTGTAGCCGTCCGGCCGCTGCGCCTCGGTGCAGATTGGCATCGAGCTCGCCGGGGCGCCGGCCGCGTAGCGTACCAACGCCACCGCTCCGCACGCAAAGCCGTCCCGCGCAGACCGCGGCATCGACCGGTAATCGGCACTGGCGACGAGGGGTTGTCGCAATTGCGTGCGCACGCCGTCCCACAGCGCGCCTCCACCGGCCATCCCGGAATCGAGCACGACGTGGCTGAGCCACGTACCGTTGATCTCGACCGTCGCGAGCGGAACGTGTGGCGAGAGATTGACGGTTAGGCAGTGCAGCTTTGCGAGCTTCGACTGGCTGGGGTAAAGCGTCACGGTACGATGCGCGCGATCGATCAGCGTCGGGAAGTGCGTGAAGAAGTCGTAGCCGCACAGAGCGCTGTAGCCGGTGAGGTTTGATGAGATCAACGCGGGAACGTCGCTCAGCGCGTGGCCGGCGACGCCGAAGCTCGCGATCTCGGTCTGCCGATCGACGTACGTGCGGCCGTCCGGAGCGACCTCAAAGGTGCCGGCACGTCCCTGGAGGCGCGCGGCCGCAGCGAGTGCGGGCGAAACCAATATCGCCGAGCTGCCAGTGTCCAACACGCACGTAGCCCGCTGACCCTCGACGGTGACCGGAATAGTCGTGCGCGTCGAATTGAAGCTGCTCCCGATAGTCGTCGGTGCGGACGCGGCGGCCCGCCGCGCGTCGCGCGCGATGGCGCCAAAACCCGCGCCGAGGCAGAGGACGATGACGAAAGAGCGGAGCGCGGCTGACGGTATCACGGACTCGAGCGCAAGCGTACCACAGATGAGCGGGATTCGTCTGCGCCTCTCATCAAAGTGTAAGCTCGTGGTAAGTCGTTAATGCGCATTGCGTGTATTGGAGGCGGTCCCGCCGGGCTCTATTTTGGAATTCTGGCGAAGCAGCGCTTTCCGGACTGGACGATTCGCGTTCTGGAGCGCAATCGGCCACTCGACACCTTCGGCTGGGGCGTCGTCTTCTCGGACGCGACGCTCGAGAATCTCCACGCCGCCGACGAACCGACACATCGCGAGATCACCCAGGCGTTCGCGCACTGGGACGACATCGAGGTGCACTTTCGCGGACACACGATGCGCTCGGGAGGGCACGGCTTCTGCGGCATTTCGCGCAAGCATCTCCTACACATCCTCCAGCGCCGCGCCGCGGAGCTCGGCGTGGACGTGCGGTTCGAAGCCGATGTGACGGACGTCGATGCGCTCCGACGGGATTGCGATCTGCTCGTCGGCGCGGACGGCGTCAACAGCCGCGTCCGGGCCGCCTACGGGGAGGCGTTTCGACCGAATCTGGACAGCGGTCGTTGCCGCTTCGTCTGGCTCGGCACGACGCTGCCGCTCGACGCCTTCACGTTCATCTTCGAGCGCACCGAGCACGGCTGGTTCACCGTCCACGCATATCGCTTCGACGAGGAGCTGAGTACGTTCATCGTCGAGTGCCGCGAGGAGACTTACCTTGCGCACGGCCTCGACTCGGCCGGCACCGAAGAGACGATCGCCTTCTGCGAGCGCCTCTTCGAGTCGTATCTGCGCGGACACCGGCTGATGGCCAACAGCGCACACCTGCGCGGTCGCGACTGGCTGAACTTCACGAAGGTCAATAACGCACACTGGGTCAACGGCAGCGCAGTATTGATGGGCGACGCCGCGCACACGGCGCACTTCTCGGTCGGCTCCGGCACGAAGCTCGCAATGGAAGACGCCATCGGGCTCGTCGACGCCCTCGCCGCGAGCTCGGACAAAGCCGCGGCCCTCCAACGGTACGAAGAGATCCGCCGCATCGAGGTCCTGAAACTGCAGAACGCGGCCCGGAACTCGACCGAGTGGTTCGAGAACGTCGCGCGGTATGCGACGCTGCCTCCCGAGCAGTTTGCGTATAGCCTCCTTACGCGCAGCCAGCGGATCGGCCACGAAAACCTGCGCCTGCGCGACACGACGTACGTGGACTCGATCGAGCGCTGGTTCGCCGGGCGCGCGGTGCCGCCGATGTTCACGCCGTTTCGCCTGCGCGGACTCGAGCTGCAGAACCGCATCGTCGTTTCGCCGATGGACATGTACAGCGCAGTCGACGGCATGCCGAACGACTTCCACCTCGTGCATCTGGGGACGCGCGCGCTGGGCGGACCCGGGCTCGTATTCACGGAGATGACGTGCGTTACGCGCGAGGGGCGCATCTCGCCGGGCTGCACGGGCATGTATTTGCCCGAACACGCGGAGGCGTGGAAACGTATCGTAGACTTCGTGCACGCGTCGTCGCGCGCGAGGATCTGTTTGCAGCTCGGTCATTCGGGGCCTAAGGGCTCGACGAAACTGATGTGGGAAGGCATGGACGAGCCGCTCGAGCGCGACAACTGGCCGGTGGTCGGCCCGTCGGCGATCCCGTACGCGCTGACGAATCAGGTGCCGCTCGAATTGACGCGCCGACAAATGGAAGAAATTCGGGTGGCATTCGTGCACGCTGCAGAGATGGGGCTCGCGGCGGGCTTCGACATGCTCGAGCTGCACTGCGCCCACGGTTACCTGCTCTCGTCGTTCATCACGCCGCTGCGCAACCGGCGCACCGACGAGTACGGCGGCTCGCTCGAGAACCGGTTGCGCTATCCGCTCGAGGTGTTCGGCGCGATGCGCGAGGTGTGGCCGACGGAACGCCCGATGTCGGTGCGCATCTCCGCGACGGATTGGGTCGACGGCGGGGTCTCGGGCGACGACGCGGTCGGGATCGCGCGGGCTTTCAAGGCGGCGGGCGCGGACCTCATCGACGTCTCCACCGGACAGACGTCGCCGGACGCTAAGCCGGTCTATGGGCGCATGTTTCAGACGCCCTACGCGGACAAGATCCGCAACGAGGTCGGGATCGCGACGATGGCGGTGGGCAACATCACCGACGTCGATCAGGTCAACGCGATCCTCGCCGGCGGCCGCGCCGACCTCGTGGCGCTCGGTCGCCCGCACCTCGCCGATCCGTTTTGGACTCTGCACGCCGCCGCGCAGCTGGGCTATCGCGATGCGGATTGGCCGGTCCAGTACCTCCCCGGTAAGGAGCAACTGGAGCGCCTCATCGCGCGGGCCGCGCAGCCGCAGTGAGCGTCGCTGGGAAGCACGCGCTCGTGACCGGCGGCGCCCGCGGCATCGGGCGCGCGACGGCGGAGCTCCTGACGCGGCACGGCGCGCGCGTGAGCATCGTCAGCCGCTCCGCCGGAACGCGCGCCGACGTGACGGACGAGGGGCAGGTGCGCGACGCGTTCGCGAAGTGCCGCAAAGCCAACGGGCCGATCGCGATCCTCGTGAACAACGCGGGCATCGCGGAATCCGCGCCCGTGACGCGCACCGACCGCGCGCTGTGGGACCGGATCATCGGCATCAACCTGACGGGCACGTTTCTGTGCACGCGCGAGGCGCTGCCGGACATGCTCGCGGCGGGCTGGGGACGCATCGTCAACGTCGCGAGCATCGCCGGCCTGGAGGGCGCGCCCTACATCTCGGCATACTGCGCGAGCAAACACGGCGTCGTTGGTTTCACCAAGGCGGTCGCGGCGGAATTCGCGGGCAAGGGAATCACGGCCAACGCCGTATGTCCGGGCTACACCGAGACCGAGATGCTCGGCCGCACGCTCGCCAACATCACGCAGAAAACCGGAAGAAGCGAGGCCGAAACCCGCGAACTGCTGGCGCGCGGCAACCCGGCGGGCCGCATCGCCACGGCCGAAGAAGTCGCGCTAGCGATCGTTGACCTCGCCGCGGGCATAGAAAACGGCGAAATCCTTATCATCCCCCGCCCCCTCCCTGCAGGTTCGGACAATTGGCGGCGTTCGTGATGGTAGCTCCTCTGATCGCGTGCGCATGAGAGAAGCTAGAGCGACGAGCGCGCAGGATCTCGAGTTGGTGCGAGCGCGCATTCGCGTGGCGCTCGAGCTGGCGATCGGAAACGGCCCAGTGCAGGCGCATCGTGCGCTCGACCAAGTCGCGCCGTCAGCCGGATTGGGCAACGGCGAAATCGACGCGCTATACTTTCAGGCGCGTGCCATCGCGCACATCAAAGCCCGCGCGATAGCAGAGGGATTCGAAGCGTTCGAGCTCGCGCTCCGGGCGGCTCGGGTGCATGCCGAGCCAGGGCTCTGCGCGCGCGTGCTGTTGAATTACGGCTCGGCCTCGGTGCAAGACGGCAACATCACGCTTGCGGTCGCGTGCCTCGAGGAAGCAATGCTGATGTCGCGCAGCGCGGAGGTCGCTAAGCCGTTTGTCCTCGTGAGCCTCGCGGAGGCGCTCCTAGCGGCCGGCGAACTGCGGCGCGCCGCGGCACTGCTGATCGAGCTGCAGAGCACGGGCGATGGCACGACCCGAACCTCGCTCGTGGCGGCCGCAGCGGCGATCCCGCTGGGTATGATGCTGGGCGAAGAAGCGCTGTTGAAGTCAAGCTGTGATCCGAGCCTGCTGGACCTCGCGTTCGCGCTCCCCGAACAGGGACTGCTCGGCCCCCTCGTCGAGTCGTTCTGCGCGCTCTACGAGCAGCGCGGCTGGCGCGCGCGACACGACGCGCTCCTCGATCGCAGCCTGGCAACGCTATCGGTGCTCGACAACAGCCTGCTGCTCGGCATCCGCGGCGCTCGGCTCGGCCGGCCCGAGCACCTTGCACGCGTGAGCGGGCTAATGGCGCGGCAGTGCGGCGTGGTAAGCTCGGCATTCCTACGCGCCCACCAGGACCTGTTCGAAAGCTTCGTCTCCGCGCGTCGCCGGATGCCGGAGCGTGCCAAGGAGCTGGCGTTGCGAGCGGAAGCGGAGTTCGCGCGCGCGGATCGGCCGTTGCTGCAGGCGCTGGCGTTGGACGCCGCCGGTCTCACGACCCGCGCGCGAGGGCTTCGCGCACAATGCGGCGCTCGCGTCGACGCAATGCGCGCCGTGTGGAGAGGAACGCCGATCCACAAGCGGCTCGCGACCGCGCTCACGGCGCGTGAGTCGGAGGTGGCGCGGCTGGCGGCAGGCGGGGCGTCGAATCGAGCGATCGCCACTGCCCTCGGGCTCAGCGAGCGCACGGTCCACCACCACTGCGAGGCGATCTTCTCGAAGCTCGGCATTCGCTCGCGCTGGCAGCTGCCGCCCGCGCTCGGGCGCGATATAGGCAAATTGCCCACGCGGGCGCGGCGCCGCGCCTAGTATCATCGTCCAATGAGAAATGCAGGCTCGACCGCTTCTGCTTTAACCGTGCTGTCCGCGCTTGGGCTCCTAGCCGGCTGTGGGGGCGCCGGAGGCTCACAGGTCTCCGCCCTGCCGCCCGCGGGTGAAGGCGCCGCGATCCGGACGTCGTGGATGTCGCCCGACGCCAAACGCCGCGACCTCCTTTATGTCTCCGATCTCTACGACGATCACGTCAACGTGTACTCGTATCCGCAGGGCAAACTGGAAGGCGTGCTCACCGGCTTTCAGGCCGTGCACTACGAGTGCGTCGACGCGGCAGGCAACGTGTTCATCGCCAATGGCGACGCCAAACAAGTCCTGGAGTACGCCCACGGCGGTACGAAGCCGATAAAAACGTACACCGAGCCTGGTTTCACACACGGTTGCGCGATCGATCCGACGACCGGCGACCTCGCCGTGCTGCACGATCCGCCGACGAGCGGCTACGGCGGCTTCTCGATCTATACGCACGCGAAGGGCAAGCCCAAGGAGTATGTGACGCCGAACGTCTTCCGCGTCTATTTCATCGGCTACGACGGCAAAGGCAATCTCTTTGTCGACGGCAGCGCCTACCACCTCATGTTCGAGATTGCCGAGCTGCCGGCGGGCAGCCAAACGCCTCGAGCCATCACGCTGAACCAAACGATCAACCTTCCCGGTGCCATCGCGTGGGACGGCAAATACCTCGCCGTGGGCGATCAGGTCTCGATTTACGGGCCTTCGAAGATCTACCAGTTCTCGATCAGCGGAAGCACTGGTACGCTAAAGGGGACGACGTCGCTATCGAATTCGTGCGACGTTCTCCAGTTCTGGCTCCAAGGCAGCCGCGTCATCACGAGCGATGTGTGTGCGCCGCACGCGCTCTACTTTAACTACCCCGCGGGCGGCTCGTCTACCAAGACGATCAGCAACTCGCTCCACGAACCCGTCGGCGTCACCGTGAGCCGCGCAAGATAGCCCTTTCGTCATCCTGAGCGAAGCGAGGCGTAGCCGAGCGTAGTAATGTCATCCTGAGCACGGCGCGGAGCGCCGTTGTCGAAGGGCGAAGGACGGGCGAGATTCGCAGTCCTGAGCGAGCGCAGCGAGCCGGAGGGCGGTGCAGGAATCTACCTTTGCGTTCTTTTTGCCAGCTCGTGTACCAGTGCAAAGTTTCCGCTGATGAACGCGACTTTCTTGGCTCGCGACCATCCCTTAAGCTGCTTTTCCCAGGCGATCGCGCCGGCGACATCGTGGAACTCGGAGCAGTGGACGAGCTTTACCGGACGGCGCGTGAACGTGTAGCTGCGAGGATCGTGGCCCTCTTGGTGTTGAGGCACTCGAACGTCAGGATCGTTCGTAATTCCAATGTAGAACGAGCGGTCCGCACAGAGCAGCATGTAGACGAAGTAACTTTTCACCCTTCGCCACTCTGCGTAGACCGGCTCGATTGACTACCTGCTGCCCCTATTCCGTCCTTCGGCTCGCTCCGCTCGCTCAGGACTGCGTGGCTACACCGCCCTTCGACTACGCTCGGCTACGCCTCGCTTCGCTCAGGATGACACATCGGCTACGCCTCGCTTCGCTCAGGATGACACTGGGAGGTGCATCTACGCCCCATACCAGCGGAGGTGCGGCCAAATCGCCGTAAGTGGCGCAACGGGATCGCGGCAGAGATAGATCGGTGCGGGCCCCTCGACGATCCACTTATATGGCTCGGTGGATGTGCGCACGAGTACGACGCTACGGTAGTAGCGGCGCAGCAGGTCGATGCGTGTGGCGCCGATCGCGATGAGGGAGCGACCGTCGTAGCCGCGCGTGCCCCAGAGGTAGTAGTTGTTCTGGCTCGAGATGACGCCGGGCAAACCAAAGCGGGGCCCGTAGAAATCGAGTGCGCCGGCATCGCCGTAGGTGTCGGCGTAGATCGCGGTGCGGGCCCGCAGGTCCGGTGGAAGCGAGAAATACACGGCTGCTACGTCGCCCGTCAGGCGCTGCCAGCCGAACTCCTCCGCAAACAAGGGGTGAATCAGCCGCGCCGGCGTGCCCTCGCGGCCAGTCAAGCCGAGAAGCTTTGCATATGCAACGAGACCGTCGACCGGCAGAACCGGCAGCGCGAGGGGCAGCGCCGCGACGCCGACCACGGCTACGATCGCGAACACCGCAGATCGCACGAACGCGGCAGCGCCCTCGACAGCCACGGCGCCGATCGCCAGCAGCGCCGCATAAAACCCGACGATGTAATACCCCTTCGCGCCGAACGCAACCGCGATCGCAAAGACGACGACGTAGGCGATTGGGACGAATCGCACCTCACGCAACGCGCCTAGCCGGAACGGCGCGACCAAGCCCGCTAACCAGATCGGCATAGCGGCGGGGTTGGTATAGAGCAGCTGCTCCGCGGCGAACGCCCCGAGGTTCGCAAGCCACGCGCGATACTCGAGGGCATAGCCGGCCGCCAGAGCGGGACGGTGGGCGGCGTCGCCGCGCAGGACTTCGATGAACGGCCAGCCGTGCGCCGCCTGCCAAGTGATGTTGGGCGACAGCATCAGCACCGCGAGCCCGCATGCGAACACGGAAAACGCCGAAAAAAGCACGCGCCTCTCCGAGGTAGCCAGAAGCCCCGCACCGATGCCCACGATCGGCAGCAGCATCGAGTATTTCGCGTACGCGCCGATCGCCGCGACGATGCCGAGCGCCATCCACAACGTCGGCGCGTCCGCCGGCCGCGAGCGCACGATCCGAACCGCGACGAAAACGGCGAGCGTCCAAAAGAAGGGCTCAAACGAGCTGGTCGTCAGTGTGTTGCCGAGCAGCAGATAGGCCGGCATAAGCATCGTGGCGATGCCGCACAGCCACTGCGCGAAGCGTCCACCGCCGAGCTCGGCCGCGAGCCGGACCGCGAGATACACCGTCAGCGCAGCGGCCAGAATCGGAAGCGCGCGCAGCGCGAGCAGCGTATATCCGGCGGGCGCGGCGAACCACGCCGCAACTGCGACCAGCGGCGGCTGATCGACATAGCCCCACGCCAAGTGCTTGGAGCATGCGATGAAGTAGAGCTCGTCGCGGAAGTAGCCGTAGCGCCACGCCGTCGCGGCATGCAGCAGGAGGGCGAGCAGCGCCAGGAAGGCGCCGATCACGCGGTGCGGCGTGCGAGAATCAGAAGACTCAGCGCGAAGCCGCAGACCCCAGACCAGATCCACGAGCCGAGCGCGACGTTCCAGTCCCACCAGATGCGCTCGGTCGCAAACGTCCCGAGCAGGTAGGCGCCGATGTACGTCATCGGCACGGCGATGGCGAACGTTCGGAAGGCTCGGGTGTAGCCGAGCGCGGGATGCGGATCGTAGCGCGCGATAAACGCATCGGCGAAGATGCCGGTGACCAGCGACTGGGCGATGGTCACGGCCAGCAGCGGCGACTGGTTCGTGAACGCCGCCGCGGCGGGGATGTTGCCGATCGTTAAGAGGATGGTCAGCATGCCGAGGCACGGGTGCATGCGCGACACGAGCCAGAGCACGAAACCGGTGATCAGCGTGCTCTGGAAGATGACGATCAGCACGCCGGTCGCGATCTTGTAATAGCCGATGCCGAGTGCGGTCAGGTACTTCGGGGTGAACGGCACGATGGGCGGCGGAGCGTTGATGCGGCCGGCCGCGGGGTCGAACGCGTATGCCGTTCCAAAATGCGCCAAGATCAACCACGTCGCCAATCCGAGCGCGAGCGGGAGCTGACGCGCGAGCGTCGTCGAGTGCGCCCGGTCGGACAGTACCGAGCGGATCGGCCCGCTGGACAAGAAGAAGATGCCGAGGCCGAGGATCTGATGCGTAGGGGACAGGAGCGCGTCGACGCCTTCCTCGATGCCGAGCGCGCGATGCCAGACCATGTCGCCGAGGCCGCCCAGAGCGAAGATCGGGATGCCGAGCAGCGCTAACCGGTACGGGCGGGGGAAGACGTTGGGCCAATCGTAGCCGAGCGCGTGATAACGCAGCCCGAAGGCCACGATGACGAGCGCCAAGGCCAGCATGCCGGAATAGAACACTGCGTGGTAGGGGGTAAAAAAGCTTTCGATCGGAACGTGGCCGTGCGCCCAAGCGTCCAGGAAGAATCCACCGCCAATCCACACGCCGCAGATGCCAATTGCGTAGTCGAACACGAGACTTCGCGGAGCGGCGTGCTGCTGCATGACGGGGCGTTACGCGGGAATGGGCGAGGCGCCTTCTCGCGAGCAGGTGGCTTCCCGGCGCGTTTCGTACGAGTGCTGACGTGCTGCTTCGCATTGGAGCGCTCGGGCTCGCGACGGTGCTCGTAGGATGCGCGTCGCATCCCCCGGACGTGCCGGCCAACGCCGGCGTCGGCCCGACCGTGCTGCCGACTCCGCGCGTGGAGCCGAATAGCGCGCTGCCGCGCATTCTCGCGATGCGTTTCTCCTCGCTGGACGTTCGACGCGGTGAGCGCTGGACGGGAGCCTTCGTCACCGGCACGAACGTGGCCAGCGTCGAAGTGCGAACGAACCTCTTCTCGATCAACGTGCCGCATCGTAGCTCCGGTCGCTTCGCGTTTGCGCTCTACGTGTTCGATGCTCCGCCGATCTTCATACGCTCGTACAGCCTTCGGGTAATAGCCCGCAACAGCGCCGGCAACACGTACGAGGAAGACCTGCCGTTTCGGATCCGATGACCCAGGCGCGTTACGAGACGACGGACGGCGTCTTGTCCATCACGCTCGACGGGCGGGCGCACAAGAACGCGCTGACCTTCGAGCTGTACGCCGAGCTGCGAGATCGGTTTCGAGCGTTGCGCGACGACGCGAGCGTCAAGGCGATCGTCCTGAGCGGCGCGGGCGGCGACTTCTGCTCCGGAGGCGACGTCGGCGAGATCATCGGCCCGTTGACTGAGGCAGACGCCAAGGGATTGCAAGAGTTCACGCAGATGACGGGCGACGTGGTCAAGGCGATGACGGCCTGCCCGCAGCCGATCGTGGCCGCGGTGGATGGTGCGTGTGCGGGAGCGGGAGCGATCCTGGCGATGGCGAGCGACTTGCGCTTCGGTACGGAACGGTCGCGCGTGGCGTTTCTGTTCGTGCGCGTCGGGCTGTCCGGGGCCGATATGGGCGCCTGCGCGATGCTGCCGCGTATAGTGGGGCTGGGCCGAGCGAGCGAGCTGCTCTACACGGGCCGCGGCATGTCCGGCACCCAGGCGTACGAGTGGGGTTTCTACAACGAGCTGTGCGCGCCTCAAGAACTGCACGCCCGTGCCACAGACCTCGCGCGCACGATCGCGCGCGGCCCCACGCTCGCACACGCGATGACCAAGCGCATGCTGAAATACGAGTGGGCGCTCCCGCTCGACGAGGCCATTGACGCGGAAGCCTGGGCGCAGGCGACCTGCATGGAGAGCAACGATTTCCGGCGCGCATACGGGGCGTTCATGGCCAAACGCACGCCGCAATTCGAAGGCAACTAGGTGCTCCCGGAACTCGAGTGGCCGTTCTTCGACGAGGAGCACCGCGCGTTCAGCGCCGGCTTGCAGCGCTGGCTGGATCAGGCCGACGTGCTCGACGACGAGCGCAACGCCGATGCCAGCTGTCGCGCCTGGGTCCGCGCGCTGGCCGAGGGTGGCTGGCTGCGGGCCTGCGTGCCGGGCGCATACGGTGGGCTGCGCGCCGATCTCGATTCGCGCACGCTCTGTCTGGCGCGCGAGACGCTCGCATATCGCTCCGCGCTCGCGGACTTTGCGTTCGCGATGCAGGGCCTGGGCAGCGCGCCGATAGCGCTGTTCGGTAACGCGGAGCTCGCGCGCCGCTACCTGCCTATGGTCGCGAACGGGCGCTGCGTCGCCGGGTTCGCGCTCTCCGAGCGTGAGGCAGGTTCGGACGTCGCGGCGCTCGCAACGCGCGCCCGGCGCGACGGCGACGCCTACGTTCTCGACGGCGAGAAGACGTGGATCTCGAACGCCGGGATCGCCGATCTGTACGTCGTGTTTGCGCGCACCGGGGGCGACGGGGCCAAGGGCCTCACCGCGTTCGCCGTAGACGCGGCGACGCCGGGCTGTTCGTCGGGCAAACGGATCGAGACGATCTCGCCGCATCCGCTCGGGACGCTGCGGCTCGATCGAGCGCGCGTACCGCTTTCGCGGCGGATCGGTGAGGAAGGCGAGGGCTTTAAGATCGCGATGGCGACGCTGGACGTCTTCCGTAGCACGGTCGGCGCTGCAGCGGTCGGATTCGCGCGACGCGCGCTCGACGAATCGGTGGCGCACGCGAAATCCCGCAAGCTTTTCGGCGCGCCCCTCGCGGCGCTGCAGCTGACGCAGGCGGCAATCGCGGCGATGGCGACCGACGTCGACGCGAGCACGCTGCTCGTACATCGCGCCGCTTGGATGAAGGACTCGGGCCGCGGACGCGTCAGCCGCGAGTCGGCCATGGCGAAGTGGTTCGCGACCGAGGCGGCGGGGCGCGTGTGCGATCGCGCGGTGCAGTTGTTCGGCGGCCGCGGCGTGACGCGCGGCGAGGTAGTGGAGCGTCTCTATCGCGACGTTCGCGCGCTGCGTATTTATGAGGGCGCGAACGAGATCCAGCAGATCGTAATCGCCAAACAGCTCCTAGGAGAATGAGGGACCGCTTCGCGGAGGAGCGGCTCCCGCCGCGCGAGCGGATGCCGGCGCTACTCCTCGATGGGCTGGATTATCCGGAGAAGCTCAACGCGGCCGCTTTTCTGCTCGACCGCCGCGTAGAAGCCGTCGGCGCTGAGCGGCGCTGCATCCTCGCGCCCGGCGGCGAGCCGTGGACGTACGGCCGGCTGTTGGAAACCGCGAATCGCATCGCGCACGCGCTGGTGGACGGCCTTGCGCTTGAGCCGGGAAATCGAGTATTGCTGCGCGCGCCAAACACCCCGATGCTGGCGGCGTGCTGGTTCGCCGTTCTCAAGGCCGGCGGCGTGGCGGTGACGACGATGCCGCTCTATCGCGCGGGCGAGCTGCGCTTTATGATGGAGAAGGCGCAGGTCAAGCATGCGCTCTGTGATCTACGCCTGCGCGACGAGCTCGAGCGCGCGTGCGAGCATTACCGCGACGTTGCGATCGCGTATTTCGGCGGCTCGGCCCGAGATGCGACCTCGCTCGAGCGGCTCGCAGCCGGCAAGCCGGAGCGCTTCGACATCGTCGAGACGAGCGCGGAAGACGTCGCGCTCATCGCGTTCACGTCGGGGACGACGGGCACGCCGAAGGCGGCGATGCACTATCATCGCGACGTCCTGGCAATCTGCGACACGTACTGCGCGCGCGTGCTCCAACCGCGCGCCGACGACGTGTTCTGCGGCAGTCCACCGCTCGGGTTCACGTTCGGACTTGGAGGGCAGCTGCTCTTTCCGCTCTACGCCGGCGCCGCGACGCTGCTGCTCGAAAAGGCCGGCCCGAGCGAGCTGCTCGCGGCGATCGAAGAGTTCGGCGTGACGACGCTATTCACGGCGCCGCTCGCCTATCGGGCGATGGCGGGGGCGCTCGGGGACCGCGACGTGTCGACGCTGCGCAGCTGCGTGTCCGCGGGGGAGACGCTGCCCAAGGCCGTGTGGGAGGAATGGCGCGCGAAAACGGGGCTGAAGATTCTCGACGGCATCGGCAGCACGGAGATGTTGCACATCTTCGTCGGCTCGCCCGAGTCCGACGTGCGCGCGGGGTCGACCGGGCGCGCGGTACCGGGTTACATCGCGGAGGTTCACGACGAGAACGGCCGTCCCGTGCCCGACGGCACGATCGGGCGCCTCGCGGTGCGCGGGCCGACGGGTTGCAAGTATCTGCAAGACGAGCGCCAGGAGATCTACGTGCAGAACGGCTGGAACTATCCAGGCGACGCGTACCGCCGCGACGCAGACGGCTACTTCTGGTACGTCGCCCGCGTCGACGACATGATCGTATCGGCCGGCTACAACATCTCCGGTCCCGAGGTCGAACAGGCGCTGGTCGCGCACGCCGACGTGAAGGAGGTCGCGGTCGTCGCGAAGCGCGATCCGAAAAAAGAGACGAATTACGTCAAGGCGTTCGTCGTTCTCGTGGACGGGTGCGCCGATGGCGATTCAAAAATGGAGGAGCTGCGCGAGTTCTGCAAGACGCAGATCGCGCCGTTCAAGGCGCCGCGCGAGATCGAGTTCGTAACGTCGCTCCCGCGCACGGAAACCGGGAAACTGCAGCGTTATAAACTTCGCCAATTGTCATCCTGAGCGCGGCGCTGTCAATGCTACGCCTTCACCGAATCGTCACGCCGAGCGGGCGCCGGTGAGGCAGGCAACACCGCCGTCGCTTCGATCTCGACCTTGGCGCCTTCTTCGAGGAGGCCCGCGACCTGCACGAGGGCCATCGCGGGATAGTGCTCGCCGACGATCTCGCGATAGGATGCGCCAAGCTCCTTGAGCGCGGCGCGGTAGTCGTTTTTGTCGGTGACGTACCACGTGAGGCGCACCAAATGTTCGGGGCCGCCCCCGGCGGCGCGAACCACTCCGACGACGTTGCGCAGCGCCTGCCGCGCCTGCTCGAGGAAATCCTCCGAGACGAGCTCATTGCGCTCGTTCCATCCGATCTGACCGGCGACGGCGACGTAGCGCCCCTCCGCGACTATGCCGTTGGAGTATCCGCTCGGGCGCGGCCAGCCCGGCGGATTGACGGTGTCGCTCATGCGAAATCCGCCGCGGTAGTTCGGTCGCCGCCGCTGGCAACGCCGGCGGCATGCAGCGCGAGCGTGCCTCCCACGCTTACCAGCAAGTTGATCAAGAGCGAATAGAAGGCGATAAATCCCGTAAGCGTCCCGCCGAAAGCGTGCAGCGTGTAGTTCGACGTAAATCCGGCGTCGTAGGCCATCGCGCATGCGGCGGCGAGACCGCACGCCCAGCCCGCGAGCAACGCCTTCGGTTCGAACCAGCGCGTCCATAGTCCCATGACGAACGCCGGAAACACTTGAAGCATGAGCGCGCCGCCGAGCAGCTGAAAGTCAATCGCGTACGGTACCGGTACGAAGAAGACGAAGAGCAGCGCGGTCGCGCAAATCACCAGCGTCAGCACCTTCGCCACGATGGTCTCCACGGGGGACCGCTGCGGAGAGAACTCGCGGAAGACGTTGCTCGCGCAGAGATTTGCGGCGCCGATGCTCATAACCGCCGCGGGCACGAGCGCGCCGATGAAGATCGCCGCTCCCGCTACGCCGTAGAACCACTGCGGGAAATACCGAGCGAACAGCAGCGGCACGATGCTGCTCGTGTCCTTCGCCGAAATCCCCGCGGCGACGGCGCAGTACCCGAGCAGTGCCAATAGGCCGAGGAGTATCGAGTAAATGGGCAACAAGGCGGCGTTGCGCCGGATGACCTCTCGGCTGCGCGCCGATAGGACGCTCGTGATGGAATGCGGGTACAGAAAGAGAAACAGCGCCGATCCCAGCACCATCGTCGAGTACGTGAAGTACTGCGACGGCGCGAGCAAGAGCGAGGACGGCCGAGGCCGACTGGCGAGCGTGGCCGCCGAAACCGCGAAGATGTGCGACCAGCCGCCGAGGCGTGCCGGAATCACGACGATGGCGGTGATGACGGTGACGTAGATTAGCGTGTCTTTGACGAATGCGATCAGCGCAGGCGCGCGTAGACCGCTGACGTACGTGACGGCGGCTAGGAGCACGAAAGCTACGGTCAACGCGGGCATCGCGCCGGCGGCGCCGAGCACGCCGAACTGCCCGAGCACGGCACGCATGCCGACGAGCTGCAGCGCCACGTACGGCATCGATGCCGCCACTCCGGTGAGCGCGATAGCGATCTCGAGGCCGCGATCGTCGTAGCGGTCGCGGATGAAGTCCGCCGCGGTGACGTAGCCGCGGGCTCGCGCGACCGTCCAGAAACGCGTCAAAACAACGAGCGCGATCGGATAGGCGAGCGTCGCATACGGCACGGCGAAGAAGCCAAGGGCGCCGACGCCGTAGACCAGCGCCGGCACGGCGATGAACGTATAGGCGGTGTAGAGGTCGCCGCCCAATAAGAACCACGAGACGATCGTGCCGAAACGGCGCCCCCCGAGAGCCCACTGCTCGAGGTCGCCGAGGTTCGCGTGCCCCCATCGGGCGGCGACGAAACCGAGAATCATGACGGCCGCAACGGCGAGGGCCAAAATGACGGCCGCGCTAGACACGATCACCTTCCCCCGTGAAAACGACGACGATTCCGAGGAGGATGGGCGTTACGACCACCCATGCGAGCTGATACCAATAGAAGAAGGGCAGTCCCGCGAGCGCCGGGTGGGCGCGATTGTAGAGCGGCGGCAGCAGCGTTCCGACAAACGGAAGGATCAGCAGTAGATACCACCCGCGGCGCCGCATCCGGAATCGTTCACGCGACCTTGGCCGCTGGCCTCTCGGGGCGAGCGCTCGATGGAGGTGAAGCGCGTTGCGGAGCCAACAACCCTCGTGCTCGGAGCACATTTAAACAGCGAAAGGGGCATGACCATGTCCGTAACCCAACCCCCGAAGGATACGCCGTTCGGACTCGAGCCAAACGTCGCGGCGGGCCTCGCCTATTTGTTCTGTCTGCTCGGCGGCATCATTATGCTCGTTGGAGGCGGAACCAACAAGTTCGTGAAGTGGGCGGCGGCCCAGTCGATCACGATCTGGGTGCTGTACTTCATTCTCTCGTTCGTGCTGAGCTTGATTCACCTCTGGCTGCTGATGCCGATCCTCTGGATCCTCGCGCTCGTCGTGTGGATCTGGACGACGATTACCGGTTTCCAGGGCAAGGAAGTTCGCGTGCCGGGAGTGGACAGCATCACGCAAAGCGTCTTCAAGTCGGCGCTGTCTTAGGGCCACCGGAGCTCCGAGCCGGCAACCTGAGCCGCAGCAGCGGGCGCTCGAAGCCGTAGGTCACAAGCGTCGCCACCGCGATCGCGAGGGCGGTGGCGTAGGCCGTATAGCGCTCCTGCCACTCGGGCTCATAATGCGGAGCGTTTCCGTACGGCGGAATGTGGTGCGCGAAGAGTTCGCGTGCCACGAGCTGGTGATATAGGTACAGGTTGTATGAGATCGTCGCCACGAAACGCAGCGGCGGGTTGTCGAGCACGACCTGCCACCAGCGCGGGCTGGCCAGTGATCCCAGCGCGATGACCGCGAACGCGGCGCCGAGCAGCGGCCGGTTGTTGATCTGCCAAACGCTTGCCCATTGGTCCCGCAGGCTGAAGCCGTAGAGGTTCTCTAGGAGCTCGACTAAGAAAAAGCCGCCGGCGATCGCGACAATCGGCGCGGCGTACGTAGCGCGCGAGTTGCGCCAGCGCTCGCCGCACCGCGCGAACAACAGCGCGGCGATCATCCCGAACGCGAAGATGTCGAGGTATCCGGGCAGGTTCTCTTCCCATTGCCCGAAGATCGTCTCGTAGCAGCAGCGCGCGAGCGCGATGCGCCAGATCCACGCGATCGCGATCATCGCGCCGGCGGTCAGCCACGGACTCCGCTTGAAGCACGCCCAGATCAGCGGGAAGACGCAGTAGAACTCCACCTCGACCGCGAGCGTCCAGAGCACGCCGTCGATCGTGCCGTAGCGGTCGGGAAACCAGGTGTGCACGAAGAGCAGGTGCGTGATCAGGTCCGGGATCGTGGACGCGCCCGGCTGCACCTGCGCGTAGCCGATCGCATAGGCCGCCGCGATCGAGAGCACGTACGACGGCACGATCTTGATGAAGCGGCGCCAAGCGAAATGTCCCCACGTCGGCGGCGCCGTTTGGTTGAGCTGCGCCCGGATGAACGGATACGAGATAACGAAGCCGCTCAGAAAAAAGAAGAGATGCACGCCGATGAAGCCGGTGGCCGGTACGAAAGCCAACCACGGCGGAGGCGCGAGCCACGAGATCTCCCAGACGTGGTACCACAGCACGAGCAGCACCGCGATGCCGCGCAACCCGTCTAGCACCCCAAGGCGCTTGTCTTCGTGGAGCGTGCCGCTGGCTGCCACTCGGCGAAATACGACCTTCGGCCGTTGTCATCCTGAGCGAAGCGAGGCACAGCCGAGCGGAGTCGAAGGGCGGGCCGCCCGGGGCGGCCCCTGTCGCGACCTCAAACCAGGCAAGCGACGCCTTTGCGTCCTTCGACTGCGGCGCTCCGCGCCGCGCTCAGGGTGGCAAGGCATTTGACGCCAAAAAGGGCCCTTGGTATAGTTGAGTCTCGGTCCCACCTGCGGGTGAGGCCGTTGTTTCTGTATGACGCTTTTGGGAGACCGTTTCAGGCTTTGCCTACCATAAACCAGCTGGTGCGCCGCGGGCGCGAGAAGACCGAGCAGAAGGTCAAGACGCGGGCGTTCCGCGTGATCCTCACCGGGCCCAAGCCGGGCCACCCGGACCTGCCTACGCGTACGTTCGAGGTCGCGGGAAATCCCCAGCGGCGGGGCGTCTGCACGCAAGTCAAGACCGTGACGCCCAAGAAGCCGAACTCCGCGTTGCGCAAAGTCGCGCGCGTGCGCCTGACCAACGGCGAAGAGGTCACCGCCTACATCCCGGGGATCGGCCACAATCTCCAGGAGCACTCGGTGGTGTTGGTCCGCGGCGGGCGCGTCAAGGATCTGCCGGGGGTCCGCTATCACATCATTCGCGGCACGCTCGACACGGCCGGCACGGCCAATCGCAAGCAAGGCCGCTCGAAGTACGGCGCCAAGCGCGAGAAGAAGAAGTAAATGCCGAGAAAAGGTCCCGCGCCGAAACGCCAGATTCTGGCCGATCCGCGCTTCAACTCCAAAGTGCTGGCGCGCTTCATCAACAAGGTAATGCTGCGCGGCAAGAAGTCGACTGCCGAGCACATCACGTATGGCGCCCTGGACATCGTCGCCGACAAGACCGGTCGCGATCCAATGGAGATTTTCTCGCAGGCGCTATCCAACGCGATGCCGCTGGTCGAGGTGCGCCCGCGGCGCGTCGGCGGCGCGACGTATCAAGTGCCGATGGAAGTGCGGCCCGACCGCCGTCAGGCGATGGCGATGCGCTGGCTGATCGGCTTCGCGCGCGCCCGCGGTGGCCGCTCGATGGAAGAGAAACTGGCCGGCGAGCTGATGGATGCCTCCAACAACACCGGCGCCACGATCAAGAAGCGTGAAGACACGCACAAGATGGCGGAAGCGAACAAAGCTTTCGCCCATTACCGTTGGTAACTATCTTAAACTAACACCATGGCTGTAAGGGAATATCCGCTCGAACGCACGAGGAATATCGGCATTGCGGCGCACATCGACGCCGGCAAGACGACCTGCACCGAGCGCATTCTGTTCTTCACGGGACGCGTGCACAAGATGGGCGAGGTCCACGATGGCGCCGCGACGATGGACTGGATGGTCCAGGAGCAGGAGCGCGGCATCACGATCACCTCGGCCGCGACAGCGACGACGTGGCGCGACACGCGGATCAATATTATCGACACCCCTGGACACGTCGACTTCACGGTCGAGGTCGAGCGCTCGCTGCGCGTGCTAGACGGCTTGGTCGCGCTCTTCGACTCGGTGGCCGCCGTGCAGCCGCAGTCGGAGACGGTTTGGCGCCAGGCCAACAAGTATAAGGTCCCGCGGATCGTCTTCGTCAACAAGATGGACCGCGTCGGCGCCGACTTCTTCAACGTCGTTGATAAGATCCGCGAGCGCCTCGGGGCGCGCGCGGTACCGATTCAGGTGCCGATTGGCGCCGAGGACAAGTTCAAAGGCGTCGTCGACCTCTTTACGATGAAGAAAGTCGTTTACACGGACGACCTCGGCTCCACGATGGCGCACGAAGACGTCGACGGCGAGCTGCGCGATCTCGCGCTGGAGTGGCGTCAGCGTTTGGTCGAAGCCATCGCCGAACAGGACGACGCGCTGCTAGAGATGTTCTTCGAAGGCAAAGAGCTGCCGATCGACCGGATGAAGACTGCTCTGCGCAAGGCCACGATCGAAGGCACCGTGCTGCCGATGCTCTGCGGATCGGCGTTCAAAAACAAGGGCATTCAGTCGCTCCTTGACGCGATCGTGGAGTACATGCCGTCGCCGCTCGAGGCGAAGCCGATCGTGGGTCGCGACCCGAAGACCGGCGACGAGATCGGGCGCAAGCCCGACGACGCGGAGCCGTTCTGCGCGCTGGCGTTCAAGATCGCTACCGATCCCTACGGCAACCTCACGTATTTCCGCGTCTACTCGGGCGTGCTCAACAAGGGAAGCTACGTGCTGAACTCGCGCAGCGGGCGCAAGGAGCGCATCGGGCGCATCCTGCGCATGCACGCGAATCACCGCGAGGACATCGACTCGATCGGCGCGGGCGACATCGCCGCCGCGGTTGGCCTATCCGACACGCGCACGGGCGACACGTTGTGCGACGAGAAAGCGCCCATCGCGCTGGAATCGATCACGTTCCCGGAGCCGGTCATCCACCAGGCGATCGAGCCCAAGAGCAAGGCCGACCAGGACAAGCTGGGCCTGGCGCTCGCGCGCCTCGCGCAGGAGGATCCGACGTTCCGCATGCGGACCGATGAGGAGACGCAGCAGACGATCATCGCGGGTATGGGCGAGCTGCATCTCGAGATCATCCTCGACCGCTTGCGCCGCGAGTTCAAGGTCGAGGCCAACGTCGGCAAACCGCAGGTCGCGTACAAAGAAGCGATCACGAAGACCGTTGAAAAGGAAGGCCGTTTCGTGCGTCAGACCGGCGGCAAGGGCCAGTACGGCGACGTCTGGCTGCGCGTCGAGCCGCAACCGCCGGGAACCGGCTTCGTCTTCGAGTGGAAGATCGTCGGCGGCACGATTCCCAAGGAGTACGCGAAGGCGATCCAGGAGGGCGTGCGCGAGTCGGCGCATAGCGGCGTGTTGGCGGGGTTCCCCGTGATGGACTTCAAGGCCGAGGCGTTCGACGGTTCGTACCACGAGGTCGACTCGTCGGAGATGGCGTTCAAGATTGCGGCTTCGATGGCGTGGAAGGAAGCCAACCGCGCGGCGGGCCCGATTCTACTCGAGCCGATCATGAAGGTAGAGGTCACGACGCCCAAAGAGTACATGGGCGCGATCAACGGGGACCTCAGCCGGCGGCGCGGCGCGATCCACGCGACCGAAGAGGCGCCGGGCGGGGCGCAGGTAATCACGGCGCACGTGCCGCTTTCTGAGATGTTCGGATACGCTACCGACATGCGCTCGGCGACGCAAGGCCGCGCAACCTACACCATGGAGTTCGCGCACTACGAAAAGGCGCCCAAGAGCGTCGAGGAAGAGATCGTCGCCAAGGCGGCCGGGAAGAAGCTCGCCCCGGCCTAACTCCTGTCATCCGACTGCGCCGCGAAGCGGCGCAGTCGAAGGGTCACGGTCGGATCGAGTAGACAGTTCCCTTCCCGTTCGCTCCGCCGGCGGTTGTCGTGCCGAAGAACCGGCCTCCTAAGTACGTTAAGGTCCCACTTGGGTTGGCGCCGTCGAAGCCGCTGCCGCTGGTGCCGAAACTGTAGAGCACCGTCTCTTTGCCGGCGGGCGTGATCCTAAAGATCGTGCCGGTGTTTTTCTTGCCACCAATGCTCGTCACGCCGTAGAACGCTCCCTTCAAGTCGACGAGTCCTCCGAATGGCGGGGTTGCGCCGTCGGTGCCTCCGCGAAAACTGTGAAGCACCTTTACCTTACCCGACGTGCTCACTGAAAAGACGGTTCCAAGATTCTTTGCGCCGCCGCTGGCAGTCGTTCCGTAAAGGGTACCGTTAACCGCGAGGAGCCTGCTGAGTGGGCTGTTGCCGTCGCTGCCGTTGAAAACGTGAAGCACTTTTTCGCTGCCGGAAAATGTAACTCTGAAAACGGTTCCGTCTTGCTTTGGCCCGCCGCCGTTGGTCGCGCCGTACAGCACGCCTTTCACGTCGGTGAGGCCGGCGGCCGGAGAGCCGGCATCGTCGTAACGGCTGCCCTTGAAGGCGTAGAGCACCTTCTCCGACCCCGACGACGTGATTTTGAAGACGGTACCATCAGTCTGTGCTCCGCCGTCGCGTGTGGTGCCATAGAGGATGCCCTTCACGTCGAGCAGCGGAGCTATGGGGAGGCAGCCGTCAGCGTTGTTTTTGAAATCGTGCAGCGTTTTTGCCGCGCCGCGCAGCGTGACTCTAAAGACGCTACCGCAGTTGGCCGGTCCGCCTACGGTCGTCGTACCGTACAGCGCGCCGTTTACGAAGATCAGCGGCGCGTACGGTGAGTTTGCGGCGCCTCCAGTTTTGAAACCGTAGAGCACTTTTTCCGCTCCGGCCGGCGTAATCTTAAAGACGACGCCACCGCCGTAGTCGCCGGTCGACGTCGTGCCGTAAAGCGTGCCCTTCACGTTGACGAGCCCGGCGTATGGGATAGCACCGTCGCTCCCGCTGAAGGAGAAGATTGACTTGTAGCTGATCGCCGGCTGGATTGGTCCCGACGCGCGATCGGCCCCGGACGATAGCGGCAAGGAGCGTATCGCGCCGGAACAAGCCGTGAGGGCCACGCAACCCAGAATTACAAAAACCACGCGCATCTTTAATAGCCTCCAGCCCACAGCAGATGTCCGTGCCATACCGCGACGCCGGAGTCGGCTCCTTCAGGCGCCGCCACGGCTGCGGCTCCGCTGAAGGGGGCCGCGCCCTTGCCTCCCGCCCCTTGTGGTGGCCGGCATTTCCGCCACTCACGCGGGGTTAATGCAATCGTGGAGGCCGCGGCCCCGAAACCTGCGGCGGCTTGAGATTTAAGCGCGGTAACCGCGCATCGCTCGAACCGATCGGATGCGCGACGACGCGATAATCGAAGTCGACCGAAGAGCGGCCGCGCTCGTTCTCGCGCACCATGAATCCGCCTTCGTACTTGGCCGCGATATACAGCCCGCGCGTCTCGCCGTCCGGCGTCACAAAGACCTGGTATCCCCGCGAGATATCGAGCGTACCGGCAAAGGCCGGATCGAAACGTACGGCACTTTCGCCGTTTACGAGTCGCGCAGTGCCCGTATCTTCGATCGTAGCGCGCGTGGACTGTGCGCTAAACGTCCCGACATGCCCGCTCCGGCGCGTCTGCTGGTCGTTGATCGGCGCCTGCATCGTGAAGACGCTTCCGGAAAAATAACCGTTGCCGCCTGCGTCGACCCAAAATGCTCCCACTTCCTGACCAGCATTATAGGCCATGGCGATCAATGGCGCACCATCAGCGTCATTCTGGGCGTAAAGAGTGTACGCGAAGGAGGCGTCGTTCTCAAAGAAGCCGGCAGCGTTGTTACTGCTATAGCCGTCGACGCCGTATGAGTTGGTTGAGTCGCCGACGACGCCGGTGCCGGTGTTCGACGTGCCCGCGACGCCGACGTACTTGGTCGAGACGCCGTAAACGCCGATCTTGTTCGTCGAGGTACCTAAGACGCCATAGTTGGCCTTCGAGAACCCGGTGACGCCGATACCTTTGGACGAGTCGCCCGCGACGCCGACGCCGTCACTCGACGCGCCTGAGACGCCTATCCCTTTGAGCTGGTCCGATTTGCCGAAGACGCCGTAACGCGAGCCCGAAACGCCCTCGAGGCCGTCACCCGAGGCCGATACGCCTTCGACGCCGGGTCCAGCCTTGGTATTGTTTCCCTCGAAGCAATATGTCGGTTTGGCGCAGGTGATCTTGCTCAGGTCGGGGCCCGCGGTTTCGCCCGAAACCACCTGCGCACTCGAAAGCGCCAAAGCGCCGCCCAACAGTAACGCCGAGGCCCCCGCAAGGGTCGCGCCTTTGGATAGCATGTTCATTGCGTCTTTCTCCCAAAAGGAAGGAAGCGATTCACTTCGGCCGGCGCTGCGTTGCCCCCTCATGCGGTCGTTGACAGCCGCTCCTCGTGCCTGATACTATTCCGTGGTCGTACGCCCCCTCGCCGGGGGCGTTCACCGCGTTGGGGTGGCAAACGCAACCTGAACGCCTGGCCCCGTGTATTAGGAGAAAGAATGGCGAAGCAAAAGTTCGAGCGCACCAAGCCGCACGTAAACATCGGCACGACTGGTCACGTCGATCATGGCAAGACGACGCTGACGGCGGCAATCATGCATTGCCTATCGACCGAGGGGCTGGCGCAAAAAGTCGGGGTCGATCAGATCGACAACGCTCCCGAGGAGAAAGAGCGCGGGATTACGATCGCCATCTCGCATCAAGAGTACGAGACGACCAAGCGACACTACGCGCACGTGGACTGTCCCGGTCACGCCGACTACATCAAGAACATGATCACCGGCGCAGCGCAGATGGACGGCGCAGTGCTCGTCGTGGCCGCGACCGATGGCCCCATGCCGCAGACCCGCGAGCACATCCTACTCATGCGCCAGGTCGGTGTGCCGCGCATCATCGTCTTCCTTAATAAGGTGGACATGGTAGACGACGAAGAGCTGCTCGAGCTGGTCGAGATGGAGATTCGCGAGCTGCTCAGTCAGTACGAGTTCCCGGGCGACGACACGCCGATCATTCGCGGGTCGGCGCTCAAGGCGCTCAACTCGAGCGGCAAGCGCGGCGACGCGGAAGCCGATCCCATCTTCAAGCTGATGGACACGATCGACGACTACATCCCGCAGCCGGAGCGCGAAGTCGACAAGCCCTTCCTGATGCCGGTCGAGGACGTCTTCACGATCACTGGCCGCGGCACCGTCGGTACCGGAAGAGTGGAGCGCGGCCAGGTCAAGGTCGGCGAAGAGGTCGAGATCGTCGGCCTCAAAGACGAGACGAAGAAGACCGTCGTGACGGGCATCGAGATGTTCCGCAAGCTGCTAGACGCCGGCATCGCCGGTGACAACATCGGCGTGCTGCTGCGCGGCGTCGACCGCAACGAGATCGAGCGCGGACAAGTGCTGGCGAAGCCCGGCTCCGTGAAGCCGCACAAGAAGTTCAAGGCCGAGGTCTACGTCCTCTCAAAAGAGGAGGGCGGACGCCACACGCCGTTCTTCGGGAACTATCGGCCGCAGTTCTATTTCCGCACGACCGATGTGACGGGAACGATCAAGCTGCCGGACGGCGTCGAGATGGTCATGCCCGGGGACAACGTTCAGATGGACGTGGAGCTCATCACGCCGATCGCCTGCGAGGAAGGCTTGCGCTTCGCGATCCGTGAGGGCGGCCGAACCGTGGGCGCGGGCGTCGTCACAGCCGTCGCCGAATAAAGCGTTAGAACAGAAGTAATGGCGAAGCAAATGATTCGCATACGCCTCAAGGCGTATGATCACAAGGTCCTGGATCAGTCGGCGGAGCGCATCGTCGAGACGGCGAAGCGCACCGGCGCCTTCGTCAGCGGCCCCGTGCCGCTTCCGACCGAGATCAATCGGTTCTGCGTTCAGCGCTCCACGAACAACGACAAGAAGTCGCGCGAGCACTTCGAGATGCGGACGCATAAGCGACTCATCGACATCCTGCAGGCTTCGCCCAAGACGATGGACGCGCTGATGCATCTCGACCTGCCCGCGGGCGTGGACATCGAGCTTAAAGCCTAGCGCCCCCGTTTGTCATCCTGAGCGCGGCGCGCGAGCGCCGCAGTCAAAGGGCCGGGGCGGCAAGCTTCCGGCCTTTTCGTTTTGAATAGAGCGGCATGGAAATCAAATCGTCGTATCTCGGCACCATGATTGGGCTAGCGACCGTCGCCTTCGGTCTCATCGCGGCGGGCGCGTGGAATAAATTCATTTCGGACGCGATCGCACTATTTCTCAAACCGGGCAACGGCGTGCTCGCCGAGCTGATCTACGCGATCCTCATCACCATCGTCGCGATCCTCGTGATTCAGTCGCTCGCGAAGCTCGCCGAAAAAGAGGCGGCCCTCACGGCTCGCCTTCCGTTCGGGAAGAAACCGCAGGAGTAGCCTACCCTAGGACCGGGATGCGGTAGCGCAACGCATCAGCGCCGCCGTGCGCCGCGACCGTGGGGAAGCGTTCGATCAGCACTCCGCCGTTGGCGGCAATCGCGCGCTGCGAGGCGACGTTTTCGGGGCTCGTCACGACCTCGACGTAGGGAAGCCCGACCCGGCGGGCCTCCGGAAGGATCAAACGCAGCGCCTGCGTGGCGTATCCGCGGCGGCGCTTCCACGCCACCACGCCGTAACCGACGTGCCCGTGGCACCACGCGGGTAACTCCGGCGTACCGGGTTGCCAGCGCAGCCCAATGCTGCCCGCGAAGTCGCCGTCCCACATCCAGCGCACGAATCCCGGTAGGCGCTGCACCCGCGATCCGTCGGGAAGCACGACCGGTGCACCGCGCGCTTCGAGGTCCTCGCACGACGCGAGGAACGCATCGGCGTCTGCAGCGATCGCATCGAGCTCCTCCAGCCGTCTCTCGGCTCGGCTCGAGCTCGGCGAATATCCGCGTCGCAGAGCCGCGACGTACGGCGGGAGATACTCGGGCGCCGGCCGCACGAGTGCGAAATTCATTCCTGCTCCGCGATGAGCTCGATGCGGTTGCCGAACGGATCGGTCACGTAGCAGTGCGCATTCCCTTCAAAGAGATTCTCGCCGCGTTCTATCGGAACGCCGCGCGAGCTGAGATGCCGCAGCAGCGCGTCGTAATCGGCGCAGACGAACGCCGGGTGCGACTTACGGGCCGCGCGGAAATCCGGATCTGCTCCCAAGTGCAGGTTCGCCCCACCGCCGCGCAGCCACACTCCGCCCCGCACCGCGAGCTCGGGCGGCTTCGGAACCTCGTCGAATCCGAGCAGCTCGACGTAAAACGCGCGCGCCCGCTCTTCGCTCCCGCGCGGGATCGCGATTTGCACGTGGTCGATGCGCCGGATAGTCAGGAGGCTTGCGGGTCGGCGGCTTTCTTCGGCGGTTTGCCGGCCCGAATCTTGAACGCGAGCTCGGGCCGGTGCTGCAGCGGCGGATACACGTGTGCGCGCACCTCGAAGCCTTGCTTCTCGAGGCCGAGGCGCAGCGCGGCCTGTTGGATGCCGTGAAGGATTGCGGCGTTGAGCGTCTCGTCGGCGACGCCCAGGTCCATGAGGCTGTCGACGCCGTCTTTCTTGGAGAGCAGCGTCAGGCGAATCTCGCCGGCGATGCGCTCCGTTTCGTGCTCCTCGTCTTCCGGATCGTGAAAGACGACGACGTGCCGGTCTTCGTACACGACCTCGCTGTCGCCCACCGCGTGCTCCCACGCCTTGGGCTCCTTGGTCCAGTTCGGCCGCGCACCCAAGACCTCGGCCGGACTGAGGATGTCCCTCTTTCGCGCCGCGCTCATGCGCGCAGCTTCACCGTTTCCAAGAGGACGCCTGCCTGCGGTGAATGAAGGGGCATCAATGGCTCTCTGGATTTCGGAATTGATCAGCGGGCCGGCGCAGCGCGTCTGGGAGAAGCCCGATCCCGAGCACACGTTCCGCGGCCGGCTCGACGGCACGCGCGCCAAGGCCGACGAGGTCGTCTATGAAGACGACGACGTGTTCGCGTTTCGCCACAACATCGATAAGAGCAAGGAAGAGTGGTGGGAGTACCACGTCGTCATCATTCCAAAGAAGTGGGTTCCCACGATCCTCGATTTGGGGCTCGGCGACGCCAAGATCTGGCATCGCCTGATTGCCGGGATCCAGCGGGTGGCGTTCGCGTTAGGCCTCTACGACAAGGGCTTCATGATCCGCATGGGAGTTCTGCCGCCGTATCAGCACACGGAACACGTCCACATCCATATCCTTGCGGGCAAACACACGTCGCCGGTGGTGGACGGTCCGCTCGCCGATGTCTCGTGATGCTCGCCCATCGCTATCCAGCATTGCGCTGACTTTTGCGGCGATCTCCTCGACGGCGTTCGGCGGAGGTCAAAAGGCGAGCGTCCGACAGCAGGTCTTAAACCGCGGCTGGATGGACCGCGACTGCTTTATGGACGGCCTGGAGATCGCGCAGATCCTCCCCGGCCCGAACATCCTGAACCTCGCGCTGTATTGCGGTCAGCGCGTCCGCGGCGTCCCGGGCGCGGTCGCGGCGTTCTTGGGCGCGAGCATTCCGCCGTTCATCATCGTGCTGATCGCCGGCGCGCTCTATTTCAAATACTCGGCGAACCCGTTTGTGCAAGGAGCGCTGCGCGGATGCGCGGCCGGCGCGCTCGGACTGACGGTCGGCAACGCGCTCGAGCTCGCGTGGGACGAACGCGGCGATTGGGCGCGCATCGTGCTGCTGGCCGTGACCGCCCTCACCGTGTCGTTCCTGCACATGCCGCTGCTGCTCGTGCTCGTGGTCTTCGGGGGCATCGGAATCGTCCACCAATACGTCAAGACGCGTCGGCCGAAGCAATGAACGGCGTTGACAACCTGCTGCATCTGCTCTGGACCTTCGCGCAGCTGTCGGTGCTGGGCTTCGGCGGTGGCAAGGGCATCATTCCGCAGATGCACTACGATGCGGTGACTCGCTACCAATGGGTGACGTCGCAGCAGTTCACGCAGTTCTACACGATCGGCAAGCTCGTGCCCGGGCCTACGACGGTCTTCGCGGCGCTCGTCGGCTATGCGGCCACTCCCGGGCGGCCGCTGCTCGGTGCCGCCGTGGCGACGATCGCGATGTTCGTTCCGTCGAGCGCCATCATGGTGGTCTTCGACGCGCTCTGGGTGCGCTTCCAGGCGTCGCCGTGGCGCGTCATCATCTCCCAGGGCCTGGCGCCGGCGATCGTCGGACTAGTCTGGTCCAGCGTATGGACGATCGCGCGCGGCGTTGAGGTGAGCGCGGTGGCGTACGCAGTCGCGGTGGTGGTGACGGTCCTGATGCTGCGCCGCAAACTCAGTGCGCCCGTGCTCATCCTCCTGTCGGGCGTCGTAGGGGTCGCCGCGCTTCGCTAAGCGAACGACCGGCCATGCCCATCGACCTTCACGAAGTCCGGTCGCGCTCGTTCCACGGTACGAAACGCCGCATCTACCATCTGCTCGAGGAGATGGGCACCTCAGGCGATCAGATCTGGCCGTTCGCCTCGCAACCCTTCATGCGCTCTCCGGGCCCGCTGGTGCCGGGCCGCACGGAGGAGTGGCATCTCGGCATCCACGGTATGCTTGAGGAAGCCGTACCCGAGGAGCGGATCGTCTGGCGCTTTCGCAACGACGGATTTGATGGCACCCACGCGTTTCATCTGTCGAGCGAAGGCAAGGAGACGCTGCTCGAGTACCGGGTAGACGCGATGCTGTCCGATACCGATGGGCGGCTCCTGTGGCGGCGCTTCGAAGATCAGTTTGAGCGCTCGACCGAGGCTCTTTTCGATAAGCTCGCGCGCGTCCTGAAGCGCTAGTGTCCCCCGACGCGATCGACTTCATTGACGTCGCGAGCCTGATATCCGATGAGGAACGCCTCGTGCGCGACACGGTGCGCGAGTTCGTGCGTGAGCGCGTGCTTCCCAACGTCGCGGAATGGTTCGAGGCCGGAACGCTTCCGCGCGAGCTGGGCCCCGAGCTCGGGCGCCTCGGCTTGCTGGGCATGCATCTCCACGGCTTCGGGTGCGCCGGCGCGAGCGCGGTCGCGTACGGCATAGCGTGCCTCGAGCTCGAAGCCGGCGACTCGGGCGTGCGCAGCTTCGCATCGGTTCAGGGATCGCTCGCGATGTACGCGATCTATCGCTGGGGCAGCGAAGCGCAGAAGACGACGTGGCTGCCGCGGATGGCGCGCGGGGAGCTCATCGGATGCTTCGGCCTGACGGAGCCGGACTTCGGCAGCAACCCGGCGGGCATGCGAACGCGCGCGCGGCGCGACGGCGGCGATTGGATCCTCGACGGCACGAAGATGTGGATCACGAACGGATCGATCGCCGATCTCGCAATCGTTTGGGCTCAAACCGAAGCCGGGATCCGCGGCTTCGTCGTGCCGCGCGATTCCAAGGGATTCGCGGCGTCCGACATCCACCGCAAGCTCTCGCTGCGGGCATCGGTGACGAGCGAGCTCGTGCTATCCGATTGCCGCGTCCCGGCCGATGCGCTGCTGCCGCTGGCCGAAGGCCTGAGCGGGCCGCTCGCGTGCCTGAACGAGGCGCGCTACGGGATCGTCTGGGGCGCAATGGGTGCCGCGCGTACCTGCTACGAGACCGCGCTCGATTACGCCAAGACGCGCGTGCAGTTCGATCGCGCGATCGGCGGTTACCAGCTCACGCAACAAAAGCTCGTCGACATGCTTCTCGAACTCAACAAGGGGACGCTGCTGGCGCTGCATCTAGGTCGCGCCAAGGACGCGGGGCGGCTTCATGCATCGCAGGTCAGCCTGGGAAAGCTCAACAACGTGCGCGAGGCGCTCGCGATCGCGCGCGAGGCGCGAACGGTCCTCGGCGCCAACGGCGTGACGCTGGAATATCCGATCATCCGGCACATGAACAACCTCGAGTCCGTGCTGACCTACGAAGGCACGAGCGAGATGCACGCGCTGATCGTCGGCAAAGAAATCACCGGACTCGCAGCGTTTAGTTGAGCGCTAAACGTAATCCGCCAGCGTGAGGGTGGCGTCGCGTTCCACTCCGCGCGGCCCGCGAATGCGTAGCCGCACGATCGTGCCCGATGGTCCCGAGAGCAGCGCGCGCAGCGCGGCGAGCGATTGATTTGCCGCGGGGGCGCCGTTGACGCTGAGCAGCACGTCGCCCTTGGCGAGCTGGGCGGCGGCTGCGGGCGATCCGGCGAGTACGGAGAGCACCGTGTGCGCGCCGTCGGAATCGATCAGAAAGAGCCCGGATCGATCGTAACCGAACGGTTGATCGAAGAGCGCGCTCTTCGCGAGCAACACCCGCGAATGCAGGTAGTCGAAGGTCAGATCGAAGCGGCGCCAGACGGCGCCACCGATGTTCGCCGGAGTAAACGGGTCAGCGAGCGCGCCCTGGGTCTGCACGCTGAAGGACGTGACGACGTTGGACAGACTGTACGGTCCGATCTGCAGCGAGGGCACGCGACCGAGCCGCGAGTATGCTGGGCCACCGACGCCGTAGCCGGTGACGGCGGGCGGCGTCTTAGCGAGGCCGGCGATACCCGAATGCGACGCGAGAAAGGGCCCCAGCAACTCCATTGCCGCCCGGTTCCCTGTGTCCACTTCCGCCGTCGCCGTGACGCCGTCGATCGTGATCGGAATGATCGGAATGGTGCCGTCGAAAAAGAATGGAATCGCCGCGGCGTTGGGCAGAGCCGCCGGCATCGCAGGCGGGATCGCGAGGGTGAGCTTCGCGCCGGCATAGTCGACCGTCGCGAGGAAGCGGCTGAGGAACTGATAGCCGAGCATACCGTCGATGCGCATCCCCTCAGCGACGCCGAATCCGGTCGCGATCGGCAAGACGAGCAGATACTGGTTACGGACCTGCGCGCCGCCGACGGCGATCGTCTCCACCCGCGTGAAGGCAGCTCCCTCGGTGGCGTTGCCGACCCCCGACAGGTTCACGCCGCCGACGCTCTTTGCGTGCAGCGCGGCGGCGACGTCGGGCGTCACGATGTAATCGCCGCCGCTGTCGAGGACGAACGTGTAAGGGCCGCGACCGTCGAGCATCACGCCGACATAGATGTGGTTGTTGACGATCTGCAGCGGAACATTGATACTCCCGCCGCCGGGGATGGAATAATCGTGCACGTTGCGCCCCGGCACGCGCATTCGCTCGGCCACGTCGGTGTTGAGCTCGATTGTAGAGAATCGCTGCGCGAAGGAGTTGCCGGCCGATGTCTCCGTCGAGCTGGAAAACGGGTATGTGAGGCCATCGACCCGCCGGTAGTTTGAATAGACGGTCGTGATCGTCATGGTCCCGACGGTCGTGGTTACTTGGCCGACGAGGTGGGTCCGCGGGTCGATCCAGAGTAGCAGCTCGCTGCCGTTGGGCGGTGTGACGGCGAGCGCGTCGTACTGCTTGCCGTCGGCGTTGCGTTGTCCGGCATACACGACGACCGCGCCGCCCGCATCAGGCCGAAGGTACCGAAGGTTGTCGAGGTAGGCCTGATCGATCGCCTGAATGCGCCCGCTCGCCCCGCCGTCGATCGTCACGAGACCGGCGTAGTCTTGGCTCCAGGCGACCTTTCCGTCCCACCCCGACGCTCCGCTCAGCGGGCCCGCGTTCTGGTCGACGGTAAAGCGCACGCCGCGCACGTCGTCCCACTCCTGCGCCCTCCCGGATATGCCCAGGCTCTCGATGCTTCCCACGGCGTGAATCGACTCGATCGACGAGAGTGGGCGAGTCAACATCGCCTTGCGCAGCTCGTCCAGCACGCTCTTCGACGAGGCAGATGCGGCCGTGGGGACGACGAAGGAGGCTAGGAAAGAGGCGCCAAGCAGGGCGGTCAGTCGTCGGGTCATCACGACGCTTGATTTTACCGGGCGGCCCTGGTACACTGCCGAAGTTGCGATTCACGCCGGTTCGCGATGCATTTGCGAATCGGCGGAAGTAACTACCAATACGCCTGGGCCAGTGGCCCGGCAAAAGCCGCGGAAGAGAAGCTTTGAAGAACATTCTGGGCCGGAAAGTCGGGATGACCAGCGTGTTCACTGAGGACGGGCGCTACGTGCCGGTCACGGTGATCGCGGCGGGTCCCTGTACGGTCGTGGAGCGCAAGACTAAAGAGAAGCACGGCTACGACGCCGTCGCTCTCGGCTTCGAGCCGGTCAAGCGCAGCCGCGTGACCCGTCCGCTCGCGGGCCACTTCAAGAAGCAGGGGTTGGAGCCGCTGCGCTTCGTGCGCGAGTTCCGCGACGAGCCCGAAGGCGAACGGGGACAGAGCGTGACGGTCACCGGCTTCGAGCCGGGCGACCGCGTCGACGTGGTCGGCATCTCCAAGGGTCACGGCTTTGCGGGCGGCATCAAGCGGCACAACTTCAGCGGCGGCGGCGCGAGCCATGGCTCGATGATTCATCGGCAGCCGGCCAGCAACGGCGATACCAACGCGGGCCGCACGACCAAGGGCAGCCGGCGCCCCGGACACCTCGGCGTCGACCGCACGACGCTGCAGAACCTCGAGGTCGTCCGCGCCGACGGCGAGCGCAACTTATTGCTCGTGCGCGGTGCCGTTCCCGGGGCGAAGAACGCGCTGGTGCTCGTGCGCCAGAGCGTCAAGACGCGTAAGGCCAATATCTAATGCTGCGCGAGGCACCGTCGCCCGCTTTCCTCGAGCGCGAGCTCGACGCCAAGCACGACGTGATCTACCGCGCGGTGCATCGCGAGTTCGCGAACGGGCGCGCCGGCACGGCCTCCACCAAGAAACGCGACGAGGTCGCGGGCGGCGGACGCAAGCCGTGGCGCCAGAAGGGCACCGGCCGCGCCCGCCAGGGATCGATTCGCTCGCCACAATGGCGGCACGGCGGCGTCGTCTTCGGCCCGCAGCCGCGCGACTACGTGGAGTCCCTCAATAAGAAGGAACGCCGGCTGGCCTTCACCGCCGCGCTGGCCGACCGTTTCCGCAACGGCGCAGTCATGCTCTTGGACGCCGAGAACTTCAGCGTATCGAAGACCGCGGGCTTCGCGGCCCTACTCTTCGGCAGCGCCAAGGCGGCGAAGCGCGGCCCGGCGACGCTGATCGTATGCAGCCGGGTCGAGAAGAACGCAGCCGAGATCCGGCGCTTGAGCCGTAACCTGCAGCGCGTCGCCGTCACCGACGAGGGGGCGCTCGACGTCAAGGACGTGCTGCGCTTCGAGCGGATCGTCTTTACCGTGCCGGCCCACGAGGCGCTCTCGCAGCGGCTGGGCGGCGAAAAGGAGCAGACCGATGGACGCGCGTGACGTGATCGTAGCGCCGCGCATAACCGAAAAGGCGATGGCCGACGCCCTCGCCCAGCAGTACACGTTCGTGGTGCATCCCCGCGCGACCAAGACGCAGATCCGCCACGCGATCGAGGAGATCTTCAAAGTCAACGTACTGCACGTCAACACCGTGAACGTGCGCGGCAAGGCTCGCAACTTCGCGCGCCGTGGGATGCGCACGACCGGCAAGCAGAGCGACTACAAGAAGGCGATCATCACGATCAAGGCCGGGCAGAAGATCGAGCTCGGCGGAGTCAACTATTTTGAGCAGTAAGCGATGCCAGTAAAGAAATACAGGCCGACTTCGCCTGGCCGGCGGTTCGTCACAACGCCCGACTTTTCGGATCTCACCAAGGTCGCCCCCGAGCGATCCCTGGTTGAGGTTCGCAAGAAGCACTCCGGCCGAAACAACAACGGCCACATCACCGTGCGCCACCGCGGTGGCGGGACGCGCCGGCTGTATCGGATCATCGACTTCAAGCGCGCCAAGGACGGAGTCCCGGCCAAGGTCGCGACGATCGAGTACGATCCGAATCGCTCGTGCCGCATCGCACTGCTGAGCTACCGCGACGGCGAGAAGCGCTATATCCTCGCGCCCCTCGGGTTGCTGGTCGGCGAGCTGGTCGAGTCGGGTCCCAACGCGGACATCAAGATCGGCAACGCGCTGCCGATAAGGAACATCCCGGTGGGCACGGTGATCCACAACATCGAGCTGCGGCCCGGGCAGGGCGGCAAGCTCGTGCGCTCCGCCGGCGTCGCGGCGCAGCTCATGGCCAAGGAAGACGAGTACTCGCAGGTACGCATGCCCTCGGGCGAGGTGCGCAAGATCCACATCGAGTGCCGGGCGACGATCGGCCAGCTCGGCAATGTCGAGCACGAGAATCAGGTCATCGGCAAGGCCGGCCGCTCGCGCCATCTCGGCAAGCGCCCGAGCGTGCGCGGCATCGCGATGAATCCGGTGGATCATCCGCACGGCGGCGGCGAGGCGCGCTCCACGTCGGGGCGGCCACCGACCACGCCGTGGGGCGTAATGACGATGGGCAAGAAAACGCGCCGCAACAAGCGCACCACCAAGATGATCGTTCGCCGCCGAGGTTCGAAGTAGCATGGCTCGTTCTCTGAAGAAAGGTCCGTTCGTCGCGGACCACCTCGTCGCGAAGATCGAAAAGCTTAACGAAACGCGCGAGCGCCGCGTGATCAAGACGTGGAGCCGCGCTTCGACGGTGCTTCCGACGATGGTCGGCCACACGATCGGTGTGCACAACGGCAAGACGCACATCCCGGTGTACATCACGGAAAACATGGTCGGGCACAAGCTCGGCGAGTTCGCTCCGACGCGGCATTTCCGCGGTCACGGCGGCGAGAAGGCGACGGTGAAGACGTGACTGCGGGCAGTCAACAGGCGGTCGCGCACCTGCGCTTCGTTCGTACCGCGCCGCGCAAGCTGCGGCGCGTCGCCGACGCCATTCGCGGCAAGAGCGTCCGCGAGGCGCTGGTGCTGCTGAAGTTTGCACAGGTCTATGCCGCGGAGCCGATCGAGAAGCTCGTTCGCAGCGCGGTCGCCAACGCCGGCAACAACCACGACATGAACGCCGACGATTTATATATCTCGCGCATCACCGTCGACGGCGGCCCGGGCGGCCGTTTTACGAAGCGGCTGGATCCGCGAGCGCAAGGCCGTGCCGCATTCAAGCGCAAGCGGCTCTCGCACGTCACGGTGATCGTCAGCGAGAACCCGCCCGTCAAGCGACGCAGGAAGGCCGGCGCGTCCGTGCAGGCGATCGACAAAGTTCGCCGCGGGACGGCTGCGGCGGCAGCGACGTCGGCCAAACCGGCGCGCAAGAAGCAATCCGGGCGCAAGCGCGCGACCAAGGAAGCTAAGGAAGCGTAATGGGGCAGAAGATTCACCCGGTCGGCATGCGCCTGGGCATCACGCGCACGTGGGACAGCCGCTGGTTTGAGAAAAAGCACTACGTCGACTGGCTGCACGAAGACGTCGCGATTCGCAAGTCGTTCAATCGCTGGATGCGCTCGGCGTCGATCAGCAAGATCGAGATCGAGCGGCGCGCCAACCAGGCCCGTGTGATCGTCAACACCGCGAAGCCGGGCATCATCATTGGCAAGCGCGGCGTGGGCATAGACGACATTCGCAAGAACCTCGAGCAGCTCACCGGCAAGAGCGTCGCGGTCAACGTGATGGAGATCTCTCACCCTGAGCTCGACGCGCGTCTCGTGGCGCAGAACATCGTCGACCAGCTCGAGAAGCGCATTGCGTTCCGGCGCGCGATGAAACAGGCGATCATGCGGACGATGCGCGCGGGCGCCCGCGGCATCAAGGTGCAGGTCTCGGGCCGCCTCGGCGGCGCGGAGATCGCACGCACGGAGCACAACGCGGACGGCAAGGTGCCGCTGCATACGCTCCGCGCCGACATCGACTACGCTCAGGTCGAGGCGTTCACCACGTTCGGACGCATCGGCGTCAAGGTCTGGATCTATCGCGGCGAGGTGCTGCCGGATCAGCCGCGCACGGACGGCGCGCTGCGCGACCGCTCCGATCGGGGCCGCGAGCGCCGCGAGCGCGGAGGCCGCGGCCGCGGGCGCGATCAGCGGATGGCTCCGCCGCCGCGTCCGGCACCGGCTGCAGAGCCCGCGCCGGAGCCGGTGGTCGCGCAACCTACACCCGAGCCCGTCGCGGTGCAACCCGCGCCGGAACCCGTTGTCGTGCAACCCGCGCCCGAGCCGGTGGTGGTGCAGCCGGCACCTGAGCCCGTGCTGGAGACGAGCGAGGTGACGGAGTAAGATGCTGACTCCCAAGCGCGTCAAATGGCGCAAGACGCAGCGCGGCCGCATGTCGGGGGCCGCAACGCGCGGTAACTCGTTGAGCTTCGGCGACTACGGCCTGCAGGCGATGGAGCCGTGCTGGATGACCAATCGCCAGATCGAGGCAGCTCGCATCGCGATGACCCGTCACATCAAACGCGGCGGCAAGGTCTGGATCAAGGTGTTCCCCGACAAACCGGTGACGAAGAAGCCGGCCGAAGTGCGCATGGGGTCGGGCAAAGGCAATCCCGAGCTCTGGGTCGCCGTCGTCCGCCCGGGCCGCGTGCTCTTCGAGCTGTCCGGCGTGGCGCCGACCACTGCGCGCGAAGCGCTGCAGCGTGCCGCCTCTAAACTGCCGATCAGCACGAAGATCATCTCTCGCGAGGAGGCAGCGTGAAACACAAGGAGCTCGACGGGCTGCGCGACCTCACCGTGAAGGAGCTGCAGCAGAAGGCGCGCGATGCGAAGGCTGAGCTCTTCAACCTCCGCTTCGCGCTGCGTACCGGACATCTGACCGACTTTAGCAAGATTCGGGCGATGCGCCGTTCCTACGCGCAAATTCAGACGGTCATTTCCGAGAAGCGTCTCGCCGAGGGTGAGCATGGTGCAGCCTAGTCCTGAGCCTGTCCTGAGCGAAGTCGAAGGGTCAGCCCGCGGCACGCGGCGCGTGAAGCAGGGCCGCGTCGCCTCGAACAAGATGGACAAGACGATCGTGGTCGTGTCCGAGACGCGCGTGCCGCACGCTGCTTATGGCAAGATAGTGCGCAAGTCGGCGCGCTTCAAGGCGCACGACGAGCGCAACGAGGCCAACGTGGGAGACCTGGTGCGCATCGTGGAGTGCCGTCCGCTCTCGCGTGACAAGCGCTGGCGCCTAGTCGAGATCGTGGAACGGGCTCGATGATCCAGCAAGAGACGCGGCTGAAGGTGGCCGATAACAGCGGCGCGCGCGAGCTGCTCGTCATTCATGTGACTGGCGGCGGGCGCCACGTGTACGCGCATGTCGGCGACGTGGTCGTCGGCACGGTGAAAAGCGCGATCCCCGGCGCGGCGGTCAAGAAGGGCCAGGTCGTGAAGGCCGTCGTCGTGCGGACGAGCGCGCCGATCCGCCGCGGCGACGGTTCGGTCGTGCGCTGCGACGACAACGCGTGCGTGATCATCAAGGGCGAGAAGGACAACCTCGATCCGCGCGGGACGCGTGTCTTCGGCCCGGTCATGCGCGAGCTGCGCGAGCGCGGATTCCTCAAGATCGCTTCGCTCGCTCCGGAGGTGCTGTGAGATGATTATCAAGGGTGACACGGTGATGATCCGCCGCGGCAAGGAACGCGGCAAGCGCGGGACGGTCAAGGCGACTCACCCGGCGGCGGGCACCGCGACGGTCGAGGGCGTGAACGTCGTGAAGCGGCACGCCAAGCAGGGCGCCAAGTCGGGCAACATGGGCGGCGCCGTGCAGACCGGCGGCATCATCGAGAAAGAGGCCCCGTTGCCGATCTCTGCGCTGCAATACGTCTGCGAGAAGTGCAAGCTGCCGACGCGGCTGCGCCACGGGCGCACGGCCGACGGCGCCGTGCACCGGATCTGCGCGCGCTGCGGCGAGCCCGCGCGCGACTCGGCGAAGGGAGCATAAGGGGCTTGGAACGGCTCAGAGAGACGTACGAGAAGCAGATCCGCCCGCGGCTGCAGGAGCGCTTCGGCTACAAGAACGTTAACCAGATTCCGAGGCTCGAGAAGGTCGTGGTGAATATGAGCGTCGGCGAGGCGATCGTCAATCCGAAGGCCCTTGACGCGGCGGTCAGCGAGCTCGCGGCTATCACGGGCCAGCGTCCGATCGTCACGAAGGCGAAGAAGTCCATCGCGGCGTTTAAGCTGCGCGCGGGCATGAACATCGGCGCCAAGGTGACGCTGCGCGGCGACCGCATGTACGTGTTCGTCGACAAGCTGTTCAATGTCGTGCTGCCGCGTATCCGCGACTTCCGCGGCCTGCCCGCGAAGTCGTTCGACGGGCGGGGCAACTACAATTTGGGTCTGCGGGAACAGCTCGTGTTTCCGGAGATCAACTACGACAAGGTCGACAAGACTCGCGGCATGGACGTCACGATCGTGACGAGCGCCAAGACCGACGAGGAGGCCTCCGAATTCTTGACGGCGATGGGCCTGCCGCTGCAGAAGCCAGCGCCCTCGACCGCAGGGAAGCAGAGATAGATTTAATGGCAAAGACGAGTTTGATCATCAAGTCGCGTCGCGCGCCGAAGTTCCCAGTGCGGCGCCACAACCGGTGCAGGGTCTGCGGGCGTCCGCGCGGCTATCTGCGAAAGTTTGCGATGTGCCGCATCTGCTTTCGCGAGAACGCGCATGCCGGCGTCGTGCCGGGCGTAACGAAGGCGTCGTGGTGAGGGAGAGGAGCAGATGTCAGTAACCGATCCGATCGCCGATATGCTCACGCGCATTCGCAACGCGAACACCGCGAACCACAAGACGGTGGATATGCCGGCGTCGCGTACGAAACAGGCGATCGCGAAGATTCTCCAAGACGAGGGCTTCATCGAGAGCTTCGAGCGGCTCGCGGAGGGCCCGCAGGGGACGATCCGCATTCAGCTGCGTTACGGCCCCGAGAAGGAGAAGATCATCACGGGCCTGCGGCGCATCTCGCGCCCAGGACTCCGCGTCTACACGGGCAAGACCGAGATTCCTCGCGTGCTCGGCGGCCTCGGTTTGGTCATCATGTCGACGCCGCAGGGAATCATGTCGGGCAAGAGGGCGCACAAGCGCGGCATCGGAGGAGAGGTCCTTGCGTACGTTTGGTAAGGGAGTCCGACCGTGTCGCGCATAGGCAAGCTGCCGGTGACGGTGCCGTCGGGCGTCGACGTTAAGGTCGAGTCCGGCGAAGTGCTCGTCAAGGGGCCGAAGGGAGAGCTGCGCCAGCGTATCCTCACGGATGTGGTCGAGGTGCGCCTGGACGATGGCAAGGTGATCGTCGATCGCAAGGGCGACGCGAAGCAGCATCGCAGCGCGCACGGCCTCACGCGAACGCTGATCGCGAACATGGTCGAAGGCGTAAGCAAGGGGTTTCGCAAGAGCCTGGAGATCAGCGGCGTCGGCTATCGCGTCGCGAAGTCGGGTGAGCGGCTCAACTTGAGTCTGGGTTTCTCGCATCCCGTGGCGTTTACGGCGCCCAAGGGCGTAGCGCTCACCGTCGAGGGCCAGACCAAGATCCACGTCGAGGGGATCGACAAACAGGCCGTGGGCCAGGTGGCCGCGGAGATTCGGCGGCTGCGCAAACCGGAGCCGTACAAAGGCAAGGGCATACGATATGAGGGCGAGCGCATTCGCAAGAAGCTCGGCAAGGCCGGAAAGGCGGCCAAGAAGTAGTGGATAAGGCGCAAGCGCGGGTCGCGCGTCACGCTCGGCTGCGCAAGAAAGTCGCCGGAACGCAGGAACGGCCGCGCCTCTGCGTGCGCCGGTCGCTGCACCACATCTACGCGTTGCTGGTGGACGATGCGAAGGGACACACGCTCGCGGTGGCGTCGACGCGCGACAAGTCGCTCGCGGCCGATCTGGCGTCGCGCACGAACCTCGTCGCAGCTGCGGCCATCGGCTCGGCAATCGCTGCGAAGGCCAAGGCGGCGGGCATCTCGCAAGTCGTGTTCGATCGCGGCGGCTATAAGTATCACGGCCGCGTGCGTGCCCTCGCGGACGCCGCGCGCGAAGCGGGGTTGACGTTCTGATGCAGTACCGTGGCCGTGAACGCGATTCGAGCGGATTGGAAGAGACCGTGGTGCGCGTCAATCGCGTCGCCAAGGTCGTCAAGGGCGGCAAGCGCTTCAGCTTCAGCGCGCTCGTGGTCGTCGGCGACCGCAAGGGCAAGGTCGGCTTTGCGATCGGCAAGGCCGGCGAGGTGCCCGAGGCGATTCGCAAGGCCGTCGAGCAGGCTCGCAAGAGTCTGGTTACCGTCGCGATGGTCGAAAAGACGATTCCGCACGAGGTGCGTCACGAGGTCGGCGCCGCGACCGTGTTGCTCAAGCCCGCGGCTCCCGGCACCGGTGTGATCGCCGGCGGATCGATGCGCGCAGTGCTCGAGCTGGCCGGCATCCACGACATCCTCACGAAGTGCCTCGGAACGACCAATCCGATTAACGTCGTGATGGCGACGGTTTCGGCGCTGCGGTCGCTGCGCACGGCAGAACAGGTGGCGGCGATGCGAGGCAAAACGGTTAAGGAACTTTACACTGCTACGGGTGAGACGGCATAGACATGGCAGAGAAGCAGCTCCTCAAACTCGGTGACCTCAAACCCGCACCCGGAAGCCGGCCCAAGCGGCAGCGCATCGGCCGCGGCCACGGATCGGGCATGGTGAAGACCGGCGGCGAGGGCGGGAAGGGCCAAACCGTGCGCTCCGGCGGCGGCAAGGGACCCGCGTTCGAAGGCGGTCAAACCGCCTGGTCGCGGCGGCTTCCGCACGGGCGCGGCTACTCGCAGAAGGCCCGCGACACCGGACACTTCGGCACGCGGTTCGCCGTCGTGAACCTGCGTCAGCTCGCGCACTGGGATCCGGCCGTCGAGATCACGCCCGAGTCGCTCCGCGACTACGGGCTCGTGAAGGCGATCCTCGACGGCGTCAAAATTCTCGGCGCCGAGTCCGACGCCGCGCTCCCCGCGGGCCTGCGCCTGCGCGACGTGTTCTTCTCGAAGAAAGCCCGCGAAGCACTCTCGGCCGCCGGCGCCCAGCTCGAAGACCTGGCATCAAACTAATTTATGTTTGACAACCTGCGAGCCGCGGTGCTCGTCCCGGAAATCCGTCAGCGCATTCTGTTCGTGTTCTTCGCGTTCGCGTGGTTCGTGTTCATGATCCACGTGCAGCTTCCGAACGTGAACCAGGAGGCGTGGCAGCGCGTGCTGCAAAGCGGCGCGTTCTACAACCTGCTGGGCTTCCTGTCGGGCGGCGCACTACAGAAGCTGTCCATCATCGCGATGGGCATCACGCCGTACATCAACGCGTCGATCATCATGCAGCTGATGACGGTGGTCTTGCCGCAGCTCGAAGAGATGGCTAAGAAAGGCGGCGAGGAAGGGCGCAAGAAGATCAGCCAGTACACGCGCTGGCTGACGATCGTGTTGGCGACGATCCAGGCGACGTTCATGGGGATTTCGATGGAGCGCTCGGGCGTGTTCTACGATACGTCGACCTGGTATCTGCTCTACGCGATCATCGCGATGGTCGGCGGCACGCTCTTCTTGATGTGGCTCGGCGAGCAGATCAGCGACAAGGGGATCGGCAACGGCGTCTCGCTGATCATCTTCATCGGCATCGTGCTGCGCTACCCGCAGTACGTCTCCCAGACCTACGCCTCGGCCAGCCAGGGCGCGGAATCGCTGCTCAACCTAGTGCTGTACATCCTGATCGCAATCGTGATCATCGTCTCGATCGTGTTCCTCTACCAGGGCCAGCGCCGCGTCCCCGTGCAGCAGGCGCGCCGCGTCGTCGGCCGCAAGATGTTTGCCGGGCGCTCCACGTACATTCCGCTGCGCCTGAACAACGCGGGGGTGATCTCGATCATCTTCGCGATCTCGATCCTGCTCTTGCCCCAGCAGGCGCTCTCGTGGTTCGGCCGCGGCCAGGCGATTACCGGTACTGGAATCTGGGCGGCGATCCAGCACGGGATGCAGAATTTTTCCGCCTGGCTCAACGTCTGGTTCACTCCCAACGGCGTGCTCTACAACATCGTCTACTTCTTGCTGGTCGTAGTCTTCACGTTTTTCTACAGCTCCGTCGTGCTCAACACGCGCGACGTGGCCGATAACCTGAAGAAGACGGGAGCCTTCGTGCCCGGAATTCGCCCGGGACAGCCGACGGTCGACTACCTCAACAAGATCCTCATCCGCATCACCACCGCCGCCGCGATCTATCTCGGGTTGCTCGCCGTGCTGCCCGGAGCGGTCCAGCGCGGGCTGTCGGTCACGACCTTCTATCTCGGCTCGACTTCGCTGCTGATCGTCGTCGGCGTAGCACTGGACACGATCACGCAGATCGAGGCGCGACTCGCGATGCGCGACTACCGCGGCTTCATCAAACGGTAAGGGCCGCGCGCAACACCATGCGGTTGGTCTTCCTCGGACCGCCCGGCGCCGGAAAAGGGACCCAGGCGCGCCTGCTCGAGCAACGCTTCGGACTGCGCCAGATCTCCACAGGCGACATCCTGCGCGCGAATCTTGCGCGTAATACGAAGCTCGGGAAGCAGGCCGAGGGCTACATGCGGCGCGGCGAACTCGTTCCCGACGATCTCGTGATCCACATGATCGAGAGTGAGCTCGAGCACACCGGAAGCGGCTTCGTGATGGACGGCTTTCCGCGCACCGTCGCGCAGGCGGAGGCGCTCGACGCGATGCTCGTACGGCGGCGTCAGCCGCTCAACGCTGCCGTGCTCTTCTCGGGAGACCGCGCCGCTCTTATCCAGCGGCTGGCTTCGCGCTGGACGAACCCGCGCAACGGGCGCACGTATAACGCGATCACCAAGCCGCCCAAGGTCGCCGGCATCGACGACGAGGACGGCGGCGAGCTGATTCAGCGCGAAGACGATCGCGCCGACACGGTCGCGAAGCGGCTCGAGGTGTACGACGCTCAGACGCGGCCGCTCGCCGAGTACTACCGCAAGAACGGCAAGCTGCTGGAGGTCGACGCGCTCGCGAGCGTGGACGCCGTGGCCGACCGGATCGCCGGCGCGATCGGCGCCGAGCACGCGGGCGCTTAGGGCGGGCGCATGATCACGCTGAAATCCTCGCGCGAGATCGAGCTGATGCGGCGCAGCGGGAAGATCACCTCGACCGTGCTGACCGCGCTGATGAAGGCGGTGCGTCCCGGCATCTCGACCAGCGAGCTGGACGGCATGGCCGAGGAGCAAATTCGCCGGGCGGGCGGCGAGCCGACCTTCAAGGGCTATAACGGCTTTCCGGCGTCGATCTGTGCATCGGTCAACGACGAGGTCGTGCACGGAATTCCGGGGTCGCGCGTCTTGCGAGAGGGCGACTTGCTGTCGATCGACATCGGGACTACGCTCGAGGGCTACGTAAGCGACAGCGCCGTCACCGTCGCGGTGGGCACGATCTCCCCGCAGGCGCAGCGCCTCCTCGACGTCACCCAGGAATGCCTGACCATCGGCATCGCGCAGATGGAGTGCGGCAAACGGCTCGGCGACATCGGCGCCGCCATCCAGGCCCACGCCGAGAGCCACGGCTATGGCGTGGTGCGCGAGCTGGTCGGCCACGGCGTGGGCCGCTCGATGCACGAGGAGCCGCAGGTGCCCAACTACGGCGAGTACGGCACGGGGATGGAGCTCCGCGCGGGTTTGGTGCTGGCCATCGAGCCGATGATCACGCAGGGGGGCCCGCGGATTCGCATCCTCAACGACGGCTGGACAGTCGTGACGGCAGATGGTAAACTCGCAGCGCATTTCGAGCACACGATCGCGGTGACCAAGGACGGGCCCAAGATCCTTACCCTGCGCGACTATGCGGAACGCCCGGAGATCGAACGCTACCGTCCCGCGCGGGCGGCGATTGCCTAAATGGCCCGCCGGCGAGGCGGACGCCCGGCGCGGGCCAAAAAGGCGTCCGCCGAGAAAGCCGCCAAGACCGCGACGCCCAAGGAAGAGGCGATCGAGGTCGAGGGGACGATCGTCGAACCCCTGCCTAACGCGATGTTCCGCGTCGAGCTAACGAACGGGCATCGCGTCCTGGCGCACGTTTCCGGAAAGATCCGGATGAATTTCATCCGAATTCTGCCTGGTGATCGCGTCCTCGTAGAGCTCTCGCCGTACGACCTAACCCACGGCCGAATAACCTATCGCTATAAGTAGAAGAATATGAAAGTCAGACCGTCAGTAAAGAAAATTTGTGAAAAGTGTAAGATCATTCGCCGGCACGGCCGGGTGCGGGTGATCTGTGAGGTCAATCCAAAACATAAGCAGGTTCAGGGTTAAGAAGGAACATTTTTGATGGCTCGTATTGCTGGTATCGATCTGCCGCGTGAGAAGCGCGTGGAAGTCGCGCTGACGTACATCTACGGAATCGGCGCGACGTCTGCGCGCAAGTTGCTGCAGCACGCCGGAGTCGACCCGAACGTGCGCGTGAAAGCGATGACCGAAGAGGACGAGAAGAAGCTGCGCGACGCGATCGATTCGCTGCAGTTGCGCGTCGAGGGCGACCTCCGGCGCGAGGTGCAGGGCAACATCAAGCGCCTCATGGACATCGGATGCTATCGTGGGCTGCGCCACCGGCGCGGCCTGCCCGTGCGCGGCCAGCGCACCAAGACCAACGCGCGCACGCGCAAGGGACCCAAGCGTACTGTAGCCGGCAAGAAAAAGACGGTCGCCAAGAAATAGCCGCCGCGTGAAAGCGGTGATCACCGCCGGCGGCCGGATCGACGGTCCCTTCGCGGAGGCGGCGGGCACGCGCGTGAAGGCGCTGGCGCCCGTGCGCGGGCAGACGATGCTGTCGCGCATGATTGCGGCGTTACGTGCGACGGGCGCCGCCCGCATCGCAGTGGTCGGGGGCGACGAGGTGCGCGCGGCGTGCGGCGCGCAGATCGACCGGTTCGTCGACGAAAGCGTTTCCGGAAGCGAGAACCTGCTGCGCGCGCTGCGCGCCTGGCCCGACGACGGCGAAACGTTGCTCTACGCGACCAGCGATCTGCCCTACGTGACGCCCGGGGCGATCGAAACTTTCGCCGCCCGCGTCCCTTCCGGAGCGCTGGCCATCGCGCTCGCGGAGTTCCCCGATTTTCAGCTGCGTTTTCCGGATGCGCCGCCATCCTACGGCATCACGCTGGCCGGCGAGCGCGTCGTGAACGGCGGCGTGTTCCTACTTCCCGCGGGAAGCACGCAACGCGTCGCGGCGATCGCGGCGCGCTTCTTCGACGCGCGCAAGCGGCCGTGGCAGATGGCGGGCCTCGTGAGCCCGGTCGTGTTGATCCGTTTCCTACTGCGCCGCCTGAGCGTGGCGGATCTCGAGGCGCTGGCGGTCCGCGTCTTGCAGATGCCGGCGCGCGCGGTTCGGGGCTGCGCGGCCGAGCTCGCCTACGACGTGGACACCTTCGCTGAGTATGGCTATGCGTGCGCGCACGGCTAACCCGCTCGCGCTCGCGCTCTTCTGGCTTGGCGTGCAGGCCGTGTGGGGCGCGCTGCTGGGGATCTCCCTGCAGGCTCGCTCGAAAGAGCTCGTCCCCGCCGACGCGCTCATCGCATACAGCCGGCTCGCGACGACCGGCGCGCTCGTGGCCGCGATCACGCAGGTCGCGATCGGGTTCTGGTCGGACGCGCGCCGCCGCCGGCAGAGCCGACGCATTGAGTTCTACGTCGTCGGGGCGCTCGGCGGGGCCGCCGCGCTCGCGTTATTCTACGACGCCCGCACGTTCGCGGCGCTGACGCTCGCGTTCATCCTTCTGCAGGCCGCCCTCAACGTCGCGATCGGGCCGTACCAGGCGATCATTCCCGACTTCGTCGAGCGCGTGCGCATCGGCGGGGCGTCATCCTGGATGGCGGCGTTGCAGGGAATCGGTAACGCGGTAGGCGCGCTGCTGGCAGCCCTTTTAACGAACGCGCGCGTGCTCAGCGCGTCGCTGGGCGGCCTCCTGCTGGCGACTTGCGCCGTCACGGTGTCACACGCGGCGCGCCTGCCGCTGCTCGATGCCCCTGGCGAGGCGCGACCCCCGTTTCGCGTCACGCGGCCGTTCGTGGACCTCTTCATCTCGCGCGCGCTCGTGTACGTCGGCTTCTACACGCTCCTTGGCTATCTGCTGTTCTATGTTACGGACGTTCTCGGCGTCGCGGGGTTGAGAGACGCGAGCCGGGAGACCGGGATCCTGATCGTAGCCTTTACGGTCCTCGGAGCGGTCGGTGCACGACTGGCGGCGCGCCCGACCGATCGCGTCGACAAACGGCTCGTCGCGACGCTGGGCGCAGCCGGCTTCATCGCCGGATTAGCGGTCTTCATCGCCTCCCACGCGACTGCAGGCGTGGCCGCGGCCACGCTGCTGGCTGGCCTGGGGTGGGGCGTCTTTCTGGTGGCCGATTGGGCCATCGCGTGCCGGGTTCTCCCGCCCGGCGCCATGGCAGCGGCCATGGGAATCTGGAACCTCGCCGTCGTCCTGCCGCAGATCGTGGCGCCCGGGTTCACCGGGCTCGTCCTGCAGCTGCTGCATCTGACGCTCGGCCCCGACGCCCCCCGAGTGGCGTTCGGCCTGGCGCTTGGTGAGACTTTGGTAGGAATCGCCTGGCTGTGGCGTTTATCTCGTTGCGCGATAGGGGAATAACGGGTATCGTGTCTTTGTGCGAGCAGGAACGTTTCAGGCGTCCGCTCGTATTGCAAGGCTGGCGAGGAGCGAACTCGCCGCCAGTTTAGAGTTGTTCCATAAGGAGGCATTCTCGTGAAACGACTGAGCACCGGAGTACTCGCCGCGCTGATTGTAGCGCTGTGCGGGTTGAACGCGGTCGCAGCTCCGTCGGCAACGCAAGGAAACAATGGAAACGGCGTTGCGCAGACAGGCTCGCCGCCGCCGGCAGACTTCGGAAGTCCGCCGTCCGGCCAGATTCCTATTCTTTATAACGATCACCACGTCTACACAAAACCCGACATCCTCAAACAGGGTCGTGTCTTGGCGGCACTCGTCAAGGGCGGCACGCTGTTGATTCCGCTGCGCTCGATGTTCGAACAGATGGGCGCGACGGTTTCGTGGGATGCGGGCAGCAAGACCGCGACGGTGTCGAAGCCTGGCGCCGAGGTCAAAGTTACCGTTGGTAAACCGGAAGTGGTAATCAACGGCGAGTCGCGTCCGCTGGACGTGCCGCCGATGGTTTATCAAGGCGTCGTTCTCGTTCCCGTCCGTGTGATCTCGGAGGGCATGGGCGCGTACGTTCAGTGGGTTCCGGACCGGCATTTGGTCGTCGTACGGTACATCCCGGCGACGCCGCCGCCGAGCCCGGCACCACCGCCGCCCCCCGCTCCGCCGCCGCCACCGCCGCCACCTCCGACTCCGCACCCGCTTCGGGGCGAAGCGTTCGTAGCCGGCGACTACATCTTCTCGCCACAGGTCTACAACGAATTCAATGCGGGAAGCCACGCCAACGGCGGCAACGGCGGATACGCCGTGCGCGGCGGAGGCGAGTTCAGCCTCGGGAGCATCCCGTTCATGCTCGAGGGCTCCTACGAGCGCTGGCCGTATCCGCATAACTGCACGACGATAAACAGCGTGCCGCAGCCAAACTGCTACGTGACGGTCGTCGGTGGAAACGGCAGCTCGCCAGTAACGACGACCAGCAACCTGTACGATCAGGACGTTGACGCGCGGTTCGCCGTGCGGGTCCTGCAGCCGCGCGTCTACATCGGCGTCGGCTACATGTGGGTCTCGAACGGCTACGGCTACCCGAACATGAACGCGGTGGGTTTCGGCGGCGAGAAGCTGCCGGATCTCAACCAGGCGCTGTCGTTCTTCGGCAGCGTGTGGTACTACCCGAACGTCAAGGGCAACGGAAGTTTCGCCCACAACACGCCGGGCGGCGGAACGATCACGGTGAACCTACCGCTCGCGTATAACATCCTGAAGTACCAAGTCGGCGTCGACTACGTGATCGGCAACAGCCCGGTCTTCATCGAGGCCGGCTGGATGGGCGACAACTGGTCGAACAAGCAAAACGCCCCGATCAACCGCACCTACAACGGCCCGTTCGCGGGCCTGGGATTGCGGGTTCTCTACCCGTAGGCTCTGCGGGCAGGGAGGCTAGCTAGCTGGGGCTCAGCCGTCAGGCTGAGCCCCTTGTCTTTGCTTCGCCTCCTAAGGTAAGATACTCACTTGGCGCCCGTGGGCGCCTTATTGCCCTGTGCCCAGTATCTGGAGAGATCTTTTTGGCTGCCAAAAAGCAAACCAAGTCGCGCCGCAAGCGTGAGGTAAAGAACGTCCAAGCCGGCGTCGCACACGTTCACGCTTCCTTCAACAACACCATCGTTACGATCAGCGACCCCCACGGCGGCGTCATCTCGTGGGCGTCGGCCGGCAACCTCGGCTTCAAGGGATCGAAGAAGTCCACGCCGTTCGCCGCGCAGATGGCCGCCGAGGCTGCGGCGCGCAAGGCGATGGAGCACGGGATGAAGTCCACCGAGGTCCTCGTCAAGGGCCCGGGGGCAGGCCGCGAGGCGGCGATCCGGTCGCTCCAAGCGGCCGGCCTCGAGATCACGATGATCAAGGACGTGACGCCGATTCCGCATAATGGCTGCCGCCCGCCGAAACGGCGCCGGGTCTAAGCATGTCGCGTTACACCGGTCCGGTTTGCCGTCTCTGCCGCCGCGAGACCGCTGCGAGCAAGACGGGCGAGAAAATCAAGCTGTTCCTCAAGGGCGACCGCTGCCTGTCACGCAACTGCGCGGTCGAGCGGCGCGGGACCGCGCCTGGGCAGAAGACGACGGGCAAGTCGCGCACCAAGGTCTCGGAGTACGGCCGGCAGTTGCGTGAGAAGCAGAAGATGCGCCGCTACTACGGCGTGCACGAGACGCAGTTCAAGAACTACTTCCGCGAAGCTGCGCGCGTGCCAGGCCAGACCGGACGCACGTTTCTGCAGCTCCTCGAACGCCGGCTAGACAACGTGATCTACCGCCTGAATCTTGCGTCCAGCCGCGCGCAGGCGCGTCAGCTCGTGACGCATCGTCACTTCCGGGTGAACGGCCGAATCGTGAACATTCCGTCGTACGTCGTGCGGCCCGGCGACGTGATCTCGATCGCGCCCGCCAGCCTCAAGTCGACGATCTTCGCGGCGAACCTCGAGGTCGCGCAGAGCCGCCGGCCGCCGGAGTGGCTCGAATGGAACGATCAGGACAAGACCGCCAAGGTGCTGCAACCGCCGCCGCGCGAGCAGATCGACACCCCGGTCGACGAGCAACTGATCGTCGAGTACTACTCTCGTTAAAAGTATAACCACACTCCGCTGCTAGGCGTACGATCGTTCGTCGCGTGGGCGACGGGCGGATAACGTAAGCAGCAATAAAGGACAACGACAACACGTGACCATGTTAGAAGCGCCGGTCGGCGCAAGCATCGAAGTGCGCGAACGGCGCGACAACTATGCGAAGTTCGTGATCGAGCCGCTCGAGCGCGGCTTCGGTATCACGCTTGGCAACGCGCTGCGGCGTGTGCTGCTCAGCTCGATTCCGGGCGCCGCCGTGACCTACATGAAGATCGACGGCGTGCTCCACGAGTTCTCGACGATCCCGGGGATGGTCGAGGACACGATCGCGCTGATGCTCAACCTCAAGGGCCTACCGGTCAAGCTGAACAGCGACGAGCCCAAGGTGCTGACGCTTTCCGTCAGCGGCGCGCGCGACGTGACCGCGGCAGACATCGTTCCCGACGCGGACGTCGAGATTCTGGATCCGAGCTATCGGCTGTGCACGCTGTCGTCCAAGGACGCCAAGCTGACGATGGAGATCGGAGTCGAGAAGGGGCGCGGCTACGTGATGGCCGACCGGCAGCGCAACGTCGAGCACATGATCGGCCTGATACCGCTCGATTCGATCTTCTCGCCGATCCGCAAGGTGAACTTCACTGTCGATGACACGCGCGTCGGCCAGAGCGTCGACTACGATCGCCTGACCGTCGAGGTGGAAACGAACGGTTCCGTCACGCCCGACGAGGCGCTCTCGCTGGCGGCATCGCTCATGCAGGAGGAGCTCGACCTATTCGTGTCCTTCACGAATCGCGCCGAGCCGCTGCCGGAGACGCCGCCGAACGAGTGGGACATTCCGGTTGAGACGCTCAACCTATCGGTCCGGTCGTTCAACTGCCTCAAGCGCGCGGGCATCTCGAAGGTCTCGGAGCTGCTCGATCTCACCGAGGACGAGATCATGAAGATGCGAAACTTCGGCAAGAAATCGCTGGACGAGATCAAGCAGGTTCTAGCTGAGAGGGGGCTGACGCTGCGCCTGGCGTAGCGACGATACGAATGCCGCATTCAATCGCATACAAACGGCTCTCGCGTACCGATGGCCACCGCAAGGCGCTGCTGCGCAACCTGGCCACGTCGCTCTTCAAGCACGACAAGATCGAGACGACCTCGACCAAGGCAAAAGAGATCAGCCGTGTCGCCGAAAAATGCATCACCGCCGCAATGGAAGGCGACCTGGCTGCGCGGCGCCACCTGGCCGAGTTCATCACCGAGCCCGCCGTGCTCAAGAAGCTCGTCGAGCAGATCGCGCCGGCGCTCAAGGGGCGAACCGGCGGCTACACCCGCATCACCAAGACGCGCGTGCGACAAGGCGACGCCGCAGAACTCTCGCTCATCGAACTCCTAACGTAACTCACCTCCCGAAGCGCATGACCTACGAAGCGGAGTCACGCGCCCTCGACGAGGAGATCCTCTCGGTGATCGGCGGGTGGCGCCGTTGCGGCGAGACGCTCGACGATGCCGCGTTCGACGACCTCGCCTTGCGGTTGTTCGCGTACCAACTGCGCTACAACGCGCCCTACGCGCGCTACTGCGCGCGCCTCGGCGTCACGCCGGCGTCGCTGCCGCATTCGTGGGAGGCAATTCCCGCGGTCCCGGCGCCCGCGTTCAAAGAGGCGGCTCTTACGACGTTCGAACCCGCGAAGGCGGCCCTGGCGTTCGAGACGAGCGGCACGACCGGCCCGGCGAGCGGGCGCCACTACATGGAGACCCAGGCGCTCTACGACGCGGCGTCGCTGGCCGCGTTCGACCGCCTCGTTCTCTCCGGCGGCGCGCGCCTGCGTTACTTCAATCTCGTGCCGAACCCGCAGGAGCGGCGAACGTCATCGCTGGGGTACATGATGCGGCGGATCGGCGAGCAGCGCGGCGACGGCCGGATGGGCTGGTATCTACGCGGCAACGACCTGCTCTACGACGACTTCGCGCGCGACCTGCGCGACGCGATCGCGGAGGGCCAGGCCGTGTTCGTCGCCGCCACCGCATTCGCGCTCGTGCACGTGCTCGATGCGATCGAAAATGCGGACGTGCGCTTCGCGCTGCCGCGCGGCTCGCGAATCATGGAGACGGGCGGCTTCAAGGGACGCTCTCGCGTCGTGGACCGCGTGGAGCTGTACGAACGCACGTCTTCCCGCTTCGGCGTTGCGCCTTCGGCGATCGTTTCGGAATACGGTATGACCGAGCTCACGTCGCAGTATTACGACGACCCAGCGACGCGCCACAAGATCGGTCCGCCGTGGCTGCGCGCGCGCGTGGTCGGGCCGGACCGGCGCACGGTGGCCCCGGGCGAAGCCGGCGCGCTGCTGCACGTGGACTTGGCGAACCGCTCGTCCTGCATCGCGATACAGACCGAGGACCTCGGCATCCAACGCGACGCCGGCTTCGAGTTGTTCGGGCGCGAGCAAAGTGCATCGCCGCGCGGCTGTTCGCTCGACGCCGAACAGCTTCAGAGTTCCTTCATCCTCTAGCGATAGGCTGCACGGTAAGTTACCGTGTGGCAAGGCAAAGCGGTCTTCATGGCGTCGATTCTCGCGTGCGCGGCATGCGCGGCGCGCTCGAGCGTACCGGTGCTTCCGAGCGATCCGCAGGCCGGAATATCCAAGATCTCCCACGTGGTCTGGATCATGCAGGAGAACCGCAGCTTCGATAACCTCTTCCAGGGGTATCCCGGCGCGGATACGAGCTCTTCTGGGGAAGACTCGCACGGGGACGCCATCCGGCTCGCGCCGATCTCCTTCACCGCCGGCTACGACATCGAGCACTCATCCCCGTCGTTCTTCAAGGCTTGCCGCGGTGCGGGAGAGCTTCCCGGCACGCGCTGTCGCATGGACGGTTTCAATCACGAGGTCTTGCACTGCTACCAGCCGTGCCCGCCGCACGCGCAGTATGGCTATGTGCCGCACACGCAGACGAAGCTCTATTTCGCGATGGCGCACGAATACGTTTTGGCGGATCGAATGTTCGCTTCGAATCTCGACCTGAGCTACGTGTCGCATCAGTACATGATCGCTGGGCAGGCGAACCGGGCAGTCGACTACCCGAGCGGCCCATGGGGATGCAGCGTCCCGGGCGACCGAATCGCGACGCTGACCGATCGCCGCACGTACGGTCCGACGATTCCCGTTTGTCAGGACTATCGGACCCTCGGCGACGAGCTCGACGCGGCCGGACGTAGCTGGCGGCTCTATGCCGTCTCGCGCTCCTCGCAGTGGATAGCGTACCGTTCGATACGGCACATCCGCTTCGGCCCCGATTGGGACGAGAACGTCGTGACCTCGTCGGAGCAGGTAATCGTCGACGTCGCCCGTGGACGGCTCGCCGACGTGACGTGGGTGACCCCGTCGTGCAGGCACTCCGATCATGCCGCGTGCGGCAGCGCGACCGGCCCGGGGTGGGTCGCCGACGTCGTCGACGCGATCGGCGAGAGCAAGTTCTGGAACTCGACCGCGATCTTCATCATGTGGGACGAGTGGGGCGGATGGTACGACCACGTGAAGCCCCCGTACGAGGACTTCGACGGACTCGGATTCCGCGTGCCGCTGCTGATCGTCTCGCCGTACGCCAAACGAGGCTACGTATCGCACGTGCAATACGAGCACGGCAGCATCCTCCGCTTCATCGAGGACCGCCTCGGCCTGCAACGGCTCGGCGCTAGCGACGCGCGCGCGAACTCGCCCGCCGCGGATTGCTTCGATTTCAGCCAGCCACCTCGCAAATTTCTTCCCTTCGAAAGGCCGTTGTCGGTCGAGGACGCGTTACGCGCCGAGCGCACCGAGGGTACGCAAGAACCCGACGCCGAGTAGGCAAGCTTCAGAAACTCTTCACACCCGTGTTGTAGTCTGCCCGCATCGTAACCGAAGCTTCAGAACTAGGAGAGCAAACTATGACCTTTCACTGGCGCACCACGGCCGGCTTTGCGATGGCCGGGCTGCTTGCGGCCTGCGCGCAATCCGGGACGTCTTCGTTGACGCCGAGCACGGCGCAGAACCAAGCCCCCGCAGTCGCCCAAGCCGCGCCTGGGCTGCGGGAGGACGCGCCCGCGGGACGTAACCGGGGCCGCGTGCTGTATATCGCGGACATCGACGGGCAGCCGGGTCTCGGACAGATCCACGTCTACACGGCGAGCATGAAGAACCCGCAGCAGATTCGCATGATCACCAACGGTGCCGGCAGACCGTTCGGGCTGTGGGTCGACTCGAACAACGTGCTCTACGTCGCGAACCAGTCCAACTTGCTGCCGGCGAGCGTGACCGAAATCAAGCCGGGCGCGTCGTCGCCATTCTTCACTATCTCGGATTTCAAAGGGAATCCCGGGAGCGTCGCGGTCGATAAGGCCGGCAACGTTTACGTCAACGAGAACGTGCAGGACGAGGGCTGGGTGCAAGTGTTCGCGCCGGGCAAGGGCACGCCGGAGCGATCGATCGACACGGGCGTCGGTGGCTACGCGTTCAATCCGGGCAGCATGGCATTCGATCCGCAAGGCGATCTCGTCGTCGCCGAGCAGGCTAAGCTCGCGCTCCATATGGTCAAGATCGCGCCGGGCTCCAGCATCGCCACGCCGATGAACCTCAACCTCACCAACATCATGGGACCGGGCATGGGCATCGACAAGGCCGGGAACATCTACGCCGCGAGCAGCGGCAGCGCGTCGATCTCGGTCTTCGCGCCGGGGCAGACCGAGCCGTCGCGCACGATCTCCAACGTCGCTGCGTACGGCTTGACGTGGGTCACCGCGGACGGCGCCCTCTATCAGGCGAGCGGCGAAGGTGACGTGTCGGAAGTCGCGCCGGGCTCGAGCGGCCCGACCGTGACGTTCAGCTGCCAGTGTTCCGCGCAGGGCGTGGCGGTGAGCAGGTAGTCCACCCCGACAGGCGCAGTCGAAGGACGCGATGCGCGAAGGCACTACGGAGGCTCGTGGTGCCTTCGCCATTTCATCGTGAGCCCCTCGGCTACGCTCGGGACGGGCTCCGTCGAAGGGCGCTAAACGACCCGAATAATCCCCATCATGCCGCGGTCCTCGTGAAACAGCATGTGGCAATGGAACACGAACGTCCCGGGCGGTACGCGACGGAAGTCGAGGATAATCTTCGTCACGCGCGGCTTCACCAGCGGATAGTTGGGGTCGCGGCGGTTCGGTAGCAGTGAGCCGATCGGGACGAAGACCGTGTCGGCCATCAGCGGGATTCCCGGCACGCTGCGGCTCTGGGCGAACGCCATCTGGTGAATGTGGAATGCGTGCGATTCCATCGTCGTGTTGACCAGATACCACTCTTCCACCGATCCGCGTTTGACGACGATGTCGGGGTTCGACGGTACGACCGCGCCGCTCGCGTATTGCGGCCAGAACGGGTGCTCGTGGAAGTCCGGATTCGTGATCTCGGTGATGTAGTATGCCTGGTGCGCCGGGATCTTCCCGTTCTTAGGAAGCGAGTATTCGGTAAAGGAGAATGCCCGACGCCGAACGAGCGTCGGGTGCGCGTGCACGTAGGCGACGAGCCGGCCCGCCGGCGTGTCGGCGATCACCGCGGGACTCGAACGCAAGGTTACTCTCGGCGTCTCGGTGACCGTTCCAGCCGCGATCTTCAAGAGGTCGTGATGCATCTCGAAGAACGCGTCTTTGCCTTCACAAAAGTGCTCGGAGGACAGCGTCAGCTTCTCGCCGGGATCGGCCGTAAAGAGAATGTCCGCACGCGACATCGACGTGAGCATGAGCTCGTTGGTCGCCACGTATTTCGATAGCGGCTGCTCCGGATCGCTCGAGATCGGCACGCCGTCGAGCCCGACGAGCCTGATCGGCACGACCCGCCCGGACGCGTCGCGCATCTGCAGCCTGGTCCCGGTGTCGGATGTGCCGTTGACGATTCGTAGGATCTGCGGCTCTCCCGCCGGCACGTCGAGTGAGGCCGGGGTGTACGCGCCGTTCAACGTTACGAGCACCTCGGAGCCGATGCCGTTACAGCCGATCGGGTCGGACGCCACCCCACCGGCCGTCATGGGATACGTCACCGGCCACGGCGGCGGATGGAAAGGGTCGAACGGAACCGGTGAGCCCACCGGCCGCGACGCCTCGTACGCGGCGCCGGCGGGCACGAAGGCGCTGCCGTCGGGCGCGAACGGATTGTCGGCGACGAATGGTATCCGATAACGCACGACGATCACGTGCTCGGCGGAGCGTGGCAGCTGCGGCGTGCCGGGCTCGACGATCCACACACCGTCGAGACCCTCCGCTACCTCGTCGTCCGACGAGCCGTGCGCGTGCGGGTGATACAGGTACGTCCCGGGTGGCTGCGTAGCCGGAATCGTGACGTGATACTCGCACGCGTGCAGCGGGTTGCTCAGCGTCGAGAGGAAGATGTTCTCCTGAAGCTCGGGCCCCTCGTAGCCGTGAAGGTGCAGGTTCGTGTCACCCGGCGGTACCGCCATGTAACGATCATCTATCTTGTGATTTAAGTAGCCGACATAGTGGTTCGTCGCCGGCGCGGGCATCGCCATCGGCATGCACTCGGGAATCGCGGTCGACGCCACGTGATCCGCCTTGCTTGCGCCGGCGATGTCGTTCACGATGCGGATCGCGAAATGCTCGCCTCGATGCACGCGAATCGTCGGAGCGACCGTCTGCGCCGCGCCGTTCCAGGCGTACGTATAGCAGTAGCGCTGCGCGATGCCGCGGCCGTCCGTGTGGACCGTTAGGATCAGCTCGTGCTCGCCGCTCGCGTTGCGCGGGAGCTTTGCGACGTCGATGTCGGGGGGCTCGACGAGCTCACGCGGGGCGGTGGTTGGGCCGCAAAACGTCGGCGCGGGCCGGGCCCCCGCCGCCACGCTGGGCGACAGCGCGCCTAGGCCGATCCAGGCCAATAACGCGATGAGGCCTGGCCAAATAAAAAGCCGGCTGTCCATGTAGGCGAGCCTTCGCCGGGATGCCAGCTTTCTCCTAAGGGCGCCGCGACGTGATGATCCCGCTGTTGAGGCCGCTCATGGAGAGGCCGCCGCAGAAACGGGCGTGCTCGACCTTGAGGCAGCGGTCGACTACGACGCTCATGGCGGCCTCGTCCGCCAGCGCGATCGCCTCCGGGTTGACGACGCCGTACTGAAACCAGACGGCGGGTATGCCGAGGGCGATGGCCTCGCGCACGACCCCGAGCGCCTCGGCCGGCTTGCGGAACACGTCGACCAGGTCGGGCGCGCCGCGCTCGCGCGCGTATGCCTCAAGCGACGGAAATGCGCGGACGCCGTCGATCTCCTGGATCGTCGGATTGATCGGCGTCACGTCGTAGTCCGAGCGCGTGCGCAGGTAGGAGAAGACGGTGTAGCTGGGGCGCAGCGGATTGGCCGACGCGCCCACCATCGCAACGGTGTGGATGCGGCGCAACAGGTCGCGCCTCTGCGACGGCGTCGTCAAGATCACGAAGCGGGCGCTTGCGCCGCGACCGGCGCGGCGGAGCGCAGCGCCTGATCGAGATCCCAGATCAGATCCTCGACGTCTTCCAAGCCGACCGACAGCCGCACCGCCTCGGGCTCGACGCCGGCGTTGCGCAGCTCGTCGTCGGAGAGTTGCGAATGCGTGGTCGAAGCGGGATGGATCACCAGGCTCTTCGAGTCGCCCACGTTGGCGAGATGGCTCCACAGGACCAACGCGTCGATGAGGCGCCGCCCGGCCTCGCGCCCCCCGCGCACACCGAACGTGAAGATCGATCCGAGCTGCGGCTCGCGGACCCACGCGACTTCCGGACGCGATTGCAAGAACACCGCCACGGCACGCGCGTTCGCGACGTGGCGCTCCATTCGGACGGCGAGCGTCTCCAGGCCGAGCAGCGCGAGCCATGCGTCCATGGGCGACATCTGCGCTCCGACGTCGCGTAACACTTCGGCGCGCGCGCGCACCAAGAACGCGTACTCGCCGAACGTCTCGGTGAAGACCTTCTGGTGATAGCCCGGGCTCGGGGTCGAGAGCAGCGGAAAGCGTCCGTTGTCCCACGGGAACTTGCCCGATTCGACCAAGACGCCGCCGATCGCTGTCCCGTGGCCGTTGATGAACTTCGTGGCGGAGTGCACGACGATGTCGGCACCGTGCTCGATCGGCCGGCAAAAGTACGGCGTTGCGAACGTGTTGTCGACCACGAGTGGGATGCCCGCCTCGTGCGCCGCCGTCGCAAACGCGCGCAGGTCCGCGACGACGCCGGACGGGTTGCCGACCGTCTCGACGAAGAGCAGCTTCGTGTTGCGGCGGACGGCGGCGCGCACCGCGGCGAGATCTTCGGCCGAGACGAACGTCGTCTCGATCCCCATGCGCTTGATCGTGACGCTGAGCTGGGTGACGGTCCCGCCGTAAACGTTCTGCGTGCACACGAGATGATCGCCGCTCTGCGCAAGCGATAGGACGGTGCAGAGCTGCGCCGCCAGTCCGCTGGAGAAGGCCAATCCGCCGAGGCCGCCCTCCAGGCTGGCCATGCGCTCCTCGAACGCGGCGACCGTCGGATTGCTGATCCGGCTGTAGATGTGGCCGTAGCTGCGCAGCGCGAAGAGTTCCGCCGCCTGCTCGGTCGAGCCAAAGACGTAGGCCGACGTCTGGTAGATCGGCGCGGCGCGAGCGCCGGTAGCGGGGTCCGGCGGCGTGCCCGCGTGGAGCGCCCGTGTGGAGAAGCCAAAATCGCGTTCGTCTTGCATCATCGGAGGTTCCCGCCCTTATTTCGCCTTATACTGTTCGTATCATGGGCATGACACTCACCGAAAAAATTCTCGCCCGCCACTGCGGCGTGGAGCGGGTCGAGCCGGGGCAAATCATCAACGCCAAGGTCGACCTCGTGCTGGCTAACGAGCTATCCGCGGCCGTCGCAATCAAGGTGATGCGCGGCATCACGGGCGCGAAGCGCGTGTTCGATCCGAGCCGCATCGCTCTGGTGGCCGATCACTTCGTCCCCGCGAAGGACGCGCAGTCGGCGTCGCTCGCGAAGCTCATGAAAGACTTCGCGTTCGAGCAAGGGATCGAGCATTTCTTCGACGTGGGCCGCGGCGGCATCGAGCACGTCGTCTTGCCGGAGGAAGGGCTGGTCGCGCCGGGTGAGCTGATCGTCGGCGGCGATTCACACACGTGCACGTACGGAGCGTTCGGCGCGTTCGCGACGGGCATGGGATCCACCGACATCGCGGCCGCGTTCGTCCTCGGCGAGGTGTGGCTCAAGGTCCCCGCGTCGATCAAGCTCGTCTACGACGGCAAGCCCGGACCAATGGTGTACGCGAAGGACATCATGTTGCGGACCGTTGGCGAGCTCGGCATCGACGGCGCGACGTATCGCGCGATCGAGTACCATGGGACGACGGTAGACAATCTGTCGATCACGGGACGCATTACCATGGCCAACATGGCGATCGAGGCGGGCGCTAAGAACGGCATCTTCCACGCCGACGCCAAGACGATTGCCTACGTCAAGGAACGCACGACTCGCCCGTTCGTGGTCGAGCGGGCGGATCCCGACGCGGCCTACGAGCGCGTTATCGAGATCGACATCGGCAACTTGGAGCCACAGATCGCGTGTCCGCATACGCCCGACAACGTCCATCCGATCTCGGAGGTGACGCGTGAGGACCTCCCGGTCGATCAAGTCTTCATCGGCTCGTGCACGAATGGCTACATGGAAGACCTTCGCGTGGTCGCGCAGATTCTGGAAGGCAAACGGATCGCGCCGAACCTGCGCGTGATCGTCAATCCGGGTTCGCAAAAGGTCTGGATGCAGGCCGCGCAAGAGGGCGTCCTCACGACGCTCGCGGCGGCTGGCTGCGCGGTGAACACGCCCGGCTGCGGCGCCTGCTTTGGCGGCCACATGGGAACGCTCGGCGATGGCGAGCGTGCGATCTCGACGACCAACCGCAACTACGTCGGGCGCATGGGATCGCCGAAGGCCGAGATCTATCTCGCCTCGCCGGCGACGTGCGCGGCCTCGGCGCTGACCGGCCGCATCACCGACCCCCGGGTCGTCCAGTACGCGCAGGTGTAACGTGGAAGCGAAACTGCGCGGACACGCTCACAAGTACGGGAAGAACGTCGACACGGACGTGATCATTCCCGGCAAGTACTGTAACATCATCGACCCGGTCGAGCTCGGAAAGCACGCGCTCGAAGGTCTCGACCCCGAGTACACCGGGCGGATGCGCTCGGGTGACATCATCGTGGCCGACACCAACTTCGGATGCGGATCGAGCCGCGAGGTCGCGCCGATCGCGATCAAAGGCTCCGGGACGTCGGCGGTGATCGCCAAGAGTTTCGCGCGAATCTTTTATCGCAACGCGCTGAACATTGGGCTGCCGATCTTCGAGTCCGCCGAGGCGGTCGAGGGCATCAAATCCGGCGACGAGATCGAGCTCGAGCCCGAAACCGGTATGATCCGAAACATCACCAAAGGCGAAACCTACCGCGCCGCCGAGTTTCCGCCGTTCATGCGCTCGCTGATCGACGCCGGTGGACTGGTGCCCTACGTCGAAAAACGCCTCTCCGAAAAATCATCTCGGGCATAGTAATGTCATCCTGAGACGCGCGCGAAGCGCGCGTGTCGACAGTAATGTCATCCTGAGCCGCGCGCGAAGCGCGCGTGTCGAAGGACGCGCCTGCCTCGCAGTCCTGAGCGAGCGTAGCGAGACGAAGGACGTAATACAGGCAGCCGCGCCGGAAATTGGCCTTTAGGCACGACCGTTCCAAGGCAACAGAGCGACTACGGGGGGGTATAACCGCCGCTGGGTTGACCCATACCGCCCGGAGACGCGTTGACGTTTTCAATCCACTTCTCTTTCGGGCGATAGGACGCGGTGAACGGCACCTCGCCGCCGGCCCTCGTCAGCTCGCCGACCATGTCCGTCGTACCGTCTAGCCTGCCCTCCAGGAGCAGCGTCGTTCCGTCCGGCATCGTCACGATGAGGCGGACGTCCGAGCCGGCCACCGTCCCCGATAGCGGGTAACGCTTGCCGCGCGAGTCGACGTAGGTGCCGGTCAGCGCCTCGCCCTGTTGCGCGACCTTGAAGTGCGTGTAGTCGGTACCACTGGGATGCTGGATCTGGACCTCCCAGACGCCGTCGAGCCCCTTGCGGGGATTGGGAGGCGGGCTGGGTGACGGCGCCCGCGTGGCGCCCGGCAACGAGGGCACCGGAGCCGCGGGTCCCTCCGAAGCGTTGGGTTGGGCCGCCTGCGGCGTCCCGATCGGGGGCGGGGTAGGCGGAGGGGTCGCGGCGACGGCCGGAACCCGTCCCTCCAGGGCGCCGGCCAGCATCAGCGGCGCTATGGCCGAGCCCGCGATAAACAGGAATGAGAGCGACTTCACGCGACTGGCTTTTGGGACCGCGGGTGCGGCTCCTCCGCGAATCGAGCGAGCCCAAACTCGGCCAATTTGCGCCCCCTGATATAATGCAGGGGCTGTGAAGAGCAAGATTCATCCCAAGTGGTATCCCGAGGCCCGCGTGCACTGCGCGTGCGGCAACACCTTCGTCACGGGCTCGACCCTGCCCGAGATTTCCGTCGAGATCTGCGCGGCCTGTCATCCGTTGTTCACGGGCCAGCAGAAGCTGGTCGATACGGCCGGACGCGTTGACAAATTCAATCAGCGTTCCGCCGCCGCGCGGCAGAAGCAAGAAGAGGCCGCGGCGCGCAAGGCGGCCCGCGAGGCGAAGAAGACAGCCGCCGGACTTTAGGGAGCGCCGGCCTTGAACGACGCGTTGACGGCGCGTCTCGATTCGATGGCCCGGCGCTTCGACGAAATCGAGGTGCAGCTGGCCAATCTCGGCGGCACCTTCGATCAATCCCGGTACACCGCGCTCGTCAAGGAGCGCGCGCAGCTCGAAGCCCTCGTAGAGACGTATCGCCGGCTCTCGCAGACGCACGCCCAAATAGCCGCGAACGATTCGCTCGCGCGCGAAAGTGACGGCGAGCTGCGTCAGCTCGCGGAAGAAGAGAACGAGGTCTTGCGCGAGCGCGCCACGGAGCTCGAAGGCGAGCTCACGCGGCTGATGATGCCGCGCGATCCGAACGATTCGCGGGACGTGTTCGTGGAGATCCGCGCCGGCACCGGCGGCGACGAGGCCGCGATCTTCGCGGGCGACCTGGCGCGGATGTACATGCGCTTCGCCGAGACCACCGGCATGAAGACCGAACTCGTGTCGGAGAGCCCCAGCGACGCCGGCGGCTACAAGGAGATCGTCTTCGCCGTCAAGGGCGACGAGCCGTACCGCTTCCTCAAGCATGAGTCCGGCGTGCATCGCGTGCAGCGCGTGCCGGCCACCGAGGCGCAGGGCCGCATCCACACGAGCACCGCCACCGTGGCGGTGCTGCCGCAGATCGAGGACGACGTCGAGGTCGCGATCAAGCCCTCGGAGCTCCAGATCGACACCTATAAAGCATCCGGCGCGGGCGGCCAATACGTCAACAAGACGGAGTCCGCGATCCGCATCACGCACGTGCCGACGGGCATCGTCGTCGCGTCGCAGCAGGAACGTTCGCAGCAGCAGAATCGCGAGAAGGCGATGCAGATGCTGCGCGCCACGATCTACGACCGCAAACGGCGCGAACAAGAAGACGCCGTAGTCGAGATGCGCCGCTCCCAGGTCGGCACCGGCGAGCGCTCCGAGAAGATCCGTACGTACAACTTCCCTCAAGACCGCGTCACCGATCACCGGATCAACCGTAGTTTCGGAAACCTTCGCGGAATCATGGACGGAAATCTGGCGTCGATTGCCGACGAACTGATCGCTGACGAGCGGGCGCGCCTCATGGCCGGTGAGGCTGCCGTTTGATGCCTCAGGCCGACGCTACATCTCCCCCGCGCGGCCGTTTGCTCGGCGCATCCGGCGCCTCCGCCGGACCGTGCAGTGTTGGGAACGCGCTGCGGCGCGGGATCTCAGTTCTTTCGGAATCGACTGGGTCGGCGCGGGCGGATGCGCTGATTTTGCTGGCTCATGTGCTTGGCCGGTCGCGGGAATGGATCGTTGCGCATGATGATGCGCGACTTTCCGAGGGGGACCTTGCCCTCTTCACTGATTTATGCGCGAGACGACGCCAGGGCGAGCCGGTGGCGTACATCACCGGGAGTGCATGCTTTTACGGTCGCGAATTTATCGTGGACGAATCCGTTTTGGTTCCGAGGCCCGAGACGGAGCATCTCGTGGACGAGGCCGTCGCCTTTCTTCGAGGTCTAGGCACCGCGGGTCGCGTGCTCGATGTCGGAACCGGCAGCGGCGCCATTGCATGCACGATCGCCGCGGAAACCAACGCGGTCGTCGACGCGACCGATGTGTCGCCCGAGGCCGTCGCACTTGCGGCGCGCAACGCGGAGCGGCTGGCCATCGGGGGGCGCTGCCGTTTCTTGTGCGGCGACCTGGCGGCGCCGGTAAAGGGCGAGCGGTACGACGTCGTCGTCGCCAACCTGCCGTACGTTCCGACGGCGGATCTCCCGGCGGGGCCCGATTCGACCTCGTTCGAGCCGCGCGTCGCGCTCGACGGCGGCCCCGACGGCCTAACCGTTTATCGCGCTCTGCTACGGGGTATTGCAGACCACGTCACCGCCAAGGCCATGGTTCTCTTGGAAGCCGCACCTCCGACAATCGAGCGTTTGATCGAACTCACCCAAAACTCGCTTCGCAACTCCACCGTGACTATCGGCAACGATTACGCCGGCCTCGCGCGCTACGTGAAAGGAACGCTGAAATGACCGATTCGAGCCTTCTGATGCCCGGCGCCGACGAGGCCTATCGCGCGTCGCGCGAGCGCTTGCGCGCCGCGGAAATCGATCTGCGCGATCGGATCGAAGCCGTTGCAGCCATGCGACGCACTTTGCCGCCCGGTCCGGTCGTGCCTGACTACACGTTCGTCGAGAACGGTAATCGCGTTCACCTGTCCGAGCTGTTCGCCGGCGACAAGCCTTACTTGATCGTCTACCACCTCATGTACTGGTCCGACGAGGACGACTTCTGTCCGATGTGCTCGCTCTGGCTCGACGGCTTCAACGGAATCGTGCCGCACGTCACCCAACGCGCGAACTTCGTCGTCGCTTCCCGAGCGCCGTTCGAAACGCTCCGCGCCTGGGGTACGCGCCGCGGCTGGGATCGGCTGCGTCTGCTCTCCGACGATGGCTCCGCGTTCGCGCGCGACATCGACGCCGAAGATGCCGAGGGCAATCCGGACTCAACCGTCACTGTCTTCGCGAAAGACGGCGACACGATACGCCACGTCTATACCGCACATCCGATGCTCGAGGACCGCGAACGCGGAATCGATTTACTGAGTCCGATTTGGCATCTCTTCGACCTCATGCCATCCGGCCGCGCCGACTGGTACCCGACCAACGCCGCCTTCGAAGCCTCCCTGAGAGTGCCCGCACCCCACACATGACGGGTCAGGCGTCTACGCATCGCATGGTAGCGAGCGACAGTGAACCGCCGGTAAACGTCGATAAGCCTCCTAAACTCCAAGATTTCCGGGGACAAACGATAGATTTAGGCGATGCTACCCATCTGAGGCGAGGGTGTCGAGCCTGAGCAACCGGCAACCGCCGGTCGCCAGGTTTACAAACTAGAGAGGGCGAACGAAAACGACCCGAGATGGCGAAGTATATCTTCTTCACTGGGGGCGTTGTGAGTTCGCTCGGCAAGGGCATTACCGCCGCCTCCCTCGGACGGCTCCTCAAGGCGCGCGGGCACAGCGTTTCGATCCAAAAGCTCGATCCGTACATTAACGTCGATGCGGGGACGATGAACCCGTATCAGCACGGCGAGGTTTTCGTTACGGAGGACGGGGCGGAGACCGACCTGGATCTCGGGCACTACGAGCGCTTCATCGACGAGAACCTGCAGCGCGCGAACAACGTCACGACGGGCCAGATCTACAACTCGGTGATCGAGAAGGAGCGGCGCGGCGAATATCTCGGCGCGACGGTCCAGGTGATTCCGCACATCACGAACGAGATCAAGGCGCACATCAAGCGCGTCGCCGAGGCGAGCCACGCGGAGGTCTGCATCGTCGAGGTGGGCGGTACGGTCGGCGACATCGAGGGCCTGCCGTTCCTAGAAGCGATCCGCCAGATGCGCTACGACGTGGGCGACGAGAACGTCATGTACGTACATCTCACGCTGGTGCCGCATCTAGGCGCCGCGGACGAGCTGAAGACGAAGCCGACGCAGCACTCGGTCCGCGAGTTGCGCGGGATCGGAATCTCGCCGGACGCGATTGTGTGCCGCACGCAGTCGGCGCTGCCGATGCCGCTCGAGCTGAAGGAGAAGATCGCGCTCTTCTGCGACGTGCCGCCGAGCGCCGTCGTCCAGAACATCGACGCGCGAACGATCTATCAGGTGCCGCTCAACCTAGAGGCCGAGGGTCTCGCGCAGGCTGCGGTTCGCAAGCTGAACCTCCCAGCCGCCGTCCCACGGCTAGACGACTGGGTCGGGATCGCGGAGCGCCTGCTACACCCGCGCCGGCACGTGACGATCGCGCTGGTCGGCAAGTACGTCGAACTGAAGGACGCGTACATCTCGATAAACGAGGCGCTCCACCACGCCGGGATCTTCCACCACGCGGCGGTGGAGGTCAAGCGCGTGGATTCGGAATGGGTCGAGAACGAAGGGCTCGACGTGCTGCGCGGCGCGCACGGCGTCGTCGTCGCGCCCGGGTTCGGCGCGCGCGGCGTCAAGGGCAAGCTGCGCGCCATCGAATACGTGCGCGAGCGCAAGATACCGTTTTTGGGCATCTGTTACGGCATGCAGCTCGCCTGCGTGGAGTTCGCGCGCAACGTCTGCGAGCTGCCCGAGGCCATGACGAGCGAGGTCGACGAAACGAGCGCCGACCCGGTGATCGACTTCATGCCGGACCAGCGCAACCTCGAGATGTACGGCGGGACGATGCGCCTTGGCACGTACGCGTGCACGCTCGAAGAGGGAAGCCAAGCCGCGCGTGCCTATGGCACGCTCGAGATCAGCGAGCGCCATCGCCACCGTTACGAATTCAACAATCGCTACCGCCCGATCTTCGAAGAGCACGGCATGCGCTTCACGGGGCACCACACGATCGACAAGACGCGTCTCGTCGAGGTCGTCGAGCTCCCGTTGGAGATGCATCCATGGTTCGTGGCCACGCAAGCCCACCCCGAGTTCAAGTCGCGCCCGAACCGGCCGGCGCCGCTCTATAGGGACTTCATCGGCGCGGCGCTCGCGCACGAGGAGCGCATCGACGGCCGCGCGGGGATCGCCGAGGCGTCCTGGACCCAAGCCTAGTCACCGCCGTCGTCCTCACGCGCGACGAGGAGCGCAATCTGCCGCGCGCGCTCACGAGTCTGCCGCGCGGCGTGAAACTCCTCGTGCTCGACGCGTGCTCCGACGATCACACGGTGCAGTTTGCTCGCGCGGCGGGCGCGACGGTGGTGCAGCGCGATTGGACGGATTTCGTCGATGCACGCCGATTCGCGCTCGCGCAGGTGGAGACGCCCTGGGCGCTGATGCTGGACGCCGACGAGGCGCTCGACGACGTTCTGCGCGACGCGATCGTCGCGGCGCCGGCCGAATGCGACGGCTACCGCGTGAAGCGCACGACCTACTTCTGCGGCAAGCCGATGAGCATTTGGCGCGACGAGCCGCTGCTGCGTCTGTTCCGCACGGATCGCGTCACGCTCAACGCGCACCCCGCGGCCGCCGATTTCGCGCCGGTCCACGAGGCCTGGTCGTCCGACGGCGACCTCGGCGACCTCCCCGGGACGCTGCTGCACTACTCGTATCCCGATGTGGCAACGTACCGCCGGAAGTACGATCTCTACACGGGACTCGAGGCGCACGATATACACGGTGCCGCGTTCGCCTTCGTCGCCGCGTGCGCGGCGGCCGTCCCGCGCCTGGCCTGGCTCCTCGTCGGGCGCGGCGCGCTGTTCGACGGTCCGCGCGGCTGGTACGTCGCGTATCGCTCCGCCGTCTACCCGGCGGTCGCCGCGCGGAAAGCGCTGCTGCGATGAGGCTCGCGCGCGTCGGACTCGATGCGCGCCTGACGCGCCAGATGTCGCTCGGAATGAAAGCCTACACACGCGAGCTCGTCGCGCGCCTGCCGCAGGTCGCTCCGGAATATTCCTACGTCCCGTTTTCGGAAGGCGGCAACTTCGGGTGGAGCGAGCAGGTGCGGCTTCCGTCGGCGATCCGGCGCGCGCGGGTCGAGCTCGTGCACTTCCTCTCGCAATACGTTCCGCTGTTGCTGCCGCCGTGCTTCGTCATCACGATCCACGACCTAATCCATCTGCGTTTTCCCCACTACTTCAAGGCGAAAGTCGGGCCGTACTATCGGGCCGTCGTACGGCGCGCGTGCGCGCACGCCGAGCGCGTCATTACGGACGACGCGCGCACCATCGACGACCTCGCGGAGTTCTTGGGCGTCGACCGCGCGAAGGTTCGCGTCATACCGCTCGGCGTCGCGGAGAGTTTTCTGGAACCGGTACAGCCCTTCGCGGGAGAGCGCCCGTTCGTGCTCTACGTCGGCAATCACCGGGAGCACAAGGATCTCGCGACGCTTTTCGACGCGTGGTCGGCCCTGGCCGAGCGTTGGAACGTGGACCTTTACGTCACCGGGCCCGATGATTTCGGCGGGGAGCTGCAGCGGCGCAGCACGCCCGCGCGCGCGATCGTCGCGTTGGGCGACGTGCCGGCGGAGCGCCTTGCGAGCTATTACGCGGGCGCGCGGGCCCTCGTCCAGCCGGCGCTGCGCGAGGGCTTCGGGCTGCCGATGCTGGAGGCGATGGCCGTGGGCTGCCCCGTGATCGCGTGCAGCGACGCCGTGCCGGGCCCGCTCGAGGAGGCAGCGCAGTCGTTTGCGGCACGGAACTCCGGCGCGCTGCGGCTGGAGCTGGAAAGGTTGCTGGCTGACGAGGGGCTGCGCGCGCGCGCAATCAACTCAGGACGAGAGGTGGCGCGGCGGCTGAGTTGGGACCGTTGCGCGCGCGCTACCGCCGACGTCTATCGCGAGGTTTTGGAGCAACGATGAAATGGACTCTCGTCCTGAGCGTAGTCGAAGTTGTCCTGCTGTTGGGTGCGACGCTTGCGTCGGCGCCGAGGCCGATCGCGATTGTGATCAATGGAGACACGCTGTCGCTTCAGCCGCCGCCGCGGATCGAGCACGGCGTCCTCTTCGTTCCGGTCCGCCGAACGCTCGAAGCGCTCGGACTCTCGTTCGACCGCTCCGGGAATCGCATCACAACGCAGGTGGGATCAAAAACGGTCGCGCTCGTACTCGGGAGCCGCATCGCCGAGGTCGACGGGGGCCGGTTGCAGCTCGAAGCGCCGCCTCTGGAGGTCGCGAGCGTGCTCTATGCGCCGCTGCGCTTCTTCACGGACGTCCTCGGAGCGCAAGCGCACTTTGACCGCAAAACCAATGCGGTCATCATCGTCGCTCAGTTGGTGGGCCGTTCCGCCAACGGACTGATCTCGACCGGAAACGGTTACCAGCGACTCGGCACGGTCGCGGCGGTCGACGTGCTCTCGGATCCGCCGACGCTGACGCTGGGCTTCGGCGGCGGTGTCAAGACGATCCCGATCGGTCCCAACGCGATCGTCGAAGTCGAAGACGTCAACGTCAACGTCACGTCGCCGGGCGAGCTCGGCGACGTTCGCCCCGGCGACTTCGCCCGCGTGGAGATGCGCAAGGACGGCCGCGTCGAGCGCGTCGTGGACGAGTACGGCTCGCGCAACGGCCATATCGTCGCGATCGCCGGAAACCAGTTCGTCTTAGGGGACGGCCAAGTCATCGGGGCCGGCCGCACGACCGAGATCTCGCTCAACGGGAAAGCCGCCTCGATGAGTGACCTGCGGCCGAACGATCAGGTCACCGTGCGCTATAACGTTGAGACGAACGAGGTGCGCGAGATATTGGCGGGCAGAAGTGCGGCGGCTGCCTCCGTCGTCCCAAGCGGCGGCGTGGGCATCACGAGCGTGGAGAGCGACGCGAGCCGTCCTCTTCGCGCGGGTGACACGATTCACGTCACGCTACACGGAACGCCACACGGCTCTGCCACGTTCGACATCGGCTCCGACGTGGCGAACCAGGCGATGCAGGAACGGATGCCCAGCGAATACGTCGGGAGTTACACGATTCCGCAGGGCGCGAACTTCGGCGACGTCGCCGTGATCGGGAGGCTCTCGTCGGGAAACTCGACGGCCGAAGCCGCAGCTTCGCACACCGTCTCCGCGTCGAGCGTTCCGCCCGGAATCGCGGACTTCGCTCCGGACGCCGGGACGACCGTAAACACCAGCCGGCCCGCCGTCTATGCGAGCTTCGCGGCGGACGCGGTCGGCGTGAATCCCTCGAGCGTGCTGCTCTGGATCAACGGGCGCGACGTGACCTCGGAGTGCGTGCGCACGGCGCAGTTCGTGCAGTACCTGCCGTCGTACGCCTATCCCGACGGCCCGATCCACGTGACGGTACGCGTGGCCGACGAGGCGGGAAACACCACGACGAAGTCGTGGAACTTTTGGATTCGGACGCGTTAAGAGACGTTAAGTGACGGACTGCATCTTCTGCAAGGTCGCAGCCGGCGAGTTGCCGGCGAAGATCGTGCATCGCGACGATCTGGTCGTCGCGATCGAGGATCTCAATCCGCAGGCGCCGACGCATCTGCTGGTGATGCCGATGCGACATCACGCGAACGTGAGCGAGGTCACGACGCTCGATCGCGCGCTCGCCGCGCGGTTGCTCGAGGTCGCTTCGAAACTCGGCGCAGAGCGCGGCGGCGACGCGGGATTTCGCCTCGTGATCAACACGGGCCGCAATGGGGGACAGACCGTAGACCACGCGCACGTTCACGTGCTGGCCGGGCGGCGCATGGAGTGGCCGCCCGGCTGACGCACAATGCCCGTAATGTTCGGCGATTTGACGCTGCCTTGGGCGCTGTGCTACTGTAACCAAAGTGGCCCTGCGGGGCCTAATTTTTCGTGTTCGCGTCAACGACGCGGCGCGCCGAAAGGGGGTGGATTACATGGAAGTTCGCATCGCTCCGGGAGAGACGATCGAGAGCGCTTTGCGTCGCTTCAAGAAGGCCACCCAAAAGGCTGGGATTCTAGCCGAGGCTCGCAAACACGAGCACTACGAGAAGCCGAGCGTCCGCCGCAAGAAGAAGTCGGCCGCAGCGCGCAAGCGCCGCGCATAACCTCCCTATGGGGACCATGAAAGACCGGATATCCTCCGACCTGAAGGAGGCGATGAGGGCGCGCGACCAGCTGCGTCTGGATACGCTGCGCTCCGCGCTGTCGGGCTTCATCTACAAGCGGACCGAGAGCGGCAAGGAGCTCTCGGACGCCGACGAAACCGATGTCGTCCGCCGGCTCGTGAAGCAGCGCGGCGACTCGGTCGCCGAGTTCGAAAAGGCCGGCCGCGCCGACCTGGCGGCGAAAGAGCGCACGGAACGTGAAATTCTTACCGCGTATCTCCCGCCGCAGCGCTCGGCCGCCGACGTGCGCGCGATCGTGCAGGGCGTCTTGGCGGAGCTTCCGCCGGAGTCTCGTAACGCCGGCGCCGTGATGAAGGTGGTCATGCCGCAGCTGCGCGGCGAGGCCGACGGCAACCTGGTCCGCCAGATCGTAACAGAAGAGCTCTCGTCGTAGCTTTGAGGGCCGCCCCGTCGTAACTTTGAGGGCCGCCCCTAGGTAGCTATCGGCATGAAGGCATTCGGCCTGCGCGTCTGGGTCAGCGCGTTCTTGCTGCTTTGCGGCGTCGCGAGCCTGGCCGCGGGGGCGCAAACGGGGCGTCCGATCGTCGTCATCCCTATCGACGGAACCGTCGACGACGGCATGGCACACCTCGTGCAGCGATCCGTCGCGGAAGCGAATCAGGAGAACGCCCGCGCGATCGTGCTCGACGTCAACAGCCCCGGTGGCCTAGTGGAGGCCGCCTTTGCCATACGCGACGCGCTTTTCTCTGCGCAGGAGCCTGTCGTAGCATACGTCGGCGCGCGGGCATACTCCGCTGCGGCGCTGATTTCGCTGTCGGCCGGCCGCATCGTGATGGCGCCGGGCGCGTCGATCGGCGCGGCGGAGCCGATTCCCGCCACCGTGAAGCTAGTGTCCGGACTGCGCGGCGAGTTTGAGTCTACTGCAGAGCGCAACCATCGCAACCCCAAGATCGCGGGCGCCATGGTCGACAAGAACGTAGACCTGCCGCAATATAAGCGCGCGGGCGCGATCCTGACGCTGAACACCGACGACGCAGTGCGCGCCGGCATCGCCGACGCAACGGCCCCGACGCTCGACGCCGCGCTGTCGCAGCTGCACCTAGCCGGCGCACCGCGCCTCATGCAGACGTTCACTTGGGGCGAGCAGCTCGCGCGGTTCGCGACCGATCCGGTCGTGAGCGGGCTGCTGTTAACGCTGGGCATGCTGGGCCTGCTGATCGAGATGCAGACGCTCCACGGAATCGCCGGCCTGATCGGCATCGGCGCGCTGGGGCTTTTCTTCGGGAGCCACATCTACGCGGGATTCTCGAACGGCTTTGTTTTGGCGCTCGCTGTGCTCGGCATAGTCGGCATTCTATGGGAGCTGCACGTCGTGCCGGGACACGGCTTGCCGGGGATTCTCGGCGCCGGCGCGCTCCTCGTGGCCGTGCTGCTGGCGTTCGGGCTGCCGTTCTTCTTTGTCGGAATCGAGACGATCGCTACGGCCATCGTCCTCACCGTCATCGTGTTCTCGCTCGCCTTGCGCGCGATGCCGGAGAACGCTTGGGCGCACCGGCTGGCCCTGGCCGCCGCGCAGGGCCCCGAATACGTCGCCAGTGCCGATCACAGAGGCCTGCTCGGCCGCACCGGCACCGCGGTGAGCTATCTGCGCCCGGCCGGCATCGCGTCGATAGACGGCCGGCGCGTGGACGTGCTTACCGAGGGTGAATTCATCGCACAGGGAACCCCCCTGCGAGTTGTGCGCGTCGAAGGCGCGCGCATTTTCGTCGAGCCTGTCGCTTCATAGGAGTTGAGATGGTAGCCGTCAGCGGCGCAGTCATAATCATTCTCGTCATCATCGCGTTCTTCGCGTTCCTCTACTACTTCCCGATCGGACTGTGGATTCGCACCATCGCCGCGGGCGTTCCGCTGGGAATCATCGCGCTCGTGCGGATGCGCCTGATCGGCATTCCACCCAGCGTCATCGTCACCAACTACGTGCGGGCGCGCAAGGCCGGGCTCAACCTCACCGTCGATCAGATGCAGTCGCATTATCTCGCCGGCGGCAACGTCGAGAACGTCACGCTCGCGATGATCGCCGCCCAGCGCGCGCAGATTCCGCTCGAGTGGCAACGCGCTGCGGCGATCGACCTCGCCGGGCGCAATGTGCTCGAGGCGCTGCAGACGTCGGTCAACCCGAAGGTCATCGAGACGCCAACCTTCCAGGGCGTCGCTCAGAACGGCATTCAGCTCAACGTCAAGGCACGCATCACCGTGCGCAGCAACCTAGACCGCTACGTGGGAGGCGCGGGCGAGCCGACGATCATAGCGCGCGTCGGCGAGGGCGTCGTCTCCGCCGTGGGCGCGGCGGTGGACCATAAGGAAGTCCTCGAATATCCCGATCGCATCAGCAAGGCGGTGCTGGCGAAGGGGCTCGACGCGGGTACGGCGTTCGAGATCGTCTCCATCGACATCGCCGACGTCGACGTCGGCAAGAACATCGGCGCGGAGCTGCAGACGAGTCAAGCCGAAGCCGACCGCCGGATCGCACAGGCGAAGGCCGCGGAGCGGCAATACGCGGCGCAGGCGGCCGAGCAAGAACAGAAGGCGGAAACGCAGGCGATGCGCGCCAAGGTCGTCGAGGCCGAAGCGACGATTCCGCAGGCGATCGCGGCGGCGTTTCGCAGCGGCAACCTCGGCGTCATGGACTATTACCGCCTCCGCAACGTTCAGGCCGACACTGAGATGCGCTCGGCGATCGGAACCTCAACGGAAACCGCGACCGACTCGCAGGCGCCGCCGATCTCAGGCCCCGGCAAGTAGCTCGCCGCCGTGCGCGACCTTGGAACTCTCGTCTGGGTCGTTCTCGTCTTCGTCGGCGTCGTAAGCAGCATGGTCTCGACCATCCGCAAGCAGGCGCAGGCGCAGCGGCCGGCGGCGCGGCCCGCGCCGCCGCGCGATCCCACGAGGGTGCGCTTCGTCGTCCCGGCGCCTCCGACGGCCGTGCCGCAGTCCGTCGCGCCCCCGCCGGTCCCGTCCCCGAAGCTGCCGCCGGCCAGGCCGGAACCGCGGCCCCCGATCCATCCGGCCGAGGAGCCGCGCGCCAAGCGGACGCCGTTCTTCGTGGGCAAGGGGCAGCTCGTTCGTGCGGTGATCGCGGCTGAGGTGCTCGGAAAGCCCCGCGGCCTGCGCGACGAACACTTTCCTCGTTGACCGCCCAACGCTCTATCGATCTCCACGACCTTCCCGACCGCGTGCGGCTCTTCGGAGAGTACGACCGGAATCTCTCGGCGATAGAATCCTCGCTCGACGTTGCCGTCCACGCCGACGGCGATTGTCTGCTGCTGGCCGGCGACGACGCCGCCGTTGCGCGCGCCGAAACGGTCGTACGGCGAGTCCTCGAGGCGGCCGTCGGCGGCGCGCACATCACGCCCGACGACGTGGCGCTCGCGCTGTCGGACGCCGCCGCGCCATCCGGCGCCCCGCACCCCGTCACGCTGTTGCGCACGCACCGCGGACGCGAGGTCCGCCCGCGCACGGCGGGTCAACGGCGCCTCGTGCGGTCGATCGAGGAGTCGACGCTCACGTTTGGAATCGGACCCGCGGGCACGGGGAAGACGTACCTTGCGATCGTCATGGCCGTCCGAGCGCTCAAACGGCGCGAGATCGCGCGCGTGATCCTGTCGCGGCCGGCCGTCGAGGCCGGGGAGCGGCTCGGTTTTCTTCCCGGCGACCTTCGCGAGAAGGTCGATCCGTATATGCGACCGCTCTTCGACGCGCTCGCCGATCTGCTCGAGGACACCGTCGTGAATCGCTATATGGAGCGCGGAACGCTCGAAGTCGCGCCGCTCGCGTACATGCGCGGCCGCACGCTCTCCGAGGCGTTCGTCATCCTCGACGAGGCGCAAAACGCCACCGACGATCAGCTGAAGATGTTTCTCACTCGCCTCGGAAACGGATCAAAAATGGTCGTGAGCGGAGACGTCACGCAGATCGATCTTCCCGCGGGCCAGCGCAGCGGGCTGCGCGCCGCCGCGGCGCGACTGCGCGACATCGGCGACGTGGGCGTGGTGGAGCTGGACGACAACGACGTCGTGCGTCATCCGCTGGTGGCGAAGATCGTGCGCGCATATGATCTACTACCGTAACGACGTGCGCCGCAGCGGCGTCGACGGCCACGCGCTGGTGGCGACCGCCAAGCGTCTCCTCGACGCCGTGGGCGAGGCGCAATCCGCTCTCTCGCTGAGGCTCGTCGGAGACGCCGCGATCCGCAAGCTCAACCGCGAGTACCGCGGCAAGGACTGCGCGACGGACGTGCTGAGCTTCTCGCTCGAGGAGCCGCCGCAACGCCCTGCGGAGCGGCTCCTCGGGGACGTCGTGATCTCGGTAGACACGGCGCGCAGACAGGCGCGGGAGTACGACGCGACCCTGCAGTGCGAAATCTACCGCCTCCTGATCCACGGCGTGCTGCATCTGATGGGGCACGATCATGTCGCGGTGCCCGAGCGCCGCGTCATGCGGCGCGAGGAGCGTCGCCTTGCCAACTCCATCGCGCTGCCGTGGCCGTATTAGGGAACGTCTGATGCAGCACCCCGTCGAAGACCGCGGCAAGAAAGAGCCGCACTACCTCCCGATCGACCGCAGCCGGCTTCTTCGCTCGTTCCATCACGCGTTCGAGGGGATCATCTACGCCACGCGCACGCAGCCGAACATGCGCGTGCATTTCCTCATCGCCGCGCTCGTCCTGCTCGCGACGCTGATCCTGCGTCTCGACCGCTTCTACGTCGTCGCCACGGTCACGCTCGTCGCCCTCGTGTTGAGTCTCGAGCTGATGAACACGGCGATCGAGTCGATCGTCGATCTGCTCACCGTGGCACATCACCCCTTGGCCAAGACTGCGAAGGACGCGGCGGCCGGGGCCGTGCTGATCGCGGCTGTCGGCGCGGTGCTCGCGGCGTACCTGATCTTCTACCAAGGCATCATCAGCGGAGGGCAGCGCGTCTTCGAAGCCGTGCAGTCCGTGCCGGCCAACGTTGCGCTGATCGCGCTTGCCGTCGTGGCGATCGCGACGATCTTCGCGAAGGCGTGGATCGGGCGCGGGTCGGCGCTGCAAGGAGGCGCAGTCTCGGGGCACGCCGCGCTGGCCTTCGCCGTCGCAACCATGCTGGCGTTTTTCTATCAGAAGCCGCTGGCCGCGATCCTCGCCTACTTCGTCGCCTTCTTGGTCGCCCAGAGCCGTGTCGAGGCGCGCATCCACCGGCCTTTCGAGGTCTTCTGGGGAGCCGTGCTGGGCACGCTGGTCGCCCTGGCGATTTACGTCCTTGTGCGTCCCCACGTTGTGCTATAATGGCGCTCACTTGAACACCGACCCCGTTCGAAGTAGCCCGGAAAGCCTGCCGTACCAGATCGTCGCGCTCGTCGTGCTGGTGATTCTGGCGGCCTTCTTCGCGGCCGCTGAAGCGGCGCTCGTTTCAATCTCGCGACTGCGCGCGCGTGCCATCGCCGAGCGCAAGGTTCGCGGCTCGCAGAATCTCGTGCCCCTCGTCGAAGACAAGAACCGCTTTCTCACCTCGATCCTGGTGGGCAACACCGTGGTGCTGCTCGCCGGATCGTCGCTCGCGACGTACGCGGCTATCGAGCTCGGGCTGCCGGGCGCGGCGCTGCTCTCGACGATCGTGATGACCGTCGTCTTTTTGCTTTTCGGCGAGATCATCCCCAAGACGATCGCGACCGGCGACAGCGAGCGCTGGGCGCTCCGTCTGGCGCTGCCGACGTTCTACGTCTCCTACGTCCTCGCGCCGATCGCGCGCACGTTCCAGGTGATCACGGACCTGCTCTTGCGCCTCTTCCACATCAGGCACGGGCAGCACACCTACGTGACGGAAGAGGACATCCGCGCGCTGGTCGACGTCGGCGCAGAGCAGCGCGTCATCGAGGAAGAGGAACGCGAGCTGATTCACTCGGTGATGGAGTTCGGCGATACAATCGTGCGCGAGGTGATGAAGCCGCGGCCCGAGATGGTCGCCGTCTCAATCGACGACTCGGCGCGGCGCGTGCTGGACGTCGTGATCTCCGAGGGCTACTCGAAGCTCCCGGTTTACCAAGAGTCCAAGGACGACATAGTCGGCGTGATTCACGATCGCGAACTCCTGATCGCCCTCGCCAATGGCTCGCTCGCGCACACCAGCATGCGGCTCCTGATGCGCCCCGCCGTCCACGTGCCGGAGACGAAGAAGATCGCGGAGCTACTGCGCGAGATGCAGCGCGACAAATTCTCACTAGCGATCGTCGTCGACGAGTACGGCGGCACGGCGGGCCTCGTCACGATGGAGGATCTACTCGAGGAGATCGTTGGCGAGATTCGCGACGAGCACGACGCGGACGAGCAGGAGCCCATCTCGGTGATCTCCGACACGGAGGCCGTCGTCGAAGCCGGCGTCAACGTCGAGGACGTCAACGCCAAGCTCGGAACGGAGCTGCCGACCGAAGACTTCGAGACGATCGGCGGCTACACGGTCGGGCTCTTCGGGCGCCTTCCGAACGAGGGCGAGGAGGTCGACGCGAACGAGCACACGCGGCTGCGCGTCGATCGAAAACACGGCCGGCGCATCCTGACGGTTCGCATCTACACCAACGGCAGCGTCCACCGGCCGCAGGAATCCGAGGGCTCTGACGCAGCCGCGCGCCTATAAGACGCGCGGCGTCATCTTGCGCGGCCGGCAGCTCGGTGAGGCCGACCGCATCCTAACGCTCTTCACGCGCGAAAGCGGAAAGCTCGACGCCGTCGCGAAGGGCGTGCGCCGCACGCGCAGCCACTTCGCAGGACGCCTCGAGTTTGCCAACGAGTGCGACTTCGTGATGCACCGCGGCCGCTCGCTCGACGTCGTCGTCTCGGCGGAGATCCTGCGGACGCCGTGGAGTCGTCTGGTCGAGCCGGAGCGCTACGCCGTCGCGTCGGTCGTGGCGGAAATGATCGACGCGTTCTGCGAGCCCGATCTGGGACTGCCGGACGTCTACGAGCTCCTCGTGGCGGCCATCGCGGCCGTCGCGGCGTCGCCGGCACCCCAAGAGCTGCTGCCGCGCTTCTCGCTGCGGCTGCTCGAGATGCTCGGCCTGGCGCCCCCGCTCGATACCTGCGTGCAGTGCGGCTCGCCGCTGGGCGACGGCCCGGTGTGGCTCGACGCCGCCGCCGGCGGTCTGCTCGACGCGGCCTGCCGCGAGCGCTGGCGCGATCTCCCCGAGCTGGGGCCGGACGACTTGCAGAACCTCCGCGCCCTCGCCCGGCCCAAGGGCGACGCGGAGGGCGCCGCGGTGCGCGCGACGTCGGACTCGGCCCGTGCGGCCGAGGAGCTGGTCGCGCACCACCTCGGGCGTCGCCCGAAGGCGCTGGCGGCATTGGGCACATTCGAGCGATGATCATGGCCCTGGATCTCGGCACCAAACGGATCGGCGTCGCGGTGGCCGATCCCGGCCGCACGTTCGCGCTTCCGGTTGCGACGATCGAGCGAACTAACCGGCGCGCCGACCTCGACGCGATCAAGAACTATCTCGAGGCGTACGGCGTCGACGAGCTCGTCGTGGGCGAGCCGCTGACGCTCGCCGGGGAGCGCGGCATCGCGGCGCACGCGATGGAGTCGTTCGTCGACGCCCTGCGCGAGATCTTTAGCGGAACAGTCCATCGCGTCGACGAGCGCATGACGACGGCGCAGGCCAACAAGAGCCTCATCGCGGCAGACGTGCGCGGTCGCAAACGCCGACAGGTCGTGGATCGCGTCGCCGCCGCGCTGATCCTCGAGACGTTCCTCGCGCGGCGGCGCAACGCGCGGCAGTGAAGTTCGTCCGGCGCGGCGCCATCGGGGCCGCCGCGTGCGCGCTCGTGCTGCTCGCGCTCGCCGCCGCGTTCGGCTACGCCCTCTACGGCGACCGCACGCATCCGGCGGTCGCGACGCAGGTCATCGTCGCGCGCGGCTCGACCTTCGACGCGATCGCCCGACGGCTTGCAGAGGACGGCGTGATCAGCAACGTTTGGACGTTTCGGATCCTGGCTCGCTTGCGCAAACAAGACGTCGCCGTACACGCCGGCGAGTACCGCTTCACGCCGCATCAGACGCAAGATGCCGTGCTGCGCGCGCTGGTCAGCGGCGGCGCGCAGGTCGCGGCCTGGGTCGCGATCCCCGAGGGCTTCACCGCGGCGCAAATCGCAAGTCGTCTCGACGAGGCCGGCATCGGCCCCGGGCCCGCGTTCTATCGCGAGTTCATGCGCGACACGATCGTCATCGCCGGCGCGCGCACGAAGAATCTCGAAGGCTTTCTCTTCCCCAGCACCTACCTCGTGCCGCTCGGAGCCGCTCCCTCGCAGGCTGCGGCCACGTTGACGTCCCAGTTCCTCAAGGAGCTGCCGGCAGACGCCGCGACCGGGGCGCGCGCCCTGCGCGTCAGCGTGCCGCAGGCCGTTACGGTCGCGTCGCTCGTGGAACGGGAGGCCAAGAGCGAGGAGGACCGCCCGAAGATCGCGGCAGTGATTTACAACCGGCTCAGATTGGGAATGCCCCTGCAGGTCGATGCCACGATCGAATACGCGCTGCCCAAGCATAAGAGCGAACTGTCGTTTGCGGACCTGAAGATCGACTCGCCCTATAACACCTACGCCCACGCGGGCCTGCCCCCGACGCCCATCGCCAATCCGGGGCTGCCATCGCTGGAGGCCGCGCTTCATCCATCGAAAAGCGAGGATCTGTACTACGTCTACTGCGGAAACGGGCGACACGTGTTTGCCAAGACGCTGGCGGAGCACCAGGCTAACGTCGCCCGGTGCCTGCACTAGAGCGGAAGAAGGAGGCTCTGCAATGGAGCTGAGCGAGGTGCTCCACATTCAAACCAGCGACGGCGCGTCGTACGATTTCGAGGTCGTCGGCATCGTGGAAGACCCCGACGCGCAGGCCTCGTACGCCGTGCTCCGGCACCAGGGCACCGATAACGGCGAGGAGCACTTCATCGTTACCGATTCCGCGGGGAATATTCTGGAGGACGAGGACCTCGCCCAGCAAGTGCTCGACGAGTTCCTTGACTTTGCCGAAGAGGAGCACGCCGGCGCCGAGCCCTCAGGGGAGAGAGACTAATTCGCGTACTGTTCTTGTCCGCTAGCGTAGGCGTCGGTCACGTATCGGCCGCGAACGCCGTGGGCGCTGCCCTGCGCTCCCTCGAACCGTCTGCCCAAACGACGGTCGTCGACTCGTACGACTATGCGGCGCTGGTCGTATCGCGGGTCGTCTCCGACGGGTACCTACGGATGGTGAAGACGATTCCGCAGATGTATCGCTACATCTACGACCGCGCCGAGCGCGCCACCGAGGTCGGACGGTTTCGCACGTGGGCCCATCAGTTCACCGCGGCCAACCTGCGCCCGCTGATGCTGCGCGAGCGGCCGCAGGCCGTCGTCTGCACACACGCGTTTCCGAGCGGCGCGATGGCGGAGTACAAGCGATCCTTCGCCGACGCGCCGCCGGTGGTCGCCATCGTCACGGATTTTGCGGTCCACGGCTTCTGGATCCACCAGAACATCGACCGCTACGTCGTGGCGAACGAGAGCCTGCGCGACGCGCTGATGGCGCGCGGCGTCGCGCCCGAACGGATCAGTGTGACCGGAATTCCGGTGCGGCCGGAGTTCGCCCCCGGCTCCGAATCGCGCACTGCACTGCGCGAGCGTCTCGACCTGCCCACCGATAGATGCGTCGCGCTGCTGATGGGCGGTGGGCTCGGGATCGCGCCCCTCGAGCGCATGCTGTCCGCGCTGAGCTCCGCGCGCGTGCCGTTGGCGGCGGTCGTCGTCGCGGGTCGGAACGCGCGCATCGAGCGCCGTCTCATGCGCGCCGCCGAAGTCGTCGCGTATCCCGTGCGCACGCTGCGTTTCGTCGACAACGTCTACGACTACATGCACGCGGCAGACGTCCTCGTCACGAAACCCGGCGGGCTGAGCACCGCGGAGGCGCTAGTGGCGCAAGTCCCGATGGTGCTGTGCAAGCCACTGCCGGGGCAAGAGGAGCGCAACGCCCGCGTGCTGGCAGACGCTGGGGCGGCGCTGCGCACGCGGCGCATCGAGGAACTTTCCGCGGCGATCGACGCGGTGCTGTCGGACGCGGGACGCCGCGCGAGCCTCGTCGCCGCCGCTCGGCGGCTCGGCCGTCCGAACGCGGCCCGCGACGCGGCCGCGATGATCGCGGCGCTGGTGAAAGAGCGAAAGGAGATCGTCGCATGAACCTTCCCTCCTCACGCGTCTACGGCGGATGGCTCGCGCTCGTTCGCGTCCTCACCGGGCTCATCTGGCTCATTCACGGCATTCCCAAGTTCACGAACAGCGCCGCGTTCATGCCGCCGTCCGGCTTTATCGTGAGTTACGTGCAGGAAGGCATCGGCAAGACGGCCGGACCGTACCACGACTTTCTCGTCGGCGTCGTGCAGCCCAACATCGGTATCTTCGCCGAGCTCGTGCGGCTCGGCGAGGTCTGCGTCGGAATCTCGCTCGTGCTCGGTCTCTTCACGCGACTCGGCGGTTTCTTCGGGATCGTGCTACCGCTGGATTACATGGCGGCGCGCGGCGCGCTGACGACGTTCACCGACTGGTCGACCGTCGACGCGTGCATGGCCCTGCTCTCCGCGATCAGCCTCGTGCTGCCGACCGGCCGCGTCGTGGGCCTCGATGCATTCTTCTCGCACCGGCGCGTCAAGGCCACGGTGGTTCCGGAAGTGGTCCCCGAGCGGCCGATGGACCGCCCGACGGCGTCGCCGTAGACGCCGGCGCTAGGTTCCACAGCGGCAAGCGTGGTATAGTTTGGACCGCTTCGGGAGAGATGGCCGAGCGGCTGAAGGCGGCGGTTTGCTAAACCGTTATACGATGTAAAGTCGTATCGAGGGTTCGAATCCCTCTCTCTCCGAAGCAACGCAGAGAAAGGTGAGCGGTCGTAGCTCAATTGGATAGAGCAACAGGCTACGAACTTGTAGGCTGGGGGTTCGAGTCCCTCCGACCGCGATTCCCTCATCGCGTCGCCATCGCCGGAATCTTGAGCGCCGGTCTTCTCGCCGCGTGCGCATCGGCCGTACCGCCCAACGCGAGCCCGCCCGTGCTTGCCGCTGCACTCACGCCGGTCGCGACGAAAGTGTATCAGCCGCTGGCCGTGGGCGACTACTGGAAGTTCATCTGCAGCAACAGTTTCACGATCGAGGACCGTGTCACGGGCTCCTACCACGTGCACGGGCGCGTCGCCTATGCGCTCTCGCTGCAGATACCGAGCTCGCCGAAGAAGTCGGTTGACGTCGTGCAACTCCTGGGCAACGACGCCAAAGGCGACACATGGATCTACGGCTACTTGATCCACGGCAAGCTCGTCTCCGTCAAGCCGACTCAGATCGTGGCGGCGAAGCCCGTGCTCAACAAGCACTACGACTACCCGAACGCCAACCATGGTAAGATCGGCCGCGTCTTCGTAGGCTTCGAGTATACGAACAAGACCCCGCTCGGCGTCTTCTGGGTGGCGCCCTACTTTGAGAGCGGCGGCACACACAACTACGGCTACTCGCTGGGCCGCGGCGTCATGGAAGAAGATCACGGCCCGCACTTTAAGTACGACTGCCTGATCGAGAAGTTCGTCCTGCGCTGACCGCGCCGGCGTCGTTACCCGCGCAAGGGCTGCAGAAACAACCTGCCCCGCGGGTAGTCGAAGGCCACGATGAAGTGGCGCAGGAAGTCCAAACCCACCAGGATCCTGCGCCCGTTTATGAGATCGGTGTCGAGTTTGCACGCCATCTCGCCGTAATACGTGATCGGGCCGATCTGGAGTGAGTCGACGTTACCGCACTCGACGCTGCCCATGCCCGCGCGGACGCCGATGCTGCGCGCCATCCGCAGGTGGTACTTGTAGAGAATGTCCGGGCCGAAGATGATCGCGCCCGGATCCCCGGTGTCGAGCATCGCCTTCACGGCGATGCTACGATCGAGGGTCATCGGAATCGTCGGGATCCAGCCGGAGGTGTCGGTCAGGATGCTGAGACCTCCGGGATCGCCCTGCTGCGAGACCGGATCTTCGATGGTCATCGTCTGCGCCCGAAAATCGACGGTGACCAGCGCACCCGCGAAGACGTCGTAGCCTAGGAGACCGTCGTAGTTCTGGCGGTCGAGCCCGCGATAGTCGCGCGAGTTGAAGTCGGTCGCCTCGACGATGACCTTTGAAAGCACGTTGCCGCCGATTTCGATCGTGTCGGCGCGCCGCGTGTCGGACGGCTCGCCGCCGTACAGCCCGACCGTCGTGCCGCGCGCGTTGAGCTTCGTCACCTTGGCGCGATCCGCGAACGCCCGATTCAGGAAGATCGCGTTCGCGCCGGTGTCGAGGATGAACCGCCCCTTGACGCCGTTGACCTTCGCGTCGACGAGCACGCGCTGCGGCGTCACGGCGATCGGAATCGGTTTGGGATTTGCAAAGGTCCAGGTGGCGCCCGCCGGCGGAGGGTGCAAGTCGGCGTCGGTGACCGTGACGTTCGGCTCGATCCGCGTGTACGTATACGTGTCGCGCGTGCCCTCGCCGATGCGAAAGGAGCCGATCATCTTTTTCCCCGGCGAGACTTCCATATACGACAAGATGCGGACCGTCGTCTCCTCGTCGCCGCCCGGATCGATCACCGCGCGCACGTAAGCGCCCGAATCAGGATCGACGTCGACCTCGATTGCATCGGCGTGCGGAACGTCGAGGCGCACGCTCTGCAGTTGCCTGCCGTCGACGCTCTCCGCGCCGCCTATCACTGCGGGCAGCTCCGTCGTGCCCTCGTTGAACAGCACCGCGTAGCTCAGACGAAACTTGGCGAGGTCGCCGTAAACCGGCGTGGTGAAGCCGTTTTGGTTGGTGTTCCAGAACACGCTGCCGGTATAGCCGCTGTCCTCGACCGTATCGGCTCTCTTGGGAAAGACGTAGTGATTGCGATAGACGATGCCGGCGCGGTACTCGGTCGCACGTTGGTCCACTGCGCCCTCGGCGCCCGCGCGTTCGCGCGCGAGACGCAGCATGCGAAACGATCCGTCGCCGAGCTCCCATCCAACGAAAGCGCGGTGCTTGGCGAGCAGCACCGCGGCGGCATCGTCCGGCGCCGCGGGGGCGCACAGCGGCGCGCCGAGGCCTACGCAGGCCAGGAGCACGACACGGCAAAACCCGCGCTGCGACATGTCCTGCCGTAGCTTCCCCACGGCGCGGCCGCAACCATCGCAGCGCTTGTGGCTGGCCGCGGGTCCTGATATACTGCGGTGTCGAAACCGCGTAAGTTGGCCGCGGCTCGGTAGCTCAGTGGTAGAGCAGGGGACTCATAAGCCCTTGGTCGTAGGTTCAAGTCCTACCCGAGCCAAACGCAAAGGGTTAAGGTGTCATCTCATGTCAACGATTCCGTGCGATTTCTGCCCCCACCCCGTCGATCGGGGACAGATGGAGGAAATCGAGATCTCGCACTACGTGCCGGATAGTTCCGGCGAAGACCTCGCATACGCGAGGACGTATTTCTTTGGGCATCCCGACTGCGTGCGTAAGTTCTACCGCACGCTCGTGGATCACAAGCTGGATCTCTTCAAGCACATTCCGAGCGCCGGGGCGCCGCCCGACGCGTCTCGCTGATCGCCTGCGCCCGTAGCGTAGCTGGATAACGCACAGCCCTCCGAAGGCTGGGATCGGGGGTTCGAATCCCTCCGGGCGCGATTTCCTTTATCGCTGCAGCACCGTCGCTCTTCGAAGGTACTGATCGGCGACGGAGTAGTACACGCGGATGAGATCGCCTTCGCAGAAAGCCGACGCCGCGAACGCGATGTCGGTGTCGTCGTCTTTCGGTGCCGGCGGAACGATCAGCGGCTCATCGCACCGTTCCAGCACCCTTGCAAAGCCGACGTCGAAACGAATCCATCCGATGCGCCACTTCGCGTCGCGCGTGGCGCCGTTGTAGAACATCACCGGGTTTGTGTCGATGGTAACGGCCGGCCCGGTGCTGAGATGCCACGAGTCCCAGGCCGCCGGTCTCCGCTCGAACGGCGGCGCGTCGACGCGCCACGGCCCATCCACGCGATCAGCAGAGGCCAGGCCGATACACGAAACGTTGTCTTTTGCATACTCAAAGAACAGCCGCCACGTCTCGTCGCGAGTCTGCGCAATCTCGGCCTCCTTCGGGTTCAATAGACCCGGGCGCGACTCCAGCGCCACGCCGCGCTTGACGAGATGCGATGCATCCGGCCCGGACGCGAGCATCAGGCAGCCGCTGCGCTTCGTGTGATTCCACCCGGTGTAGTAGACGTAGGCCGCGCCCGAGGCGATCGCAACCGTCGGGTCTTCGCAGCCGTCGCGATCCTCCGGCTCCGGCCCGGGGGCGATGGCCGGTGCTTCGTCCATGTGGAAGACGAGCCCGTCGTTCGACCGCCCGTGATAGATGCACGCGATCTTCTGCGCCGGGTCGCCCGAAAACGGGACGGCGCGGAGCATCACCTCGAAGCCGCCGACCGCGCGCCACACGAAGGGGCTCAACTGATAAAACGACGCAAGCGGTTCTCCGGCATGCACGTGCATGGCCTCGTCCGCAATCACTTCGAATCGCAACGGTTCGCGCATTGTGGCCACGAAGGGTTCGGACGGCCCGCCAAGGTAGCCTTCCCGTCATGGCAGACGAAAAAGCAGTATCGTTCGCGGCCGACATCCGGCCGCTCTTTCGCGACGTAGACATCGAGCATATGAAGGGCTTCGGCGTGCTGCTCGACGACTACGCGTACATGTCGCAACGCGCAAACGCCGACAACGTGCTGAAGTTCTTGAACGGCGACGCGCAGCCGCAGATGCCGCCAAACGGCCCGTACTGGTCGGTGGAGCAATTAGCGCTGTACTCCAAGTGGATGGACGCGGGCTGCCCGCCGTAGACGGCGACGAAGCCAACCTGCGCCGCGCACTCGAGCTCGCCGAAGCGGCCGCGGCCGGCGGCGACGTGCCGATCGGCGCGGTACTGATCTGCGGTGACCTGCGGCTGGAAGCTAAGAACGAGAAGGAAGCGCGGCGCGATCCTACGGCGCACGCCGAGATGTTGCTGCTTCGCGAGGCCGCGCGGCGGCTCGACGCATGGCGGCTGTCGCGGGCGACGATGTACGTCACGAAGGAGCCCTGCGTCATGTGCGCAGGCGCCCTGATCGCCGCGCGCATCGAGCGGCTCGTCTACGGAGCCCGCGATCCCAAGGGCGGCGCCGACGGCAGCGCCTTCGACATCCTGCGCTCGCCGCACACGAATCATCGGCTCGAAGTCACCGCCGGCGTTCTCGAGGCCGAGGCGGCCGAGCAGCTGCAGCGATTCTTTCGATCCCGGCGCGCTCGCGTGTCCGAAAAAGATATCCCGTCCGACTCCTAAAAGAATACTGGCGGAGAGGTGGTCGAGTGGTTGAAGGCACCCGCCTCGAAAGCGGGCGAACGTTAATAGCGTTCCGTGAGTTCGAATCTCACCCTCTCCGCCACGCTTTGTCACCCGGCTCAGCATGACACCGAGAGCTTAGGCGGCGCGCGGCAGGTGAACCGTGAAGCGGGAACCGCTCGGGCTCGTATCTAGTGAGACGCTGCCGTTGGCGCGCTCGACGGCGCGCTTGACGATCGCCAGGCCGAGTCCGGAACCGGACACGTCGCGCTGCGCTCCGCGATAGAAGCGATCGAAGACGCGAGCGGCGTCGGTCGACGGGATTCCGGGACCCTGATCGGCGACCTCGATGACCGCCTGCGTGTTCTCCGCGCGTACGCGCACCGCGATCTCGCCGACGCCGTATTTCACGGCGTTGTCCGCGAGGTTGGTCACGACGTAGCCGAGCTCCGTCGGGTCGATGAGGGCTAGTATGCCGGATTGCGCCGAGATGACGAAGCGGCGGTCCGGGTGCGCGTCGGCGATCGGCGTCACGAGGTCCGCGACGAGCGTTCCGACGTCGATCGGCACGGCGCGCGCGATCGCCTCGGGGCTCTCCCAGCGCTCCAGCAGAATCAGCTTGTCGATCAGTGATCCCATGATGCGGCTCTGATCGTTCATCGTGTCGAGGATGCGCTCGCGATCCGGTCCGCTCTCGATACCGCCGCGGCGCAGGATCGCGATGAATCCCTGAACGACCGTGAGCGGCGTGCGCAACTGATGGCCGGCGTCGGCGATGAACTGCCGCATCGATGCGTTCGCGCGGTCGCGCGCGGCGAAGGCGCGTTGCAGCTGGTCGATGGCGCCGTTATACGCCGCCGCCAACTGCCCCAGCTCGTGGCCCTCGTCGGCGGCGATCGTGTGCGGAGTGAGATCGCCGGAAGCGAAGCGCTGCAGCGCCGCGGTAACGTCGTCCAGCGGCCGCAGCGCCTGACGCGTGAGAACCCGAGCGATCAGGAAGCCGCACGCGACGGCGATGGCCAGCGCGATCAGCAGGGGGATGAGGAACGAGCGCACAGTCGCGACCAGCACGCCGTCGTTGCTGCGCACGATCACGTACAGGTTGCCGGCCCGCGCGAACAGCGGCTGCAGGCCGAACGCGGTCGCCATGCCGAGGATGACCCGCGCCAGCGGACCGTTCGGGCGCGGATCGCCCGAGAGATCGCCGCGGCTGCGCACCGTGACGGTGGGCTGCGCGTCGCTGCGATGCGGTCGATAGACCGTGACGCGGGTGTTCGCATCGAGAAACACGATCTCGCTGCCCGCGCCGAGGAGCAGCGACGCCGCGAACGCGCCGCCCGCCCGCGCGTTGGGAAGCGACGTGCGCGACAGCGCAGCCTGGAGCTGCGTGAGGGTGCCTGTGAGCTCGTTCTGTATCGTACGAATATAAACGCCGAAGCCGAGCAGCGCGCCCGCGACGATCACAGCGGCGAGCACGAGTGAGATCTCGATTGCCGCGAGTGACCGTAGGCGACGCGCCAGACGCGTCGTCACGACGGGGTCGCTCGCAGGGAATATCCGGCGCCGCGCAGCGTCTGAATCAGCTTGACGGGCTCGCCGCTGTCGAGCTTGGCGCGCAGGAAGGAAACGTACGTCTCGACCGTGTTGGGCACGACGTCGCGATCCACGCCCCACACCAGATCGAGCAGCTCCGAGCGCGTCAGCACCTCTTCCGCGTGCTCGGCGAACACGCGCAGCAAGTCGAACTCGCGGGCCGAGAGCTCGATGCGCCGGTTGCCGCGATGCACGGTGCGGCTGGGCGTGTCGATGCTGAGGTCGGCGTACTGCAGCGTCTCGCGCCCCTCGATACTCGGGCGTCGCAGCACCGTGCGCAGCCGCGCGACCAGCTCCTCGAAATCGAACGGTTTGCCGACGTAGTCGTCGGCGCCCGCGGAGAGGCCGGCGACCCGCTCGGCGACCTCGGTTCGCGCCGTGAGCATCACGACGGGCGCCGTGGTGAGCCGCCGGATCTCGGGCAGCAGCGTGAAGCCGTCCGGCCCCGGCAGCATGACGTCCAGGACGAGCACGTCGGGGGCCCAGGCCTCGAGCAAAGGCAATGCCGCCAAGCCCTCGCTGACGCTACGCACCTCGAAGCCGGCCCGCTCGAGTCCGTACTCGAGGAGCTCTCGCAAACCACGCTCGTCGTCGATGACGAGCACGCGGGGCCGCTCGGCCGCCAAGCTCATTCTCAGATTCACTCCAGGACTCGGAACCGGCGCTTTCGGTACAATCTTCCCAGCCCATGAAACGAAGCGACGGCCTCTTGCGATTGTTCTGCGCGGCTTTGGCAATCCTAGCCGCGATCGGTTGCGGGCGTCGCCAAAACGCCGGGCCGGTGCGGCCGCCGTACGTCCAGACGAGCATCGCGAGCTACGGCACGATCCAACCGGCGCAACGCCTCGCCGGCATCATCGCACCGTTCCAAAACGTGGCCATTCAGAGCTCGCTCTCCGAGCCGACCAACGCGGTCTACGTGCGCGAGGGAGACTCGGTGCGCGCCGGGCAGATCCTGGCGCAGCTCGACACTTCCGACCTGCAGGCGCAGATGCAGTCGGACCTGGCGACGGCCAACAGCAATCACGCCAACACGACGCACACGGTCTTTTCAGGTTCGCTCTCGATCGCGCAGGGTCAAGACACGCTGCGAACCGACGACGCGGCGGTCCGTCAGGCGCAGGAGACGCTCTCCAACGACCAGATGAATCTGGCTCGTGATCAGAACCTGCTCGGGCAAGGTTACATTTCGCAGCAGGCCGTCGACGCGCAGTCGACGCTGGTCCGCAACGATCAACAGGCGCTTAACTCGGCCAACGCCAACCTCGCCTCGGCGCGCTCCACCGTTCAGGCTAACGGCTCGCTCTCCGGCGAGGGTCTTCAGGCGGCCGCGGTGCGCCAATCGCAGGCGCAGGAAGAGGTCGCGATCGCACAAGCGCAGCAGGTCCGCGTGCAGATCGGCAAGGCAACACTGGTCTCGCCCATCGACGGCGTCGTCGTGAACCGCAATCTCAACCCGGGCGAGTATCCCGGATCGCGCGAGCTGTTCACGCTACAGCAGATCAACCCAATCTACGCGGTGTTGCACGCGTCGAGCGAACAGGTCGCGCGAATCGTTAACGGCGTGTCCGCGACGATAACGGCCCCCGACATCGCCGGCGTACAATGCTTCAGCGGCCGCGTCGTCGGCGTGCTCAACGAGATCAACCCGGGGTCGACGGACTTTCAGGTCAAGGTTCAACTCGCTAACCCGCTGCGCCGGCTTCGGCCGGGCATGGTCGTTCAGGGGACGATCGCGACGACGCCGATTCGCGGCGTTCGCGTGCCGGCGACGGCCTTCACCGACGACAACCACGACGCGATGATGACGGTGCAGGCGGACGGCAGCGTCAAGACGGTGCAGGTGGCCGAGGTCGGCAACGATGGCACGACGTCGGTCGTGACCGGCGTCTCGCCAGGCACGCGCATCGTGACCAACGGCCAGTCCAGCGTCGGGGACGGCGAGAAGGTCTCGTTCCAGCCGTGAAGTTCAGCCTGACCCGGCTGTTCATCCGGCGCCCCACGCTCGTCTTCGTCATCGTCGCGCTGATGACGTTCGCCGGCGTTCTCTCCACAGCGACGATCGTCAAGGAGCTCTACCCCGACGTCAGCCAGCCGACCGTGACCGTTTCGGTTTCGTACAGCGGCGCCTCAGTCACCGAGATGCGCGACAACATCGTGCAGCCGATCGAGCAGAACCTGGCCGGCACGCCGGACCTTCAGACGCTCAACGCTGTCGTCCAGCAGGGCCAGGCGCAGATCACGGCCATCTTCGACATCACGTCCGACACCGCGACGGACCTGGCGCTCACGAACAAGGCGATTCAGGCCGCCGAGAAATACCTGCCGACGAACATCAGCCCGCCCACGGTCAACCTGCGCGATCCGACCCAGTCCGTGGTGGTGACGCTGGCGCTCTACTCGAAGAAGCTTTCTCTGGCGCGGCTGGCGATGTATGCCACCAACGTTATTGCGCCGCAGATGGAGCAAGTTCCGGATATCTCGTTCGTCAACGTCGGCGGCGTCGTCACCCCGGCGTACGAGGTGGTCGTCGATCCGGCGCGTCTTGCCGCGGCGAACCTCACGCTCAACGACGTCATCAACACGCTGACGGCAGACAACCAGCGCGTGCCCGGCGGTTTCGCCTACGAGCCGAACCGGCAGACGACGATCGACATCCGCGGGGACATCCAGAACCTCGACACGGTACGTAACCTCGCGATCGTCCAGGCGGGCGGCTCGGGTCCGGCCATCGCCAGCAACCAGACCTCGACCGGCGCACAGGTCGAGAACTATCGCGGGGGCGTCGGGGCGCTCGCCGGCGTCGTGAACCCGTGGACCGCGTCGAACTCGGTAGTTCGCATCGGCGACGTCGCCACGGTATCCGAAGGTTACGAGCCGAGGCTGCAGTACGCCCACATCAGCGGGACGCCGGGGCTCTTCATGCAGGTGCAGAAGGCCGCGACCGGGAGCGAGGTCGACGCCTCCAACAACATTCTGCGCGCCCTGCCGAACATCGAGCGGCAGTTCCCGGAGATCAGCTTCCGGGTGATCAACGTCCAGTCGAAGTTCACCGGGCAGCAGATCGCGCTCGTCACGCGCACGCTGATGGAGGCGATCCTGCTCACCGGGATCGCGATGATATTCTTCCTGCGATCGTGGCGCAGCGCGATCGTCGTCTGCGTCTCGATACCGACGTCGCTCGCAATCGCGATCACCGTCATGAAGCTGATGCATCTGACGATCGACACGATCTCGCTGCTCGGCATGTCGCTCGTGATCGGGATACTCGTCGACGACTCGACCGTCGTCTTGGAGAACATCGAGCGTCACTACACCGAGTTGAAGGCCGACCGGGAAGAGGCCGCCGTGCGGGGCCGAGAGGAGATCGGCGCTGCCGCCGTCGTGATCACGCTGGTCGACGTGGTCGTGTTCTTCCCGATCGCATTCATTCAGGGCCAAGTTGGGCGGCAGATCGCCGAGTTCGCTATCGTCGTCGTGATCTCGACGCTCACCTCGTTGTTCGTATCGTTCACGATCACGCCGACGCTGGCAGGGCTCTGGGCGCTGCGCTCCCACTGGAAGCCGTGGCCCGTCGTGGAGTGGTTCGGGCGGCGATTCGACGACACGCGCGCGTGGTACACGCAACGTGCGCTCCCCTGGAGCCTCGCCCATGGCCGGCTCGTGGCGCTGTTCTGCGCGGGCACGTTCGCTCTCGCGCTGGCGCTCGTCGGGTTCGGCGCGGTCGGCGAGGAGTTCATTCCGCCGGTGGATCGGGGCGAGTTGTTCGTGCAGCTCATCTATCCGATCGGCACGCCGATTCAGACGGTCGAGAAAGCAACGTTCGCGCTCGAGCACCAGATGCTCGGCGCGCCCGACGTCTTCGCGAACACCGCGGTGGCCGGCGCTTACGCGGCCTCGTTCGGCGGCTTCGTCTCGCAGAGCAACGTGGGCCAGATTCACATCTGGCTAAAGGATAATCGAGCGCACGAAACGAGCTACTGGGTCGACCAGTTCCGGCGCATCGTCGATCGCTATCTCCCGAGCGGCGTGCAGGCCGTCGTCGTGCCCGCCACATCCTCGCAAGGAGGCAACGCGCAGCCGATCGACTTCCTCGTGACCGACGTGACCGGCGGCGACCCGACGCCGTACGCGCAGCAAGTCTTCCGGTTGCTGCAACGCGTGCCGGGCGCGACCAGCGTCAACAGCACGGGCACGCAGCTCGCACCCGAGATTTCGATCCAGTTCGACCGTGAGAAGGCCCAGGCGCTGGGCGTTGACCTTGGGCAGGCGGCCCAGGCGGCCGGCGCGGCGTTCGGCGGCAATCAGGCGACCCAGTTCGAAACGACGTCGGGCCTCGAACAGGTCCAGGTGATCTATCCCCAATCGTCTCAGACAAGCCTCGACACGCTGAAGTCGGTGGCGGTGCGCTCCTCATCGGGCAACCTCGTCTATCTCAGCGACATCGCGCGCTTCGTCTCGACTCCGACGGCGCCGCTGATCACGCGAACGGACCGCAACAACGTCATCCACGTCGACGCGAACTACAGCCAAAGCTCGTCGCTCTCCGCAGTAGAGCGCGGCCTGCTCAAGCGACTGCCCTCGCTTCACCTGCCGCCGAACATCGTCGTGCGGCCCGCACCGCTCGGCCAGCAGGACTTCATGCATCAGACGCTGGTCGGGATGGGGCTGGCAATGATCGTCTCGGTAATTCTCGTCTACCTCTTGATGGTCGCGCTGTACAACAGCTACGTGTCGCCGTTCATCATCATCTTTTCGGTGCCCGTGGCGGCCATCGGCGCGATCGGCGCGCTCCTGTTGACGCATCGTACGCTCAACCTCTTCTCGCTGATCGGAACGATCCTCTTGATCGGGATCGCGAGCAAGAACGGGATCCTGTTGGTCGACTACGCCAACACGCTGCGAAACCGCGGGCTCGACAAGCTATCGGCGATCATGCAGAGCGCGCACACGCGATTTAGACCGATCATCATGACCAGCTTCTCCGTGATGGCCGGAAATCTCGCGCTCGCGCTCGCGCTGGATCCCGGAGCCGCCGCACGCTCGAGCCTCGGTATCGTCGTGATCGGCGGCGTCATGAGCTCGCTCGTGCTGACGCTATTGCTGATCCCAAACGTCTACATGTGGCTCGCGCCGCGCGACAAACCCGCTAGGGAGTGGGCGTCGCCTCCGGCGTGGGAGTTCCCGCCAACCGGGGGTCAGGAGCCTGTGCCGGGAACGCAATATCGCTGAACGTGACGTCGGCGATCACCTTGAAGGTCATAAACAACGCATGCTGAGTCGCGCTAAATCGCCCGTGCACGACGACCCAGTGACCGTCGATCATCGCGTAGTCCAGATCGATGATCTCGTCTCCGCCCACCACGCGCATCTCGATCTTGGAGGGTAGACGCGTGGTGGCGTCCTCCACGATTTCGGACGGGTAGAAACCCTGCTGGACGCGCGGCGTCGGATCGATCAGCAGGTGTAAGGCCGCGTCGGTCGAGTCGGACGCGTATCGAGCAGCCCAGTAGCTGTTGTACGGAACGACCACGGTCACGCTCGGATCCGCTTCGGGCAATCGCAGGAAGAGCGGCGCCCCGCGCTGCAGCGTGATGTCGACGCGCTTGAGGTTGGCGAAGTAGCTGAACGTAAACGCCGAGAGGGGATCGAAGTAGGCCACGACCGGGAAGGCCTGGCCGGTGCGATACCCGCCGTTTGGGAGGTCCTGCATGACGGCGTAGTTGTCGGCAACCCGCACCGCGATCGAGCGATTGATGTCCTGCGTCCGTCCCAGTGTCGGCGCCATGACGTGCGTTCGCTCCACGTAGGTCATGTAGGCCGGCGAATTGGCATTGTAGTACGCGCTTGTGCGGTTGATCAGAATCGCAAAGGCGAGATCCGGCGTCATCATCGCGGCGATGTGGCTTCGCCGGAGGGAACGAAAGTACCGGTGAGTTAACTCCGCCAGCGATGGCGTTAGAGATCGACAAAACGCTGGCCGAGCGCGTCGTGGAGCTGCGGCGGGCGATACATCGCCGGCCCGAGCTCGGCTTCGAGGAACATCAGACCGCCGCGCTGATCGAGCGAGAGCTCGACTCTCTACATGTCCGTCACCGGCGTGTCGCACAGACCGGCGTGATCGGCTACGTCGGGGGCGGCGTTCCCGGCAGGGCCGTCGCGTTGCGAGCCGACATGGACGCGTTGCCGATCGCCGAGCGCAGCGGACTGCCCTTTGCCTCGGAGATCGACGGGAAGATGCACGCGTGCGGTCACGACGCGCACACCGCGATGCTCCTCGGCGCGGCTCGTGTGCTTGCGGCGATGCGCACCACGCTGCGCGGCACCGTCGTGTTGCTCTTCCAGCCCGCGGAAGAAGGGCCCGGCGGGGCCCTGCCGATGCTCGAGGAGGGGGCCCTCGACGCGCCCCCCGTCGAGGCGATCGCGATGCTGCACGTCGACACGCGTCTCGACGTCGGAACGATCGGCGTCGCGCCCGGACCAGTGAACGCGGCAACCGACGAGCTCTACGTCACGGTGCGCGGGCGCGGCGGCCACGGCGGCTACCCGCACACTGCGGTCGACGCGCTGCCCGCGGCGGCCGCGATCGTGCTGGCCTTGCAAAACGTCGTGGCCCGCGAGACCGATCCGCTGGCCAGCGCCGTCGTAACCATCGGCACAATCGCCGGCGGCTATCGCAGCAACGTCATAGCGGACGAAATCTCGCTGAGCGGCACGCTGCGCTCGCACGACGCGGCGGTTCGCGAAGCGCTGATCGAAAAGGTGCGGCGCATCGTAGCGGGCATCGCGGCCGCATACGGGGTCGAGAGCGAGGTGCGCGTCGTCCGAGGATACCCGGCGGTGATCAATGATGCCGCCCTCGCCGACAACTTCACCCGCTACGTTCGCGAGAAAAGCGTGCTGCGCGTGGACGCGCCGGAGGCGACGATGGGCGGGGAAGACTTCGCGTATTTCGCGCAGCGCGTCCCGGCGCTGCTGGTACGCCTCGGCGTGCGCAGCGAGTCGGCCGGCGCCGTGCATCCCGGGCACAGCGCGCTGTTTCGGATCGACGAAGCGGCGCTGCCGATGGGCGTCGAGACGCTCGTGCTCTTTGCGCTCTTCGCGCAGGAGTCTCATCGCGTTAACTCGGATTAAGAGAGGCGATATGGCAATCGCCGACGACGTATTTGCGCCAGGTCTTCCCACGCATAGCTCGAGCCTCGACGTCGACTGCTCCGCGGAGGAGGCGTTCGCGCTGCTCTGCGCCGTGGAGAAGTGGCCGGTGTGGCTATCCTTCCTGCGGAGCGCGCGCCGCGTGAGCTCGGAACCGCTGGATGCCGCCAGCGAGGTCGTCATCCGCTCGTGGCTTCCCGGCAACGAGGAGCAGCTCTACGAAGTCGACGATCTCATCGCCAATTACCGGCTCTCGTTAGTCGGCGCATTTTCCGTGCGCAGGCGGATCGATTTCCGCATCGAGCGGCGGACGTCGTGCACCCGGATTCACGTGCGCCTCGCCTACCCGGCGTATCACGGCCGGTTGGGGCTGCTGCTCGACCGCTGGCAGCGCGGCCGCAGGCTAGCCAGCGCCCTCGACGATTCACTCGTTCACTTCAAGGGTCTGGTCGAGTACCGGCGAGATGCGCCGGTTTTGGCGGATTTTTAGTTCGGCAAGCCGGCGCTAGCAGTCATTGACCGAGAGTGCTAAGGAGGCTATACTCTGACCATGCCGCTCTATGACTATGCGTGCACGCGCTGCGGGCGGATCCACGAGGTGCGGCACGGCTTCGACGAGACCCACGACGCACCGTGTCCTAGCTGCGGCGCCCCGCTGCGCAGAGTGTTTAACGCCGCCCCCGTGCTCTTCAAGGGCTCGGGATTCTACGTGACGGACTCGCGGGGTTCGGGCTCCGGCAGTAAGCCCGAAAAGGCGGAGAAGTCTGAAAAGCCCGCCGCGGCCGAGAAGAGCGAGAAGAAGCCCTCGTCGCCGGCCTCCGAGCCGGCGGCCTAACCGGCGCGCAGGCGCTCCAGCGCCGCGACGAACCCCGGAAAGCTCACGTCCAGGCTCGCGTCGCTGTCGATAGCCAGCGGGCCCGCCGCGCAGCCTAACACCGCCGCTGCCATGGCGATGCGATGGTCGTCGTGCGTCGTGACGAGGGTGCCGCGCTGCGCCGGCCTGCCCCCCGTGATCGCGAGTCCATGCCGCTCGTAAGCCGCGCGGATGCCCACCGCGTCGAGGAGCCGCTCGATGGCCGCGATACGATCCGACTCCTTCGTGCGCAGGTCCGCGACGCCGTCGATCGTCGTCGTTCCCGGGGCGAAGGCCGCGGCGACAGCCAGGAGGGGGATCTCGTCGATGGCGCGTAGCGCGAGCTCGCGCCCGATCCGCGCCGCGCTCAGCGGGCGGTACTCGACGGCCACGTCCGCGACCGGCTCGCCGCTTTGCATTCGCTCGTTGCACAGGTCGATGCTCGCGCCCATCGCGCGCAGCGCGTCGAGGAGCCCCGTGCGAGTAGGATTGACGCCCACGTCGCCAATGACGATCGCGCTGCCGGGCGTAATCGCCGCCGCCGTGATGAAGAACGCGGCGGCCGAGATGTCTCCGGCAACCTCCACGGCACGGCTCGCGAGCGCCGTCACGCTCAACTCGACGGTGCGGGCGTTCCATTCGATTTCCGCCCCGAGATAGCGCAAGAGCCGCTCTGTGTGATCGCGCGAGCCGCGATCTCCGCCGATCCGCACCGGAACGCCGGCGAACAGCCCGGCAAACAGCAGCGCCGATTTGACCTGCGCGGAGGGCGCGAGCAGGATGAATCGGCGCGTTTCGATCGCCGGGGTGCCGGACAACTCAAGCGGCAGACGACCCTCGGACGTCCGGATCTTCGCACCGAAGGCGCGCAGCTGCGCGGCCACCGGCTCCATGGGGCGGCGGCGCAGCGACGCGTCCCCGTCGAATGCGGCGGCCACGTTCGCGCCGCTGCAGGCGCCTAGGAGCATCCTGGCGGTCGAACCGGAGTTCATGCAATCGAGCGCGCGGTCCGGCGTTCGCCACGGGCCGGGGTGCACGACGACGTCGTCGCCGTCTCCCGCGATGCGGCTTCCGAGCGCGATGACCGCTTGGCGCGTCGCGCGCACATCGCGGCCCGGGTTGAGATGCGAGATACGGATTGGGACGGCGCACCGGGCGGCCACGATCAACGCCCGGTGCGAAATCGACTTGTCGCCTGGGACGCCGACGTTGCCGCGCAGCGGACCGGGATGAAAGGTCGCGACCTTGCCGGGCATGAGCGGATTAGCTTTTCGACAAGGAGTCCATCATCATTTCGTAGCAAGCAGCGCGAAGCGATTTAGCACGTCAGTGGCTGCTTTTTCAACACGAAAGGAACCGATGAACAAACTAGATTTGGTGCGCTCGGCGGTCGATCGGTGCGAGCTCTCGCGTAGGGACGCGGTCGCATTGATCGACGGCGTTTTTGACGACATTCAGGCGGCGGTGGTTTCGGGCGAGGCGGTCAAGATCCCGGGCTTTGGGCAGTTCAAGGTTCGCGATCGCGCAGCGCGCATGGCGCGCAATCCGGCGACGGGTGAGCAGGTAAAAGTGCCTGCAAAGCGCGTCTTCAAGTTCCTGCCGGCGAAGGCGCTCAAAGAAGCCGTTATGTCCAAGCGGGGCGCACGCGGCACATCTCGGAAGAAAGCCACATCAAAAGCTCCCGCGCGGAAGGCTCCGGCGAGGAAGACCGCCGCGCGGAAGAAGCGCTAGAACTTTTCTATTTCGACCGACGTTATCACTACGCGCGGCGCTCAAAGCGAAGGGCTCGTAGTTTCCCGCGCTACTCTCGACGAGGAGTCACCATGCGACGTTTAGGAATTCTTCTATCGGCGCTCGCCCCGGCGGTTCTGATCGCCGGGTGCAGCGGCAATGCAGGCGCGCCGATCGCGAGCTCCCCTGGCACGCCGGCGGTCCAATCCGATCGCTCGACCGGGATGAGCGCTGCAACAAAACTGTTTCACTTCCGGCATACGCCGGCGTATCCGCCGCCGCGGCGCCATCACATCACGAGCGCCGAACGCACTCGCGCACGCCTGGCCGGGTGGACGCCGGTCACTTCGGTAGCGCCGTGGAGCAGCGGGCCCGGCACGGAGGTCCTGATGACCAACGGGACGATCATGGTGTCGGACTACTGCACGAGCAACTGGTACAGTCTCACGCCTGACAAGACCGGCAGCTACGTCAACGGCACGTGGACCAAGATGGGCTCGCTGCCGTCCAGTTACGGCCCGCTCTACTTCGGTTCGGCGGTTCTTCCCGACGGCAAGCTGATCGTCAACGGCGGCGAGTATAACTTCTGCCACCAGGACGAAACGAATCTCGGCGCCATCTACGATCCGTCCACGAACGCGTGGACCGCCGTGACGGGCCCCACCGGCTGGGGCGAGATCGGCGACGCGTCGAGCGTCGTGCTCGCCAACGGCACGTACATGCTCGGCAACTGCTGCACGAGCAATCAGGCGCTCTTGAACGAGTCGTCGATGACGTGGACGCAGATCGGCACCGGCAAGCACGACCCCAACAGTGAGGAGGGCTGGACGCTGCTGCGCAGCGGCAACGTTTTGACCGCCGACGTTGAACTTGCGCCGAACTCGGAGGAATACAACCCCACGGCTAACTCATGGTCAACGGCGGGCAACCTACCCGGTAGTCTCGTGCAGTGCACCGAGATGGGTCCGCAAAGCATGCGGCCGAATAACACAGTGTGGGTCGCCGGAGCGAACGGTCAGACGGCGATCTACAACGTCAATCTAAAGACGTGGAAGGCAGGCCCGGCATTCCCCTCAGGGGTCGATGTCGCGGACGGTCCATCGTCGGTGCTGCCCAACGGCCAGGTGATGATCGTAGCCAGCCCCGGCTGCTATAACGCACCGGCGACGTTCTACCTCTTCAACGGCACGGCGATCAACAGCCTCGCGGCGCCGCCGAACGCTCCCAATGACTCGAGCTACAACGTCCGGCTGCTGGTTCTGCCGACGGGGCAGATCATGGAGACCGACGGATCGACGGACGTAGAGATCTATTCCGGCTCAGCGGCCCTGCACCATCACCACAGCACAGCTCCCTCGATCACGTCGGTGCCGTCGTCGCTCGCTCCGGGAACCACGTACACGGTCAGCGGCAGGCGCTTCAACGGCTTCACGCAGGCGAACTTCTACGGCGACGACGTTCAGGAAGCCACGAACTATCCGCTCGTGCGCATCGTGAACAGCTCGACGGGACACGTGTTCTACTGCAAGACCCACAACCACAGCTACATGGGCATCGGATCGAGCAAGACGGTGTCGACGATGTTCGACGTTCCGTCCGGCATCGAGACCGGCGCGAGTACGCTCTATGTGGTGGTTAACGGCATCCAGTCGGCCGGCGTCAGCGTGACGGTCAGCTAGCACCTCGATCCCTGAAGCGGCCGTAGTTGCGGCGGCGCGTAAAAGCGCCGCCGCTTCAAATTTCTAGAAACTTCGTGGTGGCGGCCGCCCCGCGCGGCTAGGCTTGAGGCATGAACCAGATGGCCTTCGCCGAGTTCCCCGAGTGGTTTACCCTACGCGGCCACTGCGGCGTCTTCCGCATCGACCGCATCCGCAGTCACCCCGACGTCGTCGTCCTCGCCAACGTCAACGGCCGCGAGGTGAGCCGGTGTTCGCTCGGCGAGCTGCGCGCCAACATCGACGCTCCGGCCGATTACTTGACCTCGATGTAGATCGGTTCGAAGGGTTGATTCGAGTTGTTCACCGGGTTGTGCTCCCACGGCTCGTCGAAGTTGATGAAGTCGCCCTTCTTGGAAACAACGCGCTCAGCTCTGCCGTCCGAGAACTTGAACGTAAAGTCGCCATCCGTAAGGAAGATGCCGACGCCGCGGCCGTGCTGGTGCATGACCGACTGCTCCCCGCTCCCGTAGCGAATGCGCACGATGCGGACCGTGTCCGTGTCGGCCTCCACGGTGTAGTGCTTCGGGTCGAGGGAGACGGCGTCGCGCTCCAGTTTAGTCGTTGTCGCCATGTCGCAGGTCCTTTCTGCACGTTTCGGGCTTGCCGGTGAACGAAATTTCGGCCGTTCGGGAGCCGCTAGGGGATGCCTGCTTGCCAGCTTCGGCGCCTTCAATGACGCGTCGCCGCGCCGGTGGTACCCTTACAGATGATGCTGGGCGCAGCGTTCATGATCTTGGCGCTCCAGAAGCCGTCGGCACCGGCTCCGAATCCCACGCCCCCGCCGGCCCTGAAAACGATCATTCGCATGAAGACGAGCCCGTTCTGCGAGGCTTTTCGGGAGAACGTCTTCCATGCCGTCGAAGGCCTGCGCGTCAACGACCGCGTGATCGAGCAAGGCCGATCGCTGCTCGCGAAGACCGCGTACGACGGCGTCGTCGATCGGACCGGCATGCCCGGCCCCGTGCCAGGTGTTCCGCCGCAAAACCTAGGCGCGCCGAGCGTCCGGATGGACCAGTATCAGCTCGGGCAAGTCATGGGTCAGATCGCGCACAATCTGCAGCGGGTCTACGGCCTGCTCAACGATCCGAGGCGTTTTGCGGAACATCCTCAGAACGACGCGGACCGCGAACTGGCAACGATGAAATCGGCCCTCTTAGCCATCGCCGAGGCGCAAGAGCGCTCCCTGAACCTCATCTCGGGAGAGTACGAAACGGCGGCGCTCGACGATATGTTTGCGCGCGGCGATAACACGGCTGGAGCACTGGGTGCTGGCAGCATCGTCGACAAGAACCTCAAGCTGGGCGATCCGATTCTCGCGTCGCCGGGTTCGTCGCCGCTGCCGGCTGGCGGCGCGCTACCCCACGGCTCCCTCTTCGCGGGCACGCCGGTCGGCGGAGTTGCCGCGCTGGTCGACATCAGCCAGAGGCTGACCGGCGACACCGAGGATCAGGTGCTGAGCGCCGTGCTGCCCGGCATGGACCGCTGCCGCTAGCGCCGCTTATCCTCGGCGTTGGGTGCCGACCTGAATCATTACCTGAGCGCGCATCGAAAACCGGCTCTGCTATACTAGCCGCGGAGGACTTCGCATGATGAGCCTGGGTCTTTTCCGGAACGTTTCGATCGCTTCAGCCGCCGCGACGAGCGCGGTCCTGTTCCTCGCCGCGTGCTCTAGCAGTGGCTTGCAGCGAGGGGAGTCAGCCCTCCCGACCGCTGCGGTGCCCCAGGCGCTGTTAGACTGGGGCCAAACCGGGGGCATTCGTCCCGACTCGGTAAGCACAAAAGACCTGTTCGTTGGCGAGTTCGTAAGTAGCGCGAAAAGCCTCATCCAGATCTATCAAAACGGGACGTTTAAGAAACTGGGCCAAATCAAACAAGGGATCAGCAGCCCCGATGGCCTTTGGGTCGACTCCCACGGATTATATGTCGCCAACAACCTCGCGCGAAGCATTACTCAGTATAGCTACCTAACCTCGATGCCGTTTACTTATAAAGCCGGAATGAGCTCGCCGATAGCTGTTACTACGGACAGACTGGGAGACATTTTCGAGGCTGACTATACCGGTTACATCAACGAATACTATCAACAAGCCAACTTCGTCGTGAAGAAGTGTTCCGTCGTAGCGGCACCTACAGGTGTTGCAACGGGAACTACCGGAGAAGTCGTTTTTGCAGCTTATTATAGTGGCAACGTGGGCCATATCGTTGAGTTCACCGACTTCGACGCTTGCAAACACAAGGTACTAGGGGTAAGGCTCGGGCAGACGGGCGCAATGGCTGTCGATAAGCACGACGATATCATTCTTACCCAGCCATACAACAGGGCGGTGGACATAATAAAACCGCCCTACAACACCGTGTCGGGCCATTTGGGATCTCACTGGGGATTCCCAAGCGATGTGAAGATCAACGCTGCTAACACCCGAGCATGGGTACTGGATAGCGATACCGGCGACGTCGTTGAGGTCGACTATCCCAGTGGAAAAGTAGTGGGGACTCTCGTGGCGTATGCAGAAAGTGTTGTCGACGGAAGTAACTACGTGCCATAGGTGTGCGGACCCGCCAACCTCAAATGCCGGCGATTAAGGGTGCAACTTGCGTCCTCGCGCTATGGGTTCGCAGATTTCCGAGCCCGTTTCGGCGTGAATCTCTTTGGTCGAGCTCTTCCGCCGACAGAGTTCACGCGTCGCAAGCCGAGCACCACGCTGGGAATTATTACTCGGGCGGTGCGACGAGCGTAAACGGTACGACGCCGGTCAATTCCCTGCACACTCGCGCTACGGTCTCACGTTTTCGCAGCCAATGGGATCGGGCTTATCAGCGAAGGTCTCGTGGTCGCGCTGGTTGAGCGGTGGACTCGGCCAGCAGTTTTCCACGCTTGCCGTCGCCCTTCAATACCTTTGGTTCGACCGTCATTAGCGCCCAGCCTCGCCCTATGAGAGCGTAGCGATCGCCCGCGACGCGATTAAGAACAGCGTTACCATCGAGATCGAAGCCTGCAACATCGCAAGCAGCTTTGCTCTATGGCTCATAGCTCTCGAAGAGTCCGGCGGCGTGAATGACGTCGATGTCGCAAATGCGAGAAAGAGATAATCGATGAAGCGCGGCTCCCATTTTGTAGCTTCTAATCCTTCTTGCTGAACGAAGTGGAAGTCTTCGGAGAGTAGCCTTGGGCCGACGCGATCAGTCTGCCAATAAAGAAGCGCGAAGAGTAAAACGTTAAGAGTCCAAATCACCGTTGCCGTCGCTAGCAACGTTGTGCTGCTATAGGCGTGTGTCGCAGTTAGCATGTCCGCGATGAGTCGGGCCGCGCCCGCAATGTTCAAGGTGCAGCCTATTATGACGATCGCGATCAAGATGTAGCGCTCTACATGATGCCAAAACGTGCTCGCTGGGGCGATGCTGACGGCAACCATTGAGGCTACGCAGAAGCTGACACCCACCCAGGAGACCCACATCGGCGCCTCCCTGTAGCGGCTAGGAAGCGACATCGTGAGCGCAAATACGAGGACGAGAGTGAGGATGGCCGGCCAACGTGGCTCGGTCCTCCAAGAGGTGCTCGATTGCGTCGTCACTCCGAATATCACCTCATTTACCGGTGCGAGTCTTGCAACCGGCTCTTTTACCGCCTCGGCCCACACGTCCCGCTCGCAAATAAGCATATGCGGGACAACTCGTCTTCGCACGTGTGATGCCCGATGCATCGCACGTGCAGCTGCATCATTCGTGTAATAAAGCCGCATTTCGTGCGAGAGGCCGTTCGCATGGCGAAGGTTCGTTGACGGTCGAGACGGTTCGTTTTATTTCCTGTGTGACCAATCCCTGACCCGGAGCACGGTGGTGGGCAATGCGGCCGCACAACGTTTCTCAGCCCCCGCCACCCCGCACTTTGCACGGCGTTCGCGCCAGCGAGGCCGTCGTCTCATGGCAGCTTTGCTCGCATAGCACCGGCGGTCCCGCAGCATTGTGGGATAAGAGTTAGGCCCCTAAAATTGTGCGCCCCCTTCCGGCAGCCTAGCCAGCCCGATCTGAGCTGCAACGCCTTAAGCGCCCCGAATCTAATCCGCTCCGCTCTAGGCTGCAGGGCGCTATGCGATCCGCGCCGGGCTGTGCAGCTGCGAGGGTTCTAGGCTAAGTGCAGGTCTACGGGGTTACTATGACCGTTCCATTCATGAACGTATGGAAGATACAGTAGTACGAGAACTTTCCTGTCGTCTTAAACGTGTGGCTGAAACTTTTGCCAAGGCCCAGGTTTCCCGATTTGAAGGCCCCGTGGCGAGCAGTGACCGTGTGCTGGATGCTGTCGTAGTTCGTCCACTTCAAGGTTGTGCCCACCTTGATTGTCACTGTGGCGGGCTTATAGGCGAATTCGGAAATTTTCACAGCCACCGTAGGGTCGGGCGGGACTCCGGCCAGGCCTACCGAATTGGAGTTTCCGGGGCCCGTCTTCGCGCAAACGGCAGCCGCGGCGAACATGACGACCGCAACCGCCGCTAAGGCCGAGGCCGGCGCTAGCATCCAGGATTGTCTCATGTCTGACTCCTCCGTGCATTGATCCTACCATAGGCCTGCCTCACGGCGCTTTTTGGCTCCCCGCAGCCATTGTTTTGCGTATCGCCGTGGTCCGCGCGTCTCGAACTAAGGGCGAACTCGCGGCGGTGCGGTTAGAACAACGGCTTTAATTCGAGAACAACGGCCTTAATGCGCCGTAGATATGGCTCAGGCTGTTTGGGAATAGAAGGGGAATACCTTGCGCGTTTCTTCCTTGGTGACACGTGAAGCAGTTCGTTGAGCTGTGTTCATGCGTACTATCGGTGCCCTGTTGGTACGTCTCCATCGTCGTATTGGAGAGAAAGCTGGTGCCCACCGCATTGCCATTATCGGAAGGGTCTCCAAAAGAAAATCCGTTAGGTGCTACGCCCCCTGGGGTCCAAGTTGCTCCCGTTAGCAAATAGTTCGCGCGCACATCTCCGCTAATCAGTTGCGCTTGTACGGAATTGTTGATCGAGATGATCTCCGTATTCGCGGAGGCAATTAGATCGGTGGTGCTCGTACAAGTGGTGATGGGACAGCCGGGCGTACAAGGGGAGATGCGTCCTCCACCAGGGCCTTGACAGTTCTCCAGAGGATTTGGAACCACATCGGCCACGCCAAAGGCCTTTGAGCGGATGGTGTCACTGGGACTAACGATGAATCCGCTGACACCATTGATCTCGGGTGGGGGAGTACTGTACCGCATGTGCATGGCGTTGAACCCGCCCTTCTTGGGGGGGTTGTTGGAAGTCGCTCCGTTAGTGGCAAACAGCCATTGGGCCGCCGGGCCGTTAGGCCCAATCGGCGGATCGGTGGCATCGATCGAACGGGTCGTTACACTGTTGCTCGAGTTGATATATGTATACGAGTCGCGTGGCGCGTTCGCGAAATGTTCGAATGTGGCCCAAATGAGTTCCGGATGGCCCGGGACGGCTCCAACGACGTGCATGCCAACGAGCGCCATAAGCACCGTCTTTTGCCCGCTTTGAGTCCATTTCTTGGTGCTCGTGTGCTTATAGGTGGGTATCGTCGCGGTCGTCGTAATGTAGGAACTCACGTCAGGAACCGTCGAGGCCTCGACCCACGATGTTTTCAACTCGACAACCAGTGCATTTATATCGGGGAAGGTCACCTTATGCTCCTGTGCGAATGCCACTACCCGTTCCAAATCCCCTAGCGTCGTAGGGAATCGCGGGGATGGCTGCGGCATCTTTCCGTCCATTCTCGCTGTTGCAAAATAGGCGTATACGTCGTTAACGAGCGTCTCGTAGTATATGAGCGATCCGGCCTGAGATTCCAAGACCCCGTTATCGACCGCTTCGTTCTGCTCGACATCGATGACCTGATTAAGCGGACCTATAAATACATTGATGTTGTCGATTGTGAACTTCGTGACAATAAGCGAACTTTTTGTGCGGTGTCGTAGGTCGAGTTTCTGAGCTTCAATGGTGCTACCATGAGCGTCCAGTAACATGGGCATTCCATTGGATCCGAGCCGAGCGTGCGCGATTTGAACCAGTTGCCGGGATATGGCCCGCACTAGCGGCCTTTGGCCCTGACTCGGAAGTGCAACCTCGAGCATCTGCCCAGCGACCGAAAAAATGACGGGTTTGCCGTGGGGCCCAACCTGTGCCGAGCGCAACTGAAACGTCGGGGGCGTGTTACCGATCTGTGATAGCAGTATCCTTTTCCCACTCGCGTCCGCCGGTGGGACGATGAAGAACGCTAGCGAAGAGAAGACTAACCCTTTGCCCCCATACGAAGCGGGCGCAGGCGAGGTCGCCCACAGAAACGTCTGTTCGGCCCACTGATAGAACGGGCAGTTTGCGAACGGTGTTGTGGTTGTGCCTTGAATGGCGAACTGCGCGCTGTCGGGACTCACGATACCGTTCAGGCTCGGCGCGCCAGATGCGAACCACTTCGCAAACGTGGGAGCCGCGACCGTGCACGTGGCGGCGGCATCGGTAGGCAACTGCGTGTTATTCGTCGCGCCGCCCCCACCCTGGGCTAATGTTAGCGCCGGAACGAGTAACAGTACCCACAACCTCAACGTGCTCGAAACCGACTCCGATCCGATCCGCATCGTGCCCTCCTTCGCTGCGCGGATTGCTCCGGTAGCCAGGACTCGGACGGTTCGCCTGGCTTGGCCTGATAAGCTAGCCACCTCCAGCTAGCTCAGTATAGCATCCGTAGCCGCGATCGCAAGGGTCTCGCCAGCGTCATTCTCTGCCGAGAGCAACGCCAGGAGCCTGTTTGCAGATCGCATACGCGAGCAAGCTGCGAGCGATAGCTCCGTAGCCTCGGCGATCTCGTTGAGCGAGAACGCATCGAGCTTCGGCACAATCTCGCGCTTGAACCACGCTTCGTCGCGCTGACCCGGATGCTCGAGTGCCCAGCTGCGATTGCGGCGATGCCCTCGGCGATTGCCTCGCCTCAGTCTAAGGACTTCGGCGCTACTTCACGTAAGCCGCGGCTTTGCCCGGTGCCCAGCATGGCCCGCATTTCCTCGGTGCGCCGTTCGCGAAACCTTTGGGCGCCCGCCGCGTCGAGAACATCATTAGCTGTAGCCCATGCCAACAGTGTCGCTTTCTACGCTTCCCCCAACGGCTTAGCTGTAGCCCTTGACGAACAAGGCACTTCTCGGACGCTATTGTGTGGAAGCTATCGCCATTGGGGCTATTTACTATCCACATCGAAAAACTCTACATACGTAACTTTCGGAACTTTAGCGAGGTCGCGGTGCCCTTCGCGACGCCGGTCACCGCAATCATCGGGCCGAACAACGTCGGTAAGTCGAATCTACTGGCGGCGCTGCGGCTTCTCTTCGACCCCGCGCTGTCGAGACAAGCGCGCCTCCTGGAAAAGGAAGACTTTCACGAAAAGACGTCAGTCGACGACGGGCGCGAAATATTGATCAGTGCGATTCTCAGCGGCTTTGAGAATAACGCGCGCCGGGCAACGGACGGCATTATTCACTGGCTGACAAGCCCTTAACAAGGAAACGGCGCCGATCGGCGTGACGCAAAGGGGGGTCAGAATCCCGCACGGTATCCCCTATCCCGCAAATCTGGTGGGGAAGGTGGGAGTCGAACCCACATGAGTTGCCTCGGCCGCTTTTGAGGCGGCTGCGTCTGCCATTCCGCCACTCCCCCACTGAAGCTACGGCTGTTTCGAGTCGACCAGGCGCTGTGCCTCGGCGGCGCCACCAACGTGATACACGCCAAGACCCATCTCTACCGACCGGCGCGCGAAGATCAGCGTCACGAGCGCGGCGCCGCGCGTCTGCCGCAAGTCGAGGTGCGCCACGTCTCCGGGACGCCAGCGTAGCCGCACGAGCCGCGTCCCGTGCAAGATCGCAACGGCATCTCTTTGCGAAGCGGTGAGCATCCGGTCCCCAGGGACGAACGCGAAGCCTGAGATGCTCTCAAGGCGAGCCGCCGAGCGCGGATCGTGCGGCGAAAACTCTTCCGTGCTCATGAGCTCGCTGCCGTTTCCGTTCAGCGTCAGCGTGCGTTTGAAGACCGCGCCGCCGCTCGGCAGATCCGGCGCGTCGTAGGAACACGTCGCGCGTGCGGTCGTCCCGAGATCCACGCGGTCGCAGGCGTACTCGCGATTAAAGGTCCCGGCCGGCAACGGATGCGTGTATCCCGCGATGAAGTCGCGCGGCGATACCGGCGGCTGCGGATCGGTCGCGTCGCGCAGCAGGCCGATGCTCGCCGCCGCGTTGCCGTGCTCGTCACCGAGCTCCGCGATCCGCGCGCCGGCGAACGGCGCGAAGACGACGCGTAGGTGCGCGTTGGCTATCACCGTGCCTCCCGGATCCTTAAACGGCGGTGGAGTGCCCCGCGCCGGCCACGGCGCGCGGTTCGGCGCGGCGCCTGTTGCGCCCACAGCGACCAGGCGCGCACCGCCGGATGCCAAATAGAACGTCGGGACCTTCACGCTTCGGCGCCCTAACCGAACCGCGCCGACAACAACTCGCCGCACCGTACGGCTCGCGTTCACCGCGACGATGAAGCCGTACGACGAATCGTTTGCCAGGAGCAGCGTCGTGTTTGGTACACTTCTGTCGCGCGCAATCGGCCGAATCTTCGACAGATCCGCAACGAGGCGCCCGTTTTCGCGCAGATCCCGCAGCCTGGTAACAGCCCACGCTTGAATCCGACCGCCGCCGATGCCCGTCGGCGGAAGCGGAAGGAGAAGCGCCTTGGTTCGCAGCGCGCGATCGCTCGTCGCCGCCAGATCGACGAGCATGCAGCTCAACCCACGTGAGTTGCAGGCACGCTGCGCGGCGACGGTCGCGCTCGCAAGCGCGGCGAAATCGTCGTTACTCAGGCTCCCCGGAACGTAAAGGCTCGCGGGCCAGACGATCCAAGCATCCGCCGCGACGTGCGTGCGGGCGAGCAGCGGGCCGTAACGCGCGACGAGGTCGCCGAACGCACGCGTCGGCGCGTAGCGCGGCGATGCGCGCACGTCGACCGTGAGCGCCGCGTCCCACGCGTACGACCAGTTCGCCCACGGCGCTTCCCAGCCGTGCGGATAGATCGTGTCCTGCACCGGAAAGTTCACCACGCCGTGCGCGCCGTCGCGCAGCAGCTCCGCGAGTGCGAGCGCCGTGTTGGCGGGGTCGCTCGGCCGCGGCGCTCCCTCGTCGGCGCCTTGAAACCATCCCGCTTGGAACTCCGACTGCATCACCGGCATGCGCGACTGCGTCTGCAGCAGTCCCGTCGCGAAGTCCAAGTCCGCGAGATCGTGCGCTCCGATGCGGTACGAGCCGCTCTGGTACCAGTTCCCCCACGCCCACACGGGCGACGCCGCAGTCACCTTCATCTCGTACGTATTGATGAAAAGCGGAACGCGCGATCCCGCGATCGATTGGACCGTGGAGCGCAGCCACCCGATGTAGGCGCGCCAATGCGGCGCCGGCCACGTGTCGTTATCGAGATACGCGCCCTGGTCGTCGTCGAGCGCAATCGCGAGCACGTCGCTCGAGTAAGGCTCGACCGCCCGCAGGACGTCGCGAAGCCACGCCTCGGTCTCGTTGAGGTGCGTGTCGTTCGCGAGCCACTCCGCGGCCGCAGCGTCCGCGTGCGCGTTCTGAAGCGTGGCCGTCGCGGGATACCGCCCCTCGAGCACGTCGTGCAGCGGCATGCGGTACTCCGGTCGCTCGAGCAGCCACGCGGGATAGCCGCCGTTGCGCCACTCGTTGCGAATGACGGGTCCCGGTCGCAGGATCAGCTTGAACCCCAGCTCGTGACTCAGCGCCAGCAAGCCAACGAGGTCGCGCCGGGCATCGGTACTGCCCGTGAAGTCGGCGACGCCTTCGCTCGGCTCGTGCCAGTTCCAAATGCAATACAGGTCGATGGTGTTGATGCCGAGCCGCTTGTAGGCGACGAGCGTTTCGCGCCAACGGTCGCGCGGAATGCGTTCGTAAAAGAACGCGGCGCCGTACACGAAGAAGGGCCTGCCGTTTACGGTGAACACCGGGTAGCCTCGCTCTGAAACGACGCGTGCAGCGTTCCACGACGACCAGCCGGCTGCGGACGCATCCGCGCGCGGCAGCGCGGCGAGCACCACAGCCGCGACGGCGGCGACGGCAAAGGGCCACCAGCGCCGGGTGCGCGCTACCACGAGAAAGACGAGCGCACCGGCCGCGAGCCATCCCACGCCGAGCGCGATCGCGCCGGCGCCGGAGCCCACGAAGGCCAGGCTCCAGCCCGCGAGCGCCACGATCGCGGGCAGCGGATAGAGCGGCATGCGAAACGGCGCCGCGGCGCGTCGAGCCCGCAACAGGCCAAGCGCAACGATCTGCGCGATTCCCTGAATCAACACGATCCCCGCCGTTAAAAACGCGATCACCTGATCCAGCGTGAATAGGCTCGCGACCAGCGACAGTCCCCCGACGACGATCAGCGCAACGTGCGGAATGTCCTTACGCGGGTGCAGCCGACCGAACGCGGGGAGGAACGCGCCGTCGCGCGCGGCCGCGTACGAGATCCGCGAAAAGCCGAGCAGATTCCCATACAGCGACGCGAACGCCGTGACGAGCACGAGCAGCGTCACGCCGATCGCGGCGACGCGCCCCCACGTTCGCTCCACGACGAAGGCACCGACATACTGCGCCTGTGCCGTGGGCACGCCGTGCGCGTCGAGCAGCGAACGCCACGGAACGCTGCCGAGGACGCCGACCTGCAACAGCACGTACAGGATCGCCACGATCACGACCGAGACCACGATCGCCAGCGGTATCGTGCGCTGTGGCCGAATGACCTCGTCGCCGAGCAGTGCGGCGTCGGAGTAGCCGACGTAGTCGTAGAGCGTGATGACCAGCGCGCTCGCGAAGCCAGCCAGAAACGCCCAGTTGAAGCGCACCGGCTGCGCCAGAGCGAAGGCGCGATGGAAGTCCGCATGCGACAGTCCGGCCAACGCCACCAGCGCGACGGTCAGCGCGGCCGCGATCGCGAGCAGGTTTCCGACCGACGCGACCTGCGACGTGCGCCGATACAGGAGCACTAGCGTGACCGCGCCGATCCCGACCGCCGCAGCGTCGTGCGCGAAGACGTTGCCGGCCAGCGGCGGATATAGGTACGCCGCGTAGTTCGCGAAGCCGATGTAGCCGCTGGCCAGCAGGCACGGCGCGTACAAGAGAAACTGCCAGTTGAACAGGAACGCGAGGGCCTTCCCCAGCCGCTGCGGCCCGAATACCTCGCGCAGATACACGTACGTTCCGCCCGATCCGGGATAGCGCGACGACAGCTCCGCCCAGACCAGGCCGTCGCACAGCGCGACGATCGCGCCGGCGATCCACCCGACGAGCGCGAGCGGGCCGCCGAGCGCGGCGACCACGAGCGGGATAGTCACGAGCGGCCCGATTCCGATCATCGTGATGACGTTGATTGATATCGCGCTGCGTAAATCGATCGCGCGCTTCAACTCGTTCATCTAGGCTCGACCTCTTCGCGCGACGAAGGGAATCGCCATGCAGGGGCGTTCCGGCCTAGCGCGGCTGCTCGGTCTCGCGGGCGACGTCGCGATCGATTTCGTGCGCAGCGACGCGCTCGCGGGAAATCCGCTCGGCGATCCGTCGGAGCGTCCGGTCGTCGTCTACCGGCCCGCCGCGTACGATGCGGAGGGCTCGCGCCGCTACCCGGTGCTCTACGTGCTGCACGGCTACACCGGCGACGCCGCGGCGCTGGTGTCCACCCGGCCGTGGGAGACGAACGTGCTGCAATGGGCCGATCGCCTCATCGAGCGGCGCGAGATGGCGCCGGCGTTGGTCGTGCTCGTCGACGGCTTCACGCGGCTCGGCGGCTCGCAGTACGTCGACTCGGTTCACAACGGTGGCTACGCAACGTACACGGTTCGCGACGTCGTCGGGCACGTCGACGAGCACTACCACACGATTCGCTCCGAAGGCGGCCGCGCAGTGCTCGGCAAATCGTCGGGCGGCTTCGGCGCGATGCACCTCGTGCTCGACCATCCGGGTGTCTTCGGCGCGTTCGCGTCGCACAGCGGCGACTCGTACTTTCAATACGCGCATCCGCCGGCGTTCGCGACGGTGCAGCGAGCTCTTGAGGCGCATGCGTTCGATATCTCGGCCTTCGTGGCCGGCTTCGAACGCAAGCCCAAACGCAGTTCGGCGGAGTACACGACGATGGAAATGCTCGCCTACGCCGCCGCGTACTCGCCACGTTCTGCGAAGGCGTTCGACCTCGATCTGCCCTTCGATAGAGCGAGCGGCGAGCTGCTGCCGGACGTCTTCGCCCGTTGGCTGGCCTTCGACCCGGCCGAGCGCGTAGCCAAGCACAAGGCCCAGCTGAGCCGCCTGCGCCTGCGCTACCTCGACTGCGGGCGCCGTGACGAATACAACCTCGACATCGGCGCCCGGGTCGTCGCCCGGCGCATCCGCGACCTCGGGCTGGACGTCCGCCACGAGGAATTCGACGACGACCACCGCAACGTCGGATATCGCTACGCGGTGTCGCTCCCCGCGCTCACCGCAGTTTTGGACAACGAATGAAAACGTTTTTGATCTTCTCGGTGTTACTCATCGCTGCGGCGCGAACGGCTTGGGCGCAGGATGCGCCCGCGACGCCGGCACCCGATCCGCTCGTATTCACCGATGCCGCGATGAGCTTCACGGCGCCTCCCGACGCAGTGCTGATAGGGCGCCAGCCCAAGACTTCGCCCGACCAGCTTTCGCAGGATCTCCAGACCGTCGCCGCCTGGGTGGTGTATCCCGGCAAGGAGAATGCGCGCGAGATCACGCTCGCAATGGAAGACTACGCCGGCGCTCCATCGCAGTGGGAGGGACAGTTCGAGAGCCAGACGCATGGTGCGCAGGACGGCACCCTGATACGCGATCGAACGCCGATGACGCTGCTCAATGGGATGCCGGCAACGTTCGTCGAGATCGCTTACGGAAGCGGATTCGATGCGCGCAAGGAGTTCGCCATCGTGTGGGCCGACGGCCAGCGCGGCGTCGTCCTCTCCGAAACCGTGCGCCTCGGCGACGCGGGGCCGGACGAAGCCAAGCAGCTTCTCAAGCAAGTAACGGCGGTCGCGTACCCCGTGAATCAGCCGTAGCGTCGAGCGCCGCGCGCAGATCCTCGATCAAGTCTGAGAGGTCCTCGATTCCGACCGAGAGGCGCAAGAGCCCGTCACCGATGCCGCGCCGCTCGCGATCGGCCGCCGGAATCGAGCCGTGCGTCATGCGGCCGGGATGACAGATCAGTGATTCCACGCCGCCGAGGCTCTCTGCCAGGCTGAAGAGCTTTAGCCGTCCCGCGAACGCCTTGGCGCGCTCGGCGTCGTCGAACGCGCACGAGACCATCCCGCCGAAGCCACTCATCTGGCGCCGCGCGAGTTCGTGCTGTGGATGCGACGGCAGTCCGGGATAATACACTCGCGCCACGTCGTCACGCGATTCGAGGAACTCCGCGACCGCTTGGGCGTTGCGCGCGTGCTCGCGCATTCGCAACGCGAGCGTCTTCGCACCGCGCATCGTCAACCATGCATCGATGGGGCCGGGGACTCCGCCCACCGCATTCTGCTGGAACTTGATCCGTTCGTGCAGCTCGGGATCGTCCGTGACGGCAGCGCCGCCGACGACGTCGCTGTGTCCGCCGATGTACTTGGTCGTGGAGTGGACGACGATCTGCGCGCCCAGCGTCAGCGGCTGCTGGAAATACGGCGTCGCGAACGTGTTGTCCACCACGACCACTTGCTCGCCGCGCCGCAGCGACGCGATCGCTGCGATGTCCACGACGCGCAACAGCGGATTCGTGGGCGTCTCGACCCAGAACAACTTCGTCGCGGGCGAGACCGCGTTGCGCACGGCGGCCAGGTCGCTCATGTCGACGTACGTGAACGTGATCCCGTAGCGTTCCAGCACGCGCGAGAAGAGCCGATACGTGCCGCCGTACAGGTCGTCGCTCACGACGGCGTGATCGCCGGCGGAGAGCAGCCCCAGCACGGCCGAGGTTGCAGCCATGCCGCTCGCAAACGCGCTGGCGAAGCGCGCGCTCTCGAGCGACGCAAGCTGCCGCTCCAAGGCCAGGCGTGTCGGATTGATCGTCCGGCTGTAGTCGAAGCCCTTGTGCTCGCCGACCCGCATCTGCGTGTAGGTGGAAGTCTGATAGATCGGGACAATCGTTGCGCCGGTCGTCGGATCCGGATCCTGCCCGACATGTATTGCCCTTGTCGAAAATTTCATGCGGTTACTTGTGCACGACTTCGGAGCTGGTCGAGAGGAACGTGATGATGTCTTGGCGCGTCAGCACCCCGATGGGTTCCTCGTCGTCGGTGACGACGATGGCCGGATTGGCGAGCGTCAGCAGCTTGTATGCCAGCTCGATCTCCTCGGACTGCTCCAGGGCCGGAAACGGGCGCCCCATCACCTCGCTGACCGGCTGATGGAGGATGTCGGCGTGATCGAAGACGCTCTGCATCACGCCCACGTCATTCACGCTGCCGACCAGCTCGTGCCCGTGCATGACGGGCAGCTGCGAAATCTCGTATTTGCGCAGCAGGTCAAGCGCGGTCTTCACGGTGTCGTCCTGCTGCACGGTGATTAGTGGCGGCACCGGCGTCTTGCTGCGCAGCACGTCGCCGAGCGTCGCGCGACGCTTGGCGTCGGCGATGAAGCCGTTGGCGATCATCCAGTCGTCGTTGAAGATCTTCGACATGTAGCCGCGCCCCGAGTCCGGGAAGATGACGACGACGATCGCGTCGGCCGGAAGCGTCTTGGCCAGTTTGACCGCCGCGACCGCGGCCGTTCCCGACGAGCCGCCGACCAGCAGGCCCTCCTCGCGCGCGATCCGCCGCGCCGTCAGAAACGAATCGCGATCCGAGACGCGCACGATCTCGTCGATCACTCGCAGATCCACCGTCTCGGGGAGATAGCTCATGCCGATGCCCTCGACGGCGTACGAACGCGGAATGTCGCCGGAGTAGATCGATCCCTCGGGGTCGGCGCCGATGACGTGAACCGCGGGATTTTTCTCCTTTAGGAAGCGCGCCGTTCCGGAGATCGTTCCTCCGGTGCCGATTCCCGCGACGAAGTGCGTCACCGCGCCGTCGGTTTGTTCCCAAATCTCCGGCCCGGTCGTGTGGTAGTGCGCCTCGGGATTGAAGTGGTTGTGAAACTGGTTCGGCTGAAAAGCGCCCGGTATCTCGGAAGCGAGGCGGTTGGCGACCCCGTAATACGACTCCGGGGAATCGGCCGGCACGTTCGTAGGCGTGATCACGACCTCGGCGCCGTACGCGCGCAGCAGGTCGATCTTTTCACGCGACATCTTGTCCGGCATGACCAGGATGCAGCGATATCCGCGGATCGCCGCCGCCATTGCCAGCCCCGTCCCGGTGTTGCCGCTGGTCGGCTCGACGATCGTGCCGCCGCGCTTCAGCAGGCCCTGCCGTTCCGCCGCGTCGAGCATCGCAACGGCCGGGCGATCCTTTACGCTGCCGCCCGGGTTGACGTACTCCACCTTGGCGAGCACGAGGCATGGCGCGCCGTCGACGACCTTGTTCAGCTTGACAAGCGGGGTGTGGCCGATGGCCTCTAGCGCGTTCGCGCAGTACGATAGGCCGGCCGTACGGGCCGACGGGACGGTGCTCGCCATAGGAGCGGCGCCTTCCGCGCGGCGAAGAACTTCACCTATGAAAACGCTCGCCGGGCGACTCGTCATCGCGACCGTATTGCTGCTATTCGCGACGACCGCGTGCAACAACGATCAGCTTCCGCCCGCTGCGGGATACGCGCCGGTGTCGGGTATTATCGTAGACGGCGCGACCAACGCTCCGATTGCGGGTGCCGTGATCACCATCGACACGGTCCTCACTGCCACGACCGACGCAGCCGGCAAGTTCTCGATCGATAAGGTGCCGAGCGGCCTCGCCGACTACTCTGTTGCGGCCAAGGGCTATCAGACGCTCGCGGCAAGCGCGAACATCGAGCCGGGCAAGCCGTTCGCGCTGAACCTTACGCTAGCGGCACAGCCTCACTAGCCTGCCCTGAGCGAAGTCGAAGAGTAATCTAACCGAACGCCGTCGAGCGCCGATACGCGCTAGCGGGCTTTACCAGCGTGGCCCGATCGGCTACGGTACGATCGACGATCCCGAGTACGACCGTTGCGAGCTTGTGGGGATCGTGGCGCACGGTTTCCGTTTCCCCGATAACCGCCGCGCGCACGGCCTCGAGGCCGAGCGCCGCGATACGGTCAACGTCCGGTTCGACGGGATCCTGCCCTTCCTGCGCGTACGCGGCGAGCAGCCGCGACGGGGGCTGGTCGTTGACGATGACGTAGTCGCAGACGCGCTCGCCGGCGTTGGCTAGCAGCGCCTCGACGTGATCCGCGGCCGTCATGCCATCGGTCTCGCCCGGTTGCGTCATAACGTTGCAGACGTACATCTTGACAGCGTGAGCGTCGGCGACTTCGCGGGCGATGCGGGTGACCAGGAAGTTCGGCGCGACCGATGTGAAGAGCGAACCGGGCCCGAGCACGATCGCGTCGGCATCGCGGATCGCGGTGATGACCTCGTCGAGCGGCGCCGCCGCTGGTGAATCGAAGAAGACCCGCTTGATCGGCCGTTTCGCGTTCGATATGTTGGATTCGCCCTCGACGATCGTGCCGTCGTCGAGTTCCGCGCAGAGCCGCACGACGCCGAGCGTGGCGGGTAATACGCGCCCGACGACGTTGAGCACGCGGCTCGACTCCTTGATCGCGTGATCGAAGTTCCCGGTCACGCCGGTCAGTGCGGCCAAGAACAGGTTGCCGAAGGAATGACCACTCAGCCCCTCGCCCTCGGTAAAGCGGTAACGGAAGAGGTCCGTCACCAGCGCCTCGTCATCGGCTAGCGCCACGAGACAGTTGCGGATGTCGCCGGGCGGCAACACGCCAAGCTCCTTCTGGAGGCGACCCGACGACCCGCCATCGTCGCTGACGGTGACGATCGCCGTGAGATTACTCGTGCGGCGCTTGAGCCCGCGCAACAGCGTCGAGAGACCGGTGCCGCCGCCGATCGCGACGATCTTATAGCCCTGCTGCAAGCGTCGCCCGACGAGCGCGTCGCGGACTCCCTTGGGGGTGCGGTCGCGCGCGACGCGGACGACCGAACGCAGCAACATCCACGTTCCGGCCGCGAGCGCTATGAGTCCGGCGATCCCGAGAACCCAGGTGAGGTACGCCGGCGGAAAATAATCGTCGACGATGTCGTCGAGAATTTCGTTGACTCCGACGCCGGTGCCCTGAGCGATGAACCACCGCGTCACGGCATCGACCAGCAGCACCACGCCGAATGCGGCGAGCAAAAGCCAGCGCTTGACGCCGAGCCCCGGCAAGAGCCAATGCAGCGACCGCGTGAATCGCTGCGGCATCAGGCCACCCTGGCCATATCCCGCGCCTCGAGGGTTAGGTCTAACCGCAGATCGCCTTCGAAACGGCGCATCAGCCGGCGCGCGACGTACACGGAGCGGTGGCGGCCGCCGGTGCACCCGATGCCGATGGTGAGCTGCGTCTTGCCTTCGGCCAAGTAACGCGGCAGAAGGAAGTCGAGCAGGTCGCCGACCTTCGCGAGGAAAGGGTCGAGCGAGGGGTCATCTTCGATAAATGCGCCGACCGCAGCATCCTCCCCCGTCTGTTCGGCGAGCGGTTCCTCGTAATTCGGGTTGCGCAGAAACCGCACGTCGAAGAGCAGATCCAGGTCGGTCGGCAGCCCGAACTTGAAGCCGAACGAAACGAACGTGACGCCGAGCCGAACCGGCCCGGCGCTGAGGAACGCCCCGGCGATCCGATCCTTAAGCGCCCCGTGGGTCAGGCTGGTCGTATCGATGACGACGTCGGCACGCTCGCGCAAGGGAGCGAGTACGCGCCGGTCGGCCTCGATCGCCTCGCGGACCGAGCCCGTCTGCGCGAAAGGGTGACGCCGCCTGGTCTCGCTGAAGCGCCGCACGAGCAGCTCGTCGGAGGCATCCAGGAAAAGCACCTTCGCACTGTGGCTACGTATGATTCGATCGATAGCGATGCGCGCGTCGCCGAGGCTCGCGTCGCTCCGCATGTCAAGCGCGATGGCGACGTCGCGCGTCGCCGAGTTTTCGAGGGCGGCTACCGCCGCGTCGAGCACGGCGGGAGGCAGGTGTTCGATGCAGTAGAAGCCCAAATCCTCAAACGACTTGATCGCCTGACTCAGACCCGCACCGGAGAGTCCCGTCACGAAGACGATGCGCAGGGAACCCATATGAAGCTCTTTTCGCCCGAACGCGCCAACGCCCTCATTCCGAAGCTCGAACCGCTCGTCGAGGAGCTGCTGAGCCGCCGGCGCGAGCTGGCCATCAAACTCCTGGAATCCGATCCGGCGCTGCATCACGCCGCGCCTGCGCCGCGACCGCGGCTCGCCGGCGTGCGCTCGCCCCTGCCCGCGCCGCGTTTCGCCGAGCTCAAACACGAAATAGCGCGGCTGATCTATCGGATCGAATCGTTTGGATGCGTCGTCAAGGACATCGACCTGGGCCTCATCGATTTTCCGGCGACGCTCGACGACGAGCCGGTCTACCTATGCTGGAAGCTCGGAGAGCGGCGCGTCGAGTACTGGCACGGCGTCGAAGAGGGCTTCGCATACCGCAAAGAGCTCTAGACCGCGATAAAGTCCTCGGCCAGCCCCTGCAGGCGAACCTCGCCGAAATCGGCGGTGTACGCGCCGCTCTCTACGCCCGTGATCTCTCCAACGTCGGGCACGTTGGCGAGCTGCGGGATCTTCGCGCGAATCTCGTCGGGAATGCGCACGTGCGCGCCGATGGCGAGCGGATTCTGATCGAAGAGCGCGTTTAGGCTGTCGAGCAGCATCGGCAGCGGAATGCCGTAATCCACGCTGATGGCGCCGATCGTGTGTGTTTCGCTGATCGCGCAGTTCGAGCACCCTCCAAGGTGAAAGCGCGCGAACACGCGGCGGGCGCCGGCATGTATCCTGAACGCCTCGTCCACCGTCATCTCGGGGGTAAAATACTGTTGGCTCATCGCTAAATCTCTTTCGCTATAACGCCCGCGTCGCCCGCCCGGTTTCACAATGGGGGCCCACGAACGGAATGGGGCCCCGAAATGCGCGGCATTTTGGGGAGAAGCGGAGTACGCCTGTAAGCCGGATTCTGTACCCACGAGTGGGTGATGACCATCTCTCTGGGGCGCGCGTTGCCGAGCGCCTCAATGCGACGTAACTCGTTGGACGGGCCGTCCATTGTATCGAGCGATCTTGCTTCGGGTGGGGTTTACCCGAGCCCGCGTCACCGCGGTGCTCCGTGAGCCCTTACCTCACGATTTCACCCTTGCCGGACGCAAGCATCCGGCGGTATGTTTCTGTGGCACTTTCCTTCGAGTTGCCTCGACAGGACGTTATCCTGCACCCTGCCCATATGAAGCCCGGACTTTCCTCACCCCGGTTGGGGAGCGCGGTCATCCAGCGTACTCCGCCACGGTAGTATACCATCGCGCGATGATTTCCGCGGCCTCCACCAGGCGGGGACCGGGGCGGCTGAGGTACGCGTTGCCGTCCAGGGCCAGCACCCGCCCGGAACGCCTCGCGGTCAACGAACGCCACTGTTCGACGCCGTCCAGCCGCGCGATCACGAGGTTCGTTTTGTCGAGGTCCAGCCCGCACGGCGCCACGATCACGGCGTGCGGATCGGCGGCAGCGATCGCGTCCCACTCGAGACGTTGCGAGTTCGCGCCCGGATGCGCCAAGATCGGCGTGCCGCCGGCGAGCTCGACCAGCTCCGGTATCCAATGCCCCGCACTCATCGGCGGTTCGGTCCACTCCAACACGAGAGTGCGCATTCTCCCGAAGGGTGACGGAACTTCGCGCTTCAACGCTGCAATGCGCAGTCGTAGCTCTTGCACCAGTCGCCGCGCCTCGTCCGCTTTGCCCGTTACCTCGCCGAGCAAGGCGATGTTCGCCAACACGTCCTCGAGTGAATACGGCTCGAGCGAGATGATGCGCGGATCGGATCGCAGACGCGTGGCGGCGCGCGCGACGATCTCGTAGGAGACGGCGCACACCGGACAGAGCTCCTGCGTCACGATCAGATCCGGCGCGAGGCGCTCCAACAGCGCGCCGTCGAGGGCGTAGAGGCTCGATCCCGCGTGCATCGCGGCGCGGACGTGACGGTCGATCTCGCCGGGGTCGTCCAGATCGGGTCCTGAGGAAGAGGTCACCTTCGGAAGCCGTAATGCTTCCGGCGGATAATCGCACTCGTGCGTGACGCCGATGACGTCTTCGCCCGCGCCGATCGCAAAGAGAATCTCGGTCGCACTCGGCAACAGGCTCACGATGCGCACGCAAGCGCCTTCCGCGTGCGGACCCGTGCCGTCCTTTCAACGGGAAGCCGCGACCGGCGGGTTTCCCAACGGCCCGGCAAGAAGCGCCCAGCGATGGAGCTTCGCCCCCTGGGCTTCGGCGAGATATTCGACCGGGCGATTACGCTGTATATCCGCAACTTCGTTCCGTTCGCGGCGATCGTCGCGGTCCTCATCGTCCCGACCGCCGTCATGGGGTATTTCGTGGATCTCGCGCAGCAGCCTGAGTTCGATGCATTCTGGCACATGCTGCAGCATCCGGGCAGCACGCCGACCGAACCGATCCCGACGATCTTCAACTCGCCGGCTATCTTGATTGCGGTGGTGGCGATGCTGCTCTTCACGTACTCGGTCTGGCCGTTTGCGCTGAACGCCGTAGCCGTCGGAGTCGCGCACCTCTATCGCAACCTGCCGATCGCCTTTCGCGCGTGCTACGAGGTGGCGCTGCGGCGCTGGAGCCAAACCATCGGTATGATCCTCGTCGACCTTCTCGTGCTCGTCGCGTGGTACGTCGCGGCCGTGCTGCTGATCGTCGCCGTGGTCTTCGTCGCGGCCGCAATGGGCGCCGTTGCGCCGCAAGCCGGGTTCGCGTTCGGCTTGGTGGCCGGCTTCATCGGCGTCGTGCTGCTTCTGCCCACTCTGGCGCCGCTTTTCGTCGCGCTCAACTTCTCGATGTATGCGGTCGTGATCGAAGATCGTGGCGTGATGGAATCTCTCTACCTCGGCTTCCAGCGGGTGTTCAACCGCCGCGAGTTCTGGCGGGCGATTCTGTTCGCGATCGCGGCAGGCGCAACCATGATCGCGGGAAACAGTTTGTTCGGCCTCTTCGGCATCTTTTTCGCGTTGCTGCATTTGCCCGCCGTCGAGGCGCTCGTCCAGGCGGTCGGGAACCTGGTGCTTACGCCGTTCGGCGTCGTGCTGATGGCGGTCTATTACTTCGACGTACGCATTCGCCGGGAGGCGTTCGACCTCGAGGCGTCGCTCGAAGGTATGACGGCCGCGCAACCGGCGTGATCCTGGCGACCGCGGTCGCGGTCGCGCTGACGGCACCGTCGCGGCAGGAACTCATCGATCGCTGGCTGCGCGCCAACAAGACGCATGCGGTTGGGTATCTGCACATGGTACCGCGAGGCCGAGCGGACCCGGTGCCCGACTTAGGCGCCCTTGCTCAGCGCGAGCTCGCGACGCCGGGGCGCTACCAGCTCGCGCAGCGTAACCTCGCAACCCCTGAGCCGTGGTGGTCACGCATCTGGGCCTGGATCGCCGGCCGCTGGCAGAAGCTTTGGGATGGGTTGTTTTCGCGCGTCCACGTCGGGAGGGAAGCAGCCGCGAGCCTCGGCGACGCGCTGCTCGCGATCGTCGCGCTGATCTTGCTGATCACGATCGTGAGCCTCGTGCGCAACATCCAGATCGCGCGCGCGGAGTCCTCGAAAGCGCGGGCCGAACCGCTCGGCGATGCGCCCTCGACGGCCGAACTGTACCGGCGGGCGTGCGACGCGGCGAGCGGCGGCGACTACGGAGCGGCGGCGCTGCTGCTCTTCGCGGCGACGGTGGCGCTGCTCGACAGCAAAGGCGCCCTCGCTGCGAGCCGCAGCGCGACGGTGGGCGACTTGCGCCGCCAGCTGCGCGCACGCGACGCGAACCTCGTCGAGCGGTTCGATGCCGTTGCCGCGCCCTTCGTGCAACGCGCCTACGCGGAACGCGCGATCGGCGAGCCTCAATGGAACCGCGCCCGCTTCGCATATCAAGAATTGCTAACCGAGTGACCCCTTCGACGAAGTTTATCCCGAGCGTAGTCGAGGGGCTTAGACTCGACGTGGTCATCCTGGTCGCCTGCGCGGCGGTGCTCGCTTTGCTCGCCTACGAGCGCGGCGTTACCGAGGGCGAGCACCGCGCCTCGGTATACTCGACGTATGACACGGGACCGAACGGCTATCGCGCGCTCTACGAAGTGCTAAGCGCCGCGGGGGTGCCGGTGCGGCGTTTCCAACGCGCACTGCCGCTGCTCGATCCGTCGGTGCGCACGCTCGTCATCACGGGCTACGAGGAAGACCCGTCGGCCAAGCCGCTCGGCGAGCAGGACGCAGTGTGGCTGCGCGACTTTGTGACGAAGGGCGGGCGGCTCGTGGCGATAGACGCGGAGTTTGCAGGGCCGCAAGACGTCGCGCCCGGCGTTGGCACGACGGTGCGCAGCAGCGTCCTTCGACAAGCCCAGGATGACAACGCAATACCGCTGGCCCACAATACGTTTACGGCGGGCATAACGCGGCTGCGCGGAACGATCGGCTGGATTTTTCCCTTCCACGACCCGCGCGTCCCGCTGCTCGCTAACGACAAGGGCGTGGTGGCGGCGTTCTATCGCGTAGGCCGCGGCCAGGTCGTGGCCGTCACGGCGCCGGCAATCTTCAGCAACGCGCAGCTGCGCAACGCCGACAATGTGCGCTTCGCGTACAACGCCGTCGCGGGCGACGGCGACGTGGCCTTCGACGAATACGTGCACGGCTACAACGATGCCGAGACGATGTGGCAGGCGCTCCCGGCGGCCGTGCACGCCGCCGTGTGGATCTCCATCGGGCTGATCCTGGTCGCGCTGGTCGGGGCCAATGTGCCGTTCGCGCCGCCGTATCTCGCGAATTCACCTGACGAGCGCGACTCGTCGCACTATATCGCGGCGCTGGCGGAGCTGATGCGCCGCTCGCGCCAGCGTCCGCACGACGACGACGTCCTCCGGCAGGCAACGATCGAATATCGACGGCGAAAGGAGCATGCGTGACTTCAACGGTTCAAGAGATCGCCGAGCGGCTGTCGGCGGGGATGGAGCAGGTGCTGGTCGGAGCCGACCGGCTGACCCTCGGCCTCACGATCGCTCTGCTCGCTCGCGGGCACGCGCTGATCGAAGGCGTGCCGGGCACGGGCAAGACGCTGGCGGTGCGCGCGCTCGCGCTCCTATTGGGGCTGGATTTCCGGCGCATCGCGTTCACGCCGGACCTGATGCCCTCGGACGTGGTGGGAACGACGGTGTTCAACCCGCAGACGGCGCAGTTCACGACGCGATTCGGCCCGCTGCTCGCGAACGTCGTACTCGCCGATGAAGTCAACCGCACGCCGCCCAAGACGCAATCGGCGCTGCTCGAAGCAATGGAGGAGGGACGCGTGACGATCGACGGCGTTCCCTATCCGCTGCCACAGCCGTTTCTGCTCTGTGCGACGCAGAACCCGATCGAATACGAGGGAACCTATCCGCTGCCCGAAGCGCAGCTCGATCGCTTCACGATCAAGGTCGAGTCCTCGTATCCGCCCGAGGCGCAAGAGCTCGAGCTGCTCGCGCGCACGGCCGCCGGTTTCGACGCGCGCGCCCTGGAGGCGTCGGACCTCGCGCCGGTGACGAATGCGGCGGAGGTGCTCGAAGCACAGCGCGCGGTGCGGCGCGTGCACCTCTCCGACGGCGTCCGCGACTACACGTATCGCATCGTCGCCGCGACGCGCAAACACCCACGCGTCACGCTCGGGGCCTCGCCGCGCGCCGGCGTTACGCTCTTGAGCGCGACGCAAGCCGCCGCTGGAATTGCGGGCCGCGACTTCGCAACGCCGGACGACGTGAAAGACGTCGCCGACTTCGTCATTCCTCACCGCCTGATCGTCGCACCCGACGCCGAGATCGAGGGCATCTCCGCGCACGACGTCCTGCGCGACGTGCTCGCCACGCTCCCCGTGCCACGCCCAGTATCATCCTGATGTGGCTGCCCGCGTGGTTCACGCCTCGTTTTCTCTGGGTGCTCGCGGCGATCGCGTTGCTGCTTGCGCTTTCCCCCGGCGTGCCGCTCTTCGTACCGTTGGCGGTCGCGCTCGCAGCGGCGCTCGCGGTGGCCACGGTAGCCGACGCGATCATCGGACCGCCCGCCTCGGCGCTGCGCGTCGCGCGCCAGGCGCCCGACCATTTCGCGCTAGCGGTCACGACGGACGTCGCGTACACGATCGAAAACCGCTCGTCGCGCGAGGTCCGGGTCGGCATCGTAGAGACGCCCGCGCGGACGCTTCGCTACGAAACCGACGAGCTGATCGCGACGCTCCCGCCGGCGAGCCGCTCGACGGCTGCGCGCTCCGTGACGCCGATCGCACGCGGGGCGGACGAGATCGGCACGCTCTACGTTTGGTACGAGAACCCGCTCGGGCTGCTCCGCCGCCGCCTCCGTTTCCCATCGCCGCAGGCGATCCGCGTGTATCCCAACCTCGCCGCGGTCGAGCGTTATGGCAAGCTTCATCTCCGTAACCGGGCGATCGACGCGGGCCTGCGCAGGATGAAGCTTCGCGGCGCGGGCACGGAGTTCGAATCGCTGCGCGAATGGAGCGACGGCGACGCGTTTGGTTGGGTCGACTGGAAGGCGACGGCACGCCGCGGCAAGCTGATGGTCGCGCAGCACGAGGTCGAACGTAGCCAGAGCGTGATGCTGCTGCTGGACTGCGGGCGGCTCATGACCGCGCGCATCGATGGCCGGCGCAAGCTCGACTACGCGGTGCAGGCGGCCCTCTCGCTCGCGACGATCGCGGGGCTCGCGAGCGACCGCGTCGGGCTCGTTGCGTTCGCGCACGAGATCCTCGGGGCTACGGCGCCGCGTTCGACCAAATCATCGATCGCGCGCCTCACCGACGAGCTCTACGACCTCCAGCCCCGCTTCGAGGAGTCGAACTACACGCGCGCCTTCGCCTACCTGCGGCACCACCTGCACAAGCGCTCGGTGATCGTCTTTCTCACCGACGTCATCGACCCGCTCGCCCAGGCGGCCCGGATGGCCGAGGTCGGCGCGCTGGCGCGGCGTCACCTCCTAGTCTGCGTGTTCATGAACGATGCGGCGGTAAGCGACGCGCTGGCGGTCGAGCCACACGACGTCGGCGACGCCTACCGCGCCAGCGTGGCGCTCGAACTGGCGAACGAGCGGCGCACGGCCAAGATGGTTCTCGAGCGCACGGGCGCGCTCGTCATCGACGTTGCGGCGAGGAATTTGTCAACCGCATTGATCGACGAATACCTGCGCGTGAAGCGCCGCGGCCTGCTGTGACTGTGCACTTGCGGCGCGCTAAATCTCGGGAGCGACACACGCTGGCGCAACTGCAACTTCGCGCGTCGACCGCGGTGCCTGATTATCGCGATGCAATCTTGGCGCATCCCGATTCGATTTACCTCGATCCGATGCTCCTTCGCGAAGGGCGAGTGCGAATCGCAGAAATTCAGGGCCGGATGATCGGGTTCTCCGTACTGCTTGCGCCGGGCGGAGACATAGCAGAGCTTGACGGGCTGTTTGTCGACCCACCGTGGTGGCGCAGGGGCGCCGGAACAGCGCTATTGTTCGATGCCATACAGTGCGCTCGCGCGGAACAGGCAGCACGGATAGAGGTGACCGCCAACCCTGCAGCGGTGGATTTCTACGCGAAGCACGGGTTCGTTCGGACCGGCGAAGTGCAGACGCGATTCGGCCAAGCTCCACGAATGTGCTATCTCATCTCTGATGAGCGGCGGGAGGGGGTCAAACTTGAGTGAGATCGTTAGCTACCGAGGATCGGTCTACCCGTGGCACTGCGATCAGATGGGCCACATGAACGTCATGTTCTACGTTGGCAAGTTCGATGAGGCGACGTGGCATTTGATGGCGGCAGTCGGGATCACGCCGGCCTACGTGAGAGAGATGCGCTCCGGCATGGCAGGGGTCCAGCAAAACATCACCTATAAGCGGGAGCTGCTCGCCGGCGACATCGTCGAGATTCGTTCGCGGATCATGAGCATCGGCGACCGTAAGATGGCGTGGGTGCACGACCTGTACGATGCGCAGACCGGCGAGCTCTGCGCGGTGTGCGAGCTCACAGGTGTGCACATCGACCGCACGGAGCGCCGCGCTACGCCGTTTCCTCCCGAGGTCCGTGCTCGCGCGGAAGCGATGATCGCCGCCCCGCGCCCGAGAAATACAGAATCAAAAGAATCGCAGTAAAGATCCCGACCCCGATGCGCACCGTCTCCGGTAGCCGCAGCGGCGAGACGAACGCCTCGATCGTGCCGGCGACGATCAGCATAGAGGCGACGCCGAGAATCAGCGTGCCGGCGCGGCGCGCGTTGATCACGATCAGATCCCGCCGCCGCATTCGCCCCGGATGGACGATCGCCGCGGCGATCAGCAAGCCCGCCGCGCCCGCGATCTGAATCGCCGTCAGCTCGATGACGCCATGCGGCGCGATCGTCGCCCAAAAATCGGCGCCGAACCCCGCGTTAGTGAAGAGCGCGCCCATCCCGCCCAGCATCACGCCGTTGGACGCGATGATATACAGCGTCAGCGCGCCGAGGGTGACCGAGCCCGCGAAGGCGACGATCGCGACCTTGACGTTGTTGGCGATGATCAGCGCCGACATCGCCGGCGCGAATCCGGGGTCGACGGCAAATTTGGAGTCGTGTAGGCTCTTTCGGATCTTCTCCGAGACGAGGAACTTCGGCAGCAGCGCGTAGGCGTCGGCGGGATGGCTGCGCACGAGCACGTACGCGACCACGGCGCAGGCCACGGTGAGCGCGGTGCAGACCGCGACGTAGGGCAGCGAGCGGCGAAACTCTTGCGGAAACGCGCGCGCGTAAAATTCCGCGATGCGCCGCATCCCGCTCTCCGGCGCCTTAGCGTACACGTGCGCGTGCGCGCGCGCCACACTGCGGTTGAGATACTCGAGCAGCGCGCGGTCGTAATCGGCACCTTGGGCGTAGGCCAGGTCGCTCGTCGTGGCACGGTAGAGGCGGCCCAGCTCGAAGATCTCGTCGGGCGAAAGCGCTCGCGTGCCGCGCCGCTCGACGCGGCGCAGGAGCGCGTCGAGGCTCTGCCACGTGCCCGACCGGCGCTCGACGAAAGCGGCTTGCGTCAACGCTCAGGAGTTGGCGGGCCGGCGCCGTCGAACCTGGCCGAAGTGGATCGGACGCTCGAGGTTCGTACGCCCGAGAGCATCGCATTTAACTACGAGCTCGCCGGGCTCGGGAGCCGCTTTCTCGCGCTGATCGTCGATCAGGCGATCCAAATTCTCACGTTGGTCGCGATCTTCTACGGTATCGTAATGGCAGGCGCGCGCGCGGCCGCACGACATGGTGCGACCCCGCTGAGCGACAAGGTCGCGCAAAGCCTTGCGATCGCGCTCGTCGTCGCGATCCTCTTCGTCGTGCTCTTCGGATACTTCATCGCGTTCGAGGCGCTCTGGAACGGGCAGACGCCGGGCAAGAAGCTCCTCGGCCTGCGCGTGGTGCGCGACGGCGGCTATCCCATCGACTTCGGCGCGTCGTTGATTCGCAATCTCATCCGCGTCGGGGAGCAGCTCGTCGGGTACTACATCCTGGCGGCCGTCAGCGCGCTGATATCGCCGGAAAACAAGCGCCTCGGCGACCTCGCCGCCGGCACGATCGTGGTGCGCGATGCGCGCCTCGCGCCGCCGCGCGATCTCTCCCGACGCGCCGAGCCGGAGCCGGCGTATTCGCCGACGGCGTATATGAGCGGCCAGGAGCGCGCGTTGGTCAAGCGTTTCCTCGAGCGGCGCGCTGCGCTCTCGCCGGAGCGCCGCCAAGAGCTCGCGTCGCAGTTGGCGTCACGCGTCCGCGACCGCGTGCCGGCCGAGCTCGCGCGCCTCGACGACGAATCGCTGCTCGAACGCCTCTAGGGAACCTATTCACCCTGGGCGAGCGAGTAGCCGCGCTCGCCGTTGAACGTGTACAGCCCCTCGGTCTTGATCACGTCGAAGCCGGCCTGATTCGCCGCCAGCAGCAGCTTAACGACGTGCTCCGCGCCGAACGGCTCGCCGTCGGCTTCGAAGCGGCAAGACCAGTGGTCGCTCCAATACGTGTCGGGGTTGCCGTTCGGCCACACCTTGGTGCCGCGGTTGCTGATCGTCGTCAGCTTCGCGCCGGGCACGTCGAAGCGTTCCATGACTGCGGCGATCTGGTCGGGGTTGCCGTCCCGCCGGTCGATGAAGAGATCGACGCCGGCACGCAGCTTCATCGGCGGCTTCCCGGCCGGGCGAATGGCGAGGTTCATCTGCGCCTCTTTGTCGTACTCGATCGGCTTGAGGTGCTGGGGTAGCTTGTCCAGCCGCTCGATGACCGCGTCGGCGAACTCCTTGGTCCCGACCTTTTTGCGCGACGTCCCTTCTTTGAAGATATCGTAGGTATGGACGCCGTCCTCGATCGTGCGCAGCCAGCCGTTGTGCACGCGCTCCGCGACGTCCGCCTGACCGATGTGGACGAGCATCAGCATCGCGCCGTGCAGCAGGCCGGACGGGTTCGCCAGATTCTGGCCCGCGCGGCGCGGCGCCGAGCCGTGGATGGCCTCGAACATCGAGCAGTGGTCACCGATGTTGGCGGAGCCCGCGAGGCCGACCGACCCGGTGATCTGGGCAGCGACGTCGGAGAGCACGTCGCCGTACAGATTCGGCATCACGATCACGTCGAACGCCTCCGGCGTGTCGGCCATCTTGGCCGCGCCGATGTCGACGATCCAGTGTTCGTGCTCGATGTCCGGATACTCCGTGGCGATCTCGTTGAACGTCCGGTGGAACAGGCCGTCCGTGATCTTCATGATGTTGTCTTTGGTGAAACACGTGACTTTTTTGCGTTTGTTCGCGTGCGCGTACTCGAACGCGTACCGGATGATACGCTTGCTGCCGGGGCGCGAGATCAGCTTCAGGCACTGCGCAACCTGGTTCGTTTGGCGGTGCTCGATCCCGCCGTACACGTCTTCCTCGTTCTCGCGCACGATGACGATGTCCATCTGTGGATGCTTCGTAGCGACGTAGGGGTAGAGCGACATGCACGGCCGTACGTTGGCGTACATGCCCAGCGTCTTGCGGACGGTCACGTTAAGGCTCTTGAAGCCGCCGCCCTGCGGCGTCGTGATCGGCGCCTTGAGGAAGACCTTTGTGCGCCGCAGCGACTCCCACGACGCAGGCTCGATGCCGTTGGTGAGCCCCTTCTTGTAGACGGACTCGCCGATCTCGATCGGATCCAGCTCCAGGCAGGCCCCTGCCGCATCGAGGATGCGCAGCGTGGCCGTCATGATCTCAGGCCCGATGCCGTCGCCGTACGCGATGGTAACCGGCACGCTATTCAACGTCATGCCCGCTACCATGCCGCGTCTATCTGCGCCACTCCTGGGCGTTCCAACCCTCGCTGATGCCGTTGGGCATGAAGTTCTGGAGATCGTCCGCGTGCGCGTAGCGCAGTGCCTGATAGTAGATGAAGGCGGCCGGCGCGTCACGCAGCAAAAGCGCCTGAATGCGCGCGTAGGCGGCCTTGCGCACCGACCGATCGAACGTCGACAGCGCGAGACGCTGCTCCGCTTCCATCTCTGACGAACAGTAACGCGCGACGTTGTTGCCGCCCGGCGGTATCGCGGCGCAGGTCCACTCCGACGAATCGTCCGGATCGGCGCCCGCGATCCATGCGTACATGGCGAGGTCGAACTTGCCGCCGTTGAGGATGCCGCCGCTCTGCGCTGCCGCGTAGAGCGTGGCATAGTCGAAGCCCTTCAGCTCGACCTCGACGCCGATCGGACGGTACATCTGCTGAATCTGCACCGTGATCGTTCGAACGATCTGGCTGCCGAGCCCGTAGACGAGCAGCAGCGACAGGCGCGTGCCGTTACGCACCCGCACTGCGTCGGGGCCGGGGCGCCAGCCGGCGGCGTCCAGCAGCGCTTCGGCCTGTGCGGGATCGTAGGGCGTCGGCCGCAGCGCCGCATCGAAAGCCCAGTAGAAGGGCGAGAGGTCCGCCACCGCGACCCTTCCGGTCCCGTACGTGTCGTCGCGCGTGATCGCCGCCCGATCCATACCCAGCACGAGCGCCCTGCGGACGCGGACGTCGTCGAGCGGCGGCCGCCGCGCGTTGAAGATCACCGCCGTGTACGCAGGCGCGTCCGTGAGCTGGCGGCGCACGCCCGCCACGCCCGCGACGTCGCGATAGACCGCCGCCGGGATCTCGACCCCAAGATCCACCTCGCGCGAACGCAGCTGCGCCGCGATCGTGTTGTCGTCGGGTATGATCGGGAGCGTCAGCTCCCGCAGCGCCGGCGCGCCACGAAAGTAGCCCGGATTCGCGCGGAGCACGATCTGGTCGCCGCGCTGCCAGCGCACGAACTCGTACGGTCCCGTGCCGACCGGCGCCGCGTTGAACGCCGCGTGATTCAGGTTGTCATACCGGGCGAGAAGGTGGGCTGGAAGCAAACGGTACGGCATATCGCTTTCCGCGAAGATCGTGTCGACGGCGGGCGGGAAGCGGCGCTTCATGTGCATGACGACAGTAGAGTCGTCGGGCGTGTCAATCGAGGCGATCTCGTCGTAGCCGCGGCGCGAAACGACGTTGTTGCGCGGGTTCATGATGGCTTGCCACGTAAACTTGACGTCCCTGCTCGTGAACGGCGCGCCGTCGTGCCACTTCACGCCGCGCCGCAGGTGATAGGCGATCGTCAGGCCGTCTTTGCTAATGCCGCCGTTGTCGAGCGACGGAACCGTCGCGGCGAGGTCAGGAACCTCGCGGTGGTTCCGATCCAGCGTGACGAGCAGATCGAACATCAAGCCATCGGCGAAGCTCTCGATGGAGTTTTGTGCGAGAATAGGGTCCAGTTGCGTCGGATTGATCTGTAGCGCAATGCGCAGGCGCTCGGGTGCGGCGGCGCTACCGCCGGCGCTCTTCGAGCAGGCCGTCACGGCGTATAACGCGAGTGCGGTGCCGCAGACAACGGCGGCAAGCCGCATCAGGCGATGCAGCGGAACTTCGCGTACATGTACGGATAGTCGCCGTAGAACCAGTTCCGGAGCGAGCGCCGGATGAGCTCTGCCGCCGTCACCGGCGAGGCGCCCTTCATAACGTAGTGCTTTCCGTCGAAGAAGTCGGCGGAGTATCGCGGGTAGGATGCCATCGGTTCGAACCCAGGGAACGGCGCGAACGGCGTCGAGGTCCACTCCCACCCGTTGCCGACTAGGTCCGCGACGCCCCACGCGCTCGTGCCGCGCGGATGCGCGTCGACGGGCTCCGGATCGAAGCGCTCGAAGTCGAAGTTGCCGTGCGCCGGCGTGGGCCGCTCGTCGCCCCATGGGAACGGGCGCTCCTCGCCGCTCGGCGTCCCGAACGCTGCGCGGTGATACTCGGCCTCGCTCGGCAGGCGCATTCCGGTCCACTTCGCATAGGCCTCGGCCTGATCGTGCGACACGTACACCGGCCACGAGCGCGGCAGCGCGATCTCCTCGAAGACGCCGCGCAGCAGCCACTCACCGTCGCGTTCCCTCCAGAACTGCGGAATGGGACCGCCGTCGGCGACGAAGCGCAGCCAGTCGCCGTTCGTCACCGGGTACTCGGCGATGTCGAACGCCGCGACCGGCGCTAAGGTTCTGCGAAACTCGTTATCCCAGCCGAAAGCGATCTCGTCCGGCTCCGCGCCCAGCGTCGCCGTCCCCGCCTCTACCCGCACGAACCGACCGAGGGGGAGCGCGTGGTCCTCGTGCCGTCCCACAATGCGCCGCTTCCGGTCGTAGGCCAGCTGATGGACGATGTACATTAGCGTCTCGTGGTGCATCGGCTCGTGCTCGAGGATCGTGTACGCCGCCTGGCCGCGTACTAGGCTCGGCACCACAGGATCGTCGATGCGCGCCAACTCGAGCGCGCGTTCCACGTGCTGGTCGCACTGCGCGGCGAACGCCCGCACCGCCGCGCGCGAGGGCCAGTCCGCGCGATCGTGGCGCCGCGCGTCGTCGGCGGACGACGGGTCGATGCCGCGCTCGAATAGCTTCTCCAGCGCCGAATCGATCGAGGGCTCACCGAGCGCGCGGTCGCAGAGTGTGCTGAAGCTGAACGCGGGGATGTGCCCTTCGTAGAACGCGAACGGATGACGCAGGGGAATCGGCCGGTCGTAGAACGCGTCGTCGTCGATCAAGGCAAACAGCGTCGCCGAGCGCTCGCGATTGCGCCTGTACCAGTCTCCGAGTTTCGAGCGCATCAGTAACATTAAAGAGTGCCCCGCTTTTCCTGTTCGCGCTCGATGGAGACGAACAGCGCCTTGAAGTTCCCCTTGCCGAACGAGAGGCTGCCCTTGCGCTGGATGATCTCGAAGAACAGCGTCGGGCGGTCCTGGAGCGGCTTCGTGAATATCTGCAGCATATACCCCATGTCGTCCCGGTCGACCAGGATGCGCAGTTCGCGCAGCGTCTCGAGCGCCTCGTCGATCTTGCCCACGCGGTCCGCGAGCATCTCGTAGTATGAATCCGGCGTGTCGAGGAACTCCACGCCGTTCTCTTTGAGCGCCCGAATGGTCGTTGCGATGTCGTCCGTCCGAATCGCCATGTGCTGAACGCCCGCGCCCCGATAGAACTCGAGATACTCCTCGATCTGAGATTTCTTCTTGCCCTGCGCCGGCTCGTTGATCGGGAACTTGACGCGGTGCCGCGGATCGGTCATCACCTTCGAGCGCAGCGCGGTATATTCGGTCGAAATATCCTTGTCGTCGAACGAGACCAGCTGGGAGAAGCCGAACACCCGCGCGTAGAAGTCGCCCCACGCGTCCATCTCGCCCCAGCCCACGTTTCCGACGCAGTGATCGATGAACTGCAGCCCGGGCTTGGCGGCGTGCCGGATCGTCTTGCGCGCCTCGACGAAGCCCGGCGCGAAGATTCCGGCGTAGCCGTCGCGCTGGATGAATGAGTGCACGGTGTCGCCGTAGGTCGCGATCGTCGCCTTGACGATCCTGCCTTGCGCGTCCTCCAAGACCATCGGCCCCGCGATCACACGCGCGCCTCCGCGCACCGCCATCTCGAACGCCGCTGTGGCGTCTTCGACCAAGATCGCGACGTCCTTGATGCCGTCGCCGTGGAGCATCACGTGGCGCGCGATTTCGTCGTCCGGCACCAGGCTGGACGTCAACACGAACCGGACTTTGTTCTGTTCCAAGAGGTAGCTCACGCGGCCCCGCACGCCCGTCTCCGGGCCGGCGTAAGCGATCTGATCGAAGCCGAACGCCGACATGTAGTAATGTGCTGCTTGCTTCGCGTTGCCTACGTAGAACTCGACGTAGTCCCAGTCGATTTGTGCCAGCGGATTGCTGCGGGCTTCGGCGGCGGTGCTCATCGCGGGCGGACTTGGCGAAGGCCCGGGGGCAGCCCTGTCAAAGCAGCCGTCCATGACCACGTCGACGGTGCTGCGGCCCTCCGTGCGCGCGGCGCTACACGCGCTGATCGATTACGCCGGGCTCTTCCCTCCCGCGCAGCTCTCCGTTTCCACCGCGCAGGCCGAGTACGCGGCGGCGCGCGCCGGACCGCACGCCTGGATGCTAGGGCGGTTCATCCTTCCGGCGACGGCACTGGCGACGTGGTCGAGTGACGCCCCGCTCTCCATCGTCTTGGACGGCGGCCTCGAGCAGCTCGACGAGGTAGCCGCGATGCGCGGACGCGCCGGCGGAATCGCCGCGCTCGAAGTCCCGCCGAGATTTTGGGCGCAAGGCGAAACGTTGCCCGACGCGATCGATGCGTTCAGCCGCCGTCTGGAAGCCAGCCACGCAACCGGACTCGCCGCGTTCGTCGAGATTCCAAGCGCCGCGCACTCGCCACAGTGTCTTGCGCAAACGATGGCGGCCGCCGCGCGCGCCGGTCTCGGTGCGAAGCTGCGCTGCGGTGGGATAACCAGCGAGGCTTTCCCCAGCGTCGAAGGGGTCGCTGACTTCATTCTCGCCGCAAACAACGCGCGCGTCCCCTTCAAGGCCACTGCCGGATTGCACCACCCGGTACGCCGACTCGACGCCGCGGGTGGCTTCGCGATGCACGGCTTCCTGAATCTGCTCGCCGCGACCGCGCTCGCGCCGCGCGTCGACTCGAACGCGCTGCGGCGCATCGTCGCGGAGGAAGATCCAGCCGCCTTTCGGTTCGATGACGATTCGTTCGCGTGGCGCGGCGAGCGCATCGGCATCGAAGAGCTCACGCAGGCTCGGCGCACCGCCTTCGTCGCCTACGGCAGCTGCAGCTTCTCCGAGCCGATCGACGACCTGTCCGCGCTCGGAATATTGTCGGTGCGATGATTGCGCCGTCGGACACGACCGACGCGCGCCTCGAATCGTGGCTGCCCGTTCCGGCAGGCAGCGACTTCCCGATTCAAAATTTGCCGTTCGGCGTGTTTTCCGCGCGCGGACGGCTGCCGCGCATCGGCGTCGCGATCGGCGATAGCGTCCTCGACCTGCACGAGCTCGCCCAGGCAGGGTACGTAGATGACTGCTGCGAGCCGGAGCTGCTACAGGCGCCGTTGCTGAACCCGCTGCTGGCCGCGGGGCGCACGCTCTGGACGGCGCTGCGCCAGCGCCTCTCCGGGCTGTTGCGCGGAGACGGCGATCCGCGGCTGCGCGAGGACAACCTCGACAGATTCGTCCGCGCGCGCGACGACGTGACGATGCACCTTCCGATGGACGTCGGGGATTACGTCGACTTCTACTCGTCGATCGAACACGCGACAAATCTCGGCCGGATGTTTCGGCCCGACGCCGACGCGCTGCTGCCCAACTGGAGGTGGGTTCCGGTAGGCTATCACGGCCGTTCCGCGACGATCGTCGTCGACGGCACGCCCGTGCGCCGTCCGCGCGGCCAGCGCAAGCTCGCGACGGCGCCGGCGCCCGAGTTCGACGCGAGCCGCCGGCTCGACATCGAGCTCGAGATGGGCTTCGTCACCGGGCCGGGGAATCGGCTCGGCGAGCCCATTTCCGTCGCGGATGCATCCGAGCACATCTTCGGGCTGGTGCTGGTCAACGATTGGAGCGCGCGCGACATTCAGGCCTGGGAGTATCAGCCGCTCGGACCGTTTCTCGGAAAATCGTTCGCGACGACGATCTCGCCGTGGATCGTCACGCTTGACGCGCTCGAGCCGTTTCGCGTCGAAGGTCCGCGCCAAGATCCGCAGCCGCTACACTACTTGCGCACCGGTGACGCGTGGGCCTATGCGATCACGCTTGCGATCGAGCTGCAGACGCTACAGATGCGCGAGCGCGGCGCGGCGCCGGAGCGGATCTCGCAGACGACGTTCCGCGACATGTATTGGAATGTCGCGCAGCAGCTCGCGCACGCGACGGCTAACGGAGCGGTCACGCGCCCGGGCGATCTCTTCGCCTCCGGGACGATCAGCGGATCGGCTCCCGGCACACAAGGCAGCCTGATCGAGCTCACCTGGAACGGCGAACGTCCGCTGCAGCTCCGCGGCGGCGAGATGCGCGGCTTCCTGGAAGACGGCGACGAGGTCATCCTGCGCGGATGGTGCGAGAGGCCGAACGCGCGCCGCATCGGCTTCGGCGAAGCGCGCGGGCGCATCGAGGCCGCGCCCAGCTAATCTAAACCGGCGCCGGCCGCTCGATCCACGAACGGAAGTACTGCGGATCCTCGCATTCGAGCGCCGCTTCGGCGAGTTGCAATGGCTTGAACGTATCGATCATCACCGCGATCTCGTCGGTCGCCGTCTTGCCGAGGCTCTGCTCGACCGCGCCCGGTTGTGGACCATGCGGCGCGCCCGCAGCGTGGAGCGTGATCGAGCCCTGGTCGACGCCGCGGCGGCTCATGAAGTCACCGCTCACGTAGTACAGCACTTCGTCGCAGTCGACGCTCGAGTGGTTGTACGGCACGGGAATCGCGAGCGGGTGGTAGTCGAAGAGGCGCGGCACGAAGGCGCAGAACGCGGCGCCGGGGGCATCGAACGTCGCGTGCGCCGGCGGTGGCTGATGCAGCTTGCCGGTGATCGGCGCGAACTCCTCGAGGTTGAACGCATATGGATAGCAATAGCCGTCCCATCCCACGACGTCGCACGGGTGATTCTGAACGACGTAGATCGCGCTGCGCCCGCCACTCCGGACGCGCACCTCGTATTCGCCCTGCTCGGCAGTCGGGGCTTTGAGCACGGGGACTCTAAAATCGCGCTCGTAGTACGGCGCGTGCTCCTCGAGCTGGCCGAAGTCGTTGCGATACTTGCGCGGGATCGTCACCGCGCCGGCGCATTCGTAAACCAGCATCCGCGTCGGCTTCGACGGCGTGACGCGATAGGTCGTTCCGGTCGGGATAACGAGGTAATCGTGGTCGCGATACGCGAGCTCCCCGAGTTGCGTCTCGATCACGCCCAACCCGCGGTGGACGAAGAGCAGCTCGTCTCCCCCGGTGTTGCGGTAGAAATACTCCATCGGCGCCTCCGCCTGCGCGACGGAGATCACGACGTCGTCGTTGCCCAGCAGCGGCGTGCGCGATTCGATCGGATCGGTTCCGCTGAGACGCAGCGACTGCGTCTTCAGGTGGCGGTTGCGTAGCGGCTCGTTGGCAACTAAGCGGCGCTCGGGACGACTCCACGGCCGAACGTCGAGCGTCGCCGTGGGCGGCCGTAGGTGGTAGAGCAACGAGTAGACGCTCTCGAAGCCCTTCGTGGAGAAGAGCTCCTCAGCATACAGTCCGCCGTCGGGGCGGCGAAACTGGATGTGCCGCTTGTGCGGCACGGAGCCGGCGCGCACGTAGGACGGCATTACGCGTCCTCGTTAACGAGCGGCGCGCGCTCGGTAGCGCAAAAGCCGTTCTCGCGATGCGACCCGTCGCAAAACGGTTTTGTGTGCGAGCCGCCGCAGCGGCAGAGCACGAAGTTATCGCCTTCGACGGCGTAACGATTCCCGTCGCAGTCCGTGACGATCACTCTGCCCCGGACGAGATACGGCCCGCTCTCGCGGACCTTTATGCTGACTTCTTCCATCCCGTCGGCAAATCTCACAGCCGCGCGGCCGTTCCCTGCAACGTCGCCCGCGCCAAGACGTGGCCGCCGATCGTTCGCCGCACCTGCGCGCCGTCGATGGGCGAGTGGGCGGCGATCTGACCGACGTCGAGCGCGTAGAGCGTTAAGTTGTAGTGGTGCGACGGTCCCGTCGGCGGACAGGGTCCATAGTATCCGGGCTTTCCCGCCGACGTGACGCCGAGCTCGCTTGCCGGGAGTTTGACGCTGCCGGGGAGCCGCCGCGTTCCTGCCGGGAGATCGTAGACGACCCAGTGGTAGAAGCCGCCGGGGATCGGAGCATCCGGATCGTGCATGATCAGAGCGAACGATTTCGTTCCCTTCGGCACGCCGCTCCATTCCAGCTCGGGCGAACGGTCGTACCCGCCACACTCGGACGCCATGAGCGGCCGCGCCAGGCGGCCGCCGGCGGGGAAGTCGCCGCTGCGCAGCTGCATGAGTCCGGATTCGGCAGCCAGCAGAACCGCGGCGATCGTCAGAGCGCGAACCATGAGCGTATGGTATCATGGCGTGGCCATGATGGGAGTTGGGCTTCACGCGGCGTAAACTCGTGAACCCCGCCAGGACCGGAAGGTAGCAACGGTAAGCGAGCACTTACGGGCGCCGTGATCCACCTGACTCTCGTCGTGGTTCAACCTCAAGCCTCATAGTTTGGAAAGATGCCGACAGTAGCGATCTACGCCGCCGTAGCCGCGTTCATAGGAGCGCTCGTCGCGCTCCTCGTCTACCACCTCGCCGTCGTGCGCCCCACGATGGCCTGGGCCGCCCATTTGCTCGGGATGCACGACGGTCTCATCTCCGGCGGTACCGTCGGCGCGGCGGACCGCTTGCGGACCGTTGAGGAGGCCCACGCCTCGACGCGCACCGCGCTGCAGAGCGCGGTCGGCCGCGTCGATACGCTCGAAGCCTCGGCGCGAACGGACCTGTCGCGCGCGGGCTTCGTCCGCTACGACGCATTCTCTGACGCGGAATCCGGGCTCTCGTACGCGCTGGCGCTGCTAAACCGCGAGGGCGACGGCGTCGTGCTGACGAGCATTTACTCGCGTACGGACACGCGCACGTTCGGCAAGCCCGTCAGCGGGTTCAAGCCGACCGTGCAGGCGTCGGCCGAGGAGCTCGAGGCCATCGATCGGGCGCGCACGGGATCGTGAACCTGCTCGCCTGCGACCTCGCCAAACTCCTCTACTGGGTTGTCAACATCTACACGCTGTTGATGTTCGTCTACGCCGTGATGTCGTGGATTCCGGACCTGCGGCGGGGACGCTGGGTCTATGCGCTCGCGTCCTTGATCGAGCCCGTCCTGATGCCGATACGGCGCATCATCCCGCCGGTCGGCGGACTCGACCTCGCCTTCCTAATCGTCATCCTCGTGCTGCAGCTGCTCGTTCGGCCCGCGCTGGGGTCGCTGGTCTTCAACAGCTGCGTACCGCTCATCTAGGGCCGCTCCTTTCGTGGCACTGAAAACCGAACGGCCGCACCGGATCGACGTTGCGGGCAACGTCCGGAATTTCTGCATCATCGCGCACATCGACCACGGGAAGACGACGCTCTCCGACCGGCTGCTCGAAATCACGCGCACGGTCGAGTCGCGCGACCTCGAGGAGCAGGCGCTGGACGCCATGGACCTCGAGCGCGAGCGCGGCATCACGATCCGCATGCACCCCGTGACGCTGAACTACCGCGCGCTCGACGGCGAGCTCTATCGCCTCAACCTGATCGACACGCCCGGTCACGTGGATTTTTCCTACGAAGTCTCGCGCTCGCTCGCGGCGTGCGAAGGCGCGGTGCTGATCATCGACGCGGCGCAGGGCATCGAGGCGCAGACGCTTGCGAACTACCATCTTGCGCTCGAGCATGATCTCGCGATCATCCCGGTGATCAACAAGATCGATCTGCCCGCCGCCGACCCCGACCGCGTGATGGGTGAGGTCGAGGAGCTGCTCGTGATGGAGAAGAGCGAGTGCATCCTGGCGAGCGCGAAGAACGGCGTCGGCATCCAGGATATCCTCGAAGCGATCGTACAGCGCATACCGCCGCCCAGGGGCCACCGCGACCGCCTGCGCGCACTCGTCTTCAACGCGCAGTTCGACCCCTACCGCGGCGTGGTCAGTTACGTGCGGATCGTCGACGGGAAGCTGTCGCCCGGGACGCGATTCATGTCGATGGTACACGAGCGCGTCTTCGAATGCACGGAGGTCGGCATCTTCGCGCCGCAGATGCGCGCCACCGGTTCGCTGGAGCTTGGCGACGTCGGTTACGTGATCGCGAACATCAAGTCGCTCGGCGAGATCGACGTCGGCGACACTATCACATCCGCGAACGATCCCGCGCACGTGGCGCTGCCGGGCTATCGCAAGGCCGTGCCGATGGTCTATTGCGGGCTCTACCCCAACGAGGGCGAGTACGACGGCCTGCGCGACGCGCTGGAAAAGCTCAAGCTCAACGACGCCGCGCTCGTCTACGAGCCGGAGAGTTCCGTCGCGCTCGGCTTCGGCTTTCGCTGCGGTTTCCTGGGGCTGCTGCACATGGAGATCGTGCAGGAGCGCCTCGAACGCGACTACGGCCTCGACCTCATCGCCACGTCGCCGTCCGTCCTCTTCCGCGTCGTGCGTGCCGACTCGAGCGTCGAGACGATCGACAACCCCTCGAAGCTGCCGCCGCCCAACGCGATCCGCTCGATCGAGGAGCCGTACGTGAAGGCGACGATCATTTCACCGCCCGAGCACGTCGGCGCCATCATGGAGATCACGCAGAACCGGCGCGGGACGCTCGGCAACATGGAATATCTGCACGACGGGCGCGTCATCCTGACGTACGAGATGCCGCTGATCGAGGTGATCGTGGACTTCTTCGACGCGCTGAAGTCGCGCACGAAGGGATACGCCTCGCTCGACTACGAGGTGATCGGGTATCGCGAGGGAGAGCTGGCGAAGCTCGAGATCCTGCTCAACGGCGAGCCGGTGGACGCTCTGTCGTTCATCGTCGCGCGGGACAAGGCCGTGAGCCGCGGGCGCGCCCTGGCAGAGAAGCTCAAAGAGCTCATCCCGCGCCAGATGTTCGAGGTGCCGATTCAGGCGACGATCGGCGGGAAGATCATCGCGCGCGAGACGGTTCGCGCGATGCGCAAGAACGTGCTGTCGAAATGCTACGGCGGGGACATCACGCGCAAGCGCAAGTTGCTGGAGAAGCAGAAGGTCGGTAAGGAGCGGATGAAGCGCGTCGGCAGGGTAGAGCTGCCGCAAGAGGCCTTCATGGCGGTACTCAGGCTCGGCAACGAGTGAAGGTCTATCTCGCGACGCGCAACCCGGGCAAGCTGCGCGAGCTCAAGGCGATCTTCGCTGGATCGCAGCTCCAGCCGGCGTCGTACCGAAAATACGCGGCCGTCCCGGAAGACGCGGAGAGCTACGCCGGAAACGCGCTGCTCAAAGCGCGAGCGCTCGCGTCGGGGCTACAAGAGGCGGGACTCTCGGCCTACGCGCTTGCGGACGACAGCGGGCTCGAGGTCGACGCGCTGCGCGGGCGCCCGGGCGTGCATTCCGCGCGCTACGCGGGAGCGAAGATCGGATGGCCGGAACGCCGCGCCGCGCTGCTCGCGGAACTGCGCGGCGTGCCGCCCTATCGCCGCAGCGCGCGCTTCGTCTGCGTGCTCGCGCTGATCGCGCCCCACCGCGAGCCGCTGGTCGTCACCGGCGATGTCGGCGGGTACATCTTGGAGGCCGAGTCGGGCAGTGGCGGATTCGGCTACGACGCGCTGTTTTTCCATCCCCCGTCGGGACGCAGCTTCGCGGCGCTGAGCGAGAGGGAGAAGAACGCGGTCAGCCACCGGCGGCGCGCCGCCGACGCGCTGCTTGCCGCGCTGCACACAGCGTGAGCGAGATCGTCGCTCGCGCCACCGAAGACGATGTCGCCGAGATAGCGCGGCGGCGCTGGAGCGACTCCGAGACCCGGCGGCTCTACCTTTATCTTGCCTCGGCGGCGCCGAACGGAGCATGGGTCGCGCGCGACGAGGGCACCCCGGTTGGGATCGCGATCGCGCACCAGCTCGAGACGGAGTGGTATCTCTGCGATCTCTTCGTCGAGCCGTCGTTTCGTGGTCGGGGACTCGGAGGACGACTGCTCGCGGAGGCCGCGCGAGACGCGGGCGACGTGACGCGCTCGGGGCTTCTCGATCCGGCCGAGCTCGGCGGAATCGCGTTCTTCGCGCGGAGACGGGTCGCTGCGAGAACTCCGGTCCTGCGCTTCGCCGGCCGAATTCCGAAGGAGGAGCAGCTCGCGGCGCTGGCCGTCGGCGAGCATCGTTTCGAGACGGAGCCGCTCGACCCAATTCGGCACCGATTCGCGCTGGACGCGCTCGACGTCGAGACGCGCGGCAGCGCGAGACATGCGGATCAGTTGTATTTCGTCTCCAACGCGCACGGCAGCGCGTTTTCGATCAACGGCGAGTTCGTCGGCTACGCCTACGTCTGGCCGGACGGGCGGATCGGACCGCTCGCGTCGTTTTCGCCGTCGTACATCGTCGCATTCTTCGCGTTCGGCATGATGGCACTCGCGCGCTCGCACGGAGCGTCCTGGTGCAGCGCCCTCGTTCCTGCCGTCAACGTCCGGGTAGCGCGCGCCGCCGGCGACGCGGGGCTGAAGGTCCAAGGCGTGAGCCTGTTCGCGCGCGATTTGGACGAGATAGACATGTCGCGCTACGTCGGCTATCATAGTTTATTGTTTTGAACTCTTTTTAAAACGCTACTTGACATTTCCGCTGTGCGACGCTGTTGGCACAGTCGTGTGCGACGATCGCTAAATGAAGCGCTGTCCGAAATGCATGGAGAGTTTGCCGCTTGAGGCGTTCGCTTCTCGGCGTGCAGGGAAGGGTAAAAACTCATACTACCGCATCTGTCAAAACGAATACTCGAGGGCTCACTATCTCCGCAATAAAGGTCTGCATAATCGACGGCGATATCGTAACCAGAAGCATTACCGCCGACGCAATGCGGAGCGTCTACGACAGTTTTTGTCGGACAAACGCTGCTGCGACTGCGGGGAATCGGACCTGTGTGTGCTGGAATTTGATCACGTTACGGGGGAAAAGCTCGACAATGTTGCGGAGCTCTGCGGGAGAGGAGTAAACTGGCGGAGGATCGAGTTGGAGATAGCGAAATGTGAAATTCGCTGTGCCAACTGCCATCGCCGAAAGACGGCAAGTCAGTTAGGTTGGTGGCGAAGTGTCGGGGCGTAGCTCAGCTTGGTAGAGCGCCGCATTTGGGATGCGGAGGATCCGCAGGTTCGAATCCTGTCGCCCCGACCAGTCTCGCGCCCGTGGTCTAACGGGATAAGGCACGAGTCTTCTAAACTCGAAGATGGGGGTTCGAGTCCCTCCGGGCGCATGATATACTCTCGTTTCGTGGTGACTGTAGCTCAACTGGTTAGAGCGCCGGCCTGTGGCGTCGGAGGTTGCGGGTTCGACCCCCGTCAGTCACCCCAAAAACCACGCCGGAGGACTTCGAGAAGGTATTCAATACAAACAACGAGCGCGGCCGCACGGGCGCCTTTAGCTCAGTCGGTAGAGCAGCGGCCTTTTAAGCCGTTGGTCCCGGGTTCGAGTCCCGGAGGGCGCACCATTTACGCACCGCTAGCTCAATGGTAGAGCAGCTGACTCTTAATCAGTTGGTTCGGGGTTCGAGTCCCTGGCGGTGCAAAAACACAAAGGCCTTACGACTTTACGTAAGGCCTTTCGAAATTCCGTAAAGCCCTACAGCCGCGGAACCCTGACCAGCCAGTACTCAGTGCCGTCGATCGTAATGCGTTTGCGACGCCGGCTAATCTGCGGCGAAAACATGGCTCCGTCGTCTTGATAGTAGATGCACAGCCACGCGAGAACGCGCGCACGATCCTCTGGGCGCAAGCGTTTGATCGCCGCCCTGACCGCCTCCGGTTCGCCCCACGGCTCCTCGTCGCGCTGGAACTGAGACGGCCTAGCCATGGCGAACAGGTGTTCGATGCCTAGGAGCCGCCCCCTACGTAACGCCAGCCGGCCCGACCGCCGCGGCGATGCGGTGGAACTCCGGATCGTCTTTCAGCCCGTCGAACAGCGTGAGCCGTTGCAGGAAGACTAACGCCGCCTCACGCTCTCGTGCCCCCCGCGAAAGCTGCTCGAGAGCCTCGTCCTCACGGCCAAGTCCCGTCGCGGCCAGCGCCATCGGCCATGCCGCGACGTAACGCTGCTCGGCAGAGGCCTGCAGCTCGCGGTAGATACGCTCGGCTCGCGGGCTGTGGCCAGAGTCCCCGTACGCACGCGCCAACTGGCCGGTCATGTGATCGGCGAGCGCACCTCGTTGGGCCCTGTCGAGCAGAATACGCACGGCACGTTCCGGCTGGCCGTTCGCGGTGTACGCGAAGGCGAGGTTTTCGACGGCGACGTCGATCGTAGCATCCAGTTCGAGCACTCGCGAGAGCAGCGCAACGGCGTTGCCGTAGTCCGCACGATGAATGAAAACGCGAGCCAACACGTTGCGATAGAACAGCGATGCAGGCTCGAGCTCGAGAGCGGCCCGCGCCTCGAACAGCGCCCGGTCGAAGTCGCCTTGACCGATCGCGAGCCAGGCCGCCGCATTGTGGACGAACGCCGATTCCGGCTCGAGCTCCAGTGCGGTCTGCATCTCCGCCGCAGCTCCGGCCCAATCCCACTCGCCGAACATCGTGATCTCCGACAGCAGCGCGTGAGCCGCTCCGCTTGGCCTGATTTCCAAGGCTCGGAGCACGGCCGTCTTCGCCTTCGGGAACGCCTCCCGGCTGGGCGCGTAGAGATACGACCCTAGAAACGCGTATGCCCGGGCAGTCCCGAAATAGGCTTGCCAGTGCATCGGATCGTTTTGAACGACCTCGTCGAACCGGGATACGGCGCCCAGCAAACTCTCGTGCGTGCGCTTCTCAAGCAGGTAACAGCCTTCGCAATAAGCGCGGAAGCTTTCAAACCGATCGCGGGCGATCAGGCGTCCGACCGCCGCCGCAACGTCCGGATCGAAGTGATCGGCGGAATCGTCGATGACGGCAACCGGCAGCGTAAAACGGTAGCCATGCCTCGACTCCGTCTTGATATAAGAACGCTTTCCACCCAACTCCACCAGCAGGTTTCGTAGGAGATAGATGTGCTGCGTGAGACTGTTCTCGCCGATGTCTTCATCCGGCCACAGCGCGTCGATCAGCACATTGCGCTCAACCAAGGCGCCATTCGACTCCAGGAGGAGCATCAGAATGCGAAACGGCCTTTCCGGCAGGGAGCATATCCGCGAACCCGTGATAAGCAGCCGCCGCATCACATCGAGGCGGAACGACCCAAACGCGTAGACCGTAAACTTCATCTGACGAAGCCTTACCTACCCCGACGCGGGCGGCGATTCCACCCAAATGCTTGACACCGCCTGCGCGATGCGTTTCTTTAACTGTATGGCAGGCGAGGGCGTACCTCCCGTGGCGAACCGGCTTTTGGCAACGCTGGATGCCGGCAGCCGAAACCGCCTCCGCGCCCTGATGGAACCGGTTTCGTTCGAGTCCGGCGCAACCTTGGCGCGAGCCGGCGAGCCGGTTACGTACTCGTACTTCGTCGCGAGCGGAATGATCTCGATGGTCAAAACGATGAAGAGCGGGCGCGCCGTGGAGATCGCCGCGGTGGGGCGCGAGGGCATGGCCCCGCTCGCCGCGACCCTGAACTTCGACCGCGCCGTCTTCGATTCGGTCGTGCAGATCCGCGCCACGGGATTTCGCATCGCGCAACGGGAGCTCTGGAAGTCCGTCGCGCAAAACGCGGAGTTCGACCGCACGATTCATGCATATGGCGAGGTTGCCATGGCGCAGCTCGCACGGACGGCGGCGTGCAACATCTTGCATTCGGTCAAGAAGCGCTGCTGCCGCTGGCTCCTGACCGCGCACGACAACGCCGAATCCGACGTGTTCCCCTTGACGCACGAATACCTCGCCTTGATGCTCGGCGTGCGGCGGGCAGCGGTCTCGCTGGCCGCCGAGAGCCTCCAGCGCGCCGGACTCATCGAGTACTGCCACGGTAAGATGACCGTGAAGAATCGGCCCGCACTCGAACGCGCCGCCTGCGAGTGCTACGCCGCCGGTCGTGCCGAGCTCGACAAGCTCTTTTCAACGGAGCAGCCGGCATGACGATCCCGCGACTTGGCCGGTTGATCGCGCTCGCCGGGCTATGCGCGATCGTGCCGGTGTCGGCGGCTGCGCAGAACGCCCAGACGGCCGGGCCCAAATTCTGCGCCGGCTGCAACTACGCGGCTGCGAAGCTCTCCGGTTCCGACTTCACCCGCGCGGTGTATAGCGGCGTGAATTTCGAGGGAGCGGATCTAAGCCGCGCGTCGTTTCGCAACGCGCGGATCCTCGCCGCCAACTTCGAGAATGCCGATCTTCGCGGCGCGGCGTTCGACGGAACGCAATGCACGGCGTGCAACTTCATCGGCGCAAAGCTCGATGGCGCGACGTTTACCGGCGTGCAGATTATGGCGGCCAACTTCAAAGGCTTCGCGGCGTCGGTCACCGACGAGCAGCTGCGTCAGCTGCTCGCCGGCTGTGCCTTTTGCAACTTCACGGGAGCCAAACTCGCGGGCCGCGACCTGAGCGAAATTCCCTTGCTCTCCGTGGACTTCTCCGGCGCCGACCTGCAGGGCACGCGCTTCGACGGCGCCATCCTGTGCTGGGACGTCGTGAACGGAACCCAGCGCCAGCCCGCGTGCGACAAGATGGCCGGCGCGGAGACGAGCGCCGCGAGCTTCTCCGGCGTGCTGCTCTGCGAGAACCCGCTGGACCGCAGCACCTGCCACCCGGTCGACGCGGCCATGCTGCGCGCGAACACGGGCTCGCCGTTGAGCGGCGCCGCCCTGCCTTAAGAGGAGGAAAAGCACCCAGCGCGTTCTATCTATCGGGGTCGCCGGGCAAGTGGCGGAACTGGCAGACGCGCTGGACTTAGAATCCAGTGGGGCGACCCGTCAGAGTTCGAGTCTCTGCTTGCCCAAACGCAGAGAGCAGAATCGCCAGGGAGTCCCAAGAACAATTAAATCAGCGAGCTATTTTTGGAACTTGGGGCGATGTGGTTCGCGCGGCGTCTGAATCCGCCGCGGAGCCACGGATGGCGGAAGCGGCGGAGAATCGAGAGAGCCGAGCACCGGATGTGCGAGGCGAGCGTCCGCGAGAACCACATCGACCAAGCGACAAAAATCAGCGAGCGACAGACGCGGAAGTAGCTCAGTGGTAGAGCATCGCCTTGCCAAGGCGAGGGTCGCGAGTTCGAATCTCGTCTTCCGCTAATGATTATGACCAGCTCAACGTTGACGCGGCTCGCTCCGACGCAAGTAGCGCTCGAATTTTCGATCACGGGGCAAGAGATCGCCGCGGCGGAAGAGCGCGCGTTTCGGAAGCTCGTCAAGAACGTGCGCCTCCCCGGCTTCCGCAAGGGCAAGGTACCGCGCAAGATCTTCGAGCAGAACTACGGCACCGACGCGCTCACGCGCGAAGCGATGGACGAAGTCGTGCCGCAAGTGTACGCGAAGGCCATCGCCGAGCACGACCTGCAGCCCGTCAAGGCGCCTGAGCTCGAGATCCTCGAAGAGGACGCCGGCCGGCCCACGCGCGTGAAGGCGACGGTCGAGGTGCGCCCGGCGATTGAGCTGCGCGGCTACAAGGGCGTCGCCGTCTCGCGCGCGGCAACGCCGGTGACGGACGCCGACGTCGAAAACAGCCTTCGGTCGCTGGCCAAGGAACGCGCGACGCTCGTTCCGGTGCAGCGCGCGGCGCAGATCGGCGACGTCGCCACGCTCGACTACGCCGGAACGATCGACGGCGCGCCGTTCGAAGGCGGCAGCGCCTCGGGTCAGGTGACCGAGCTGAGCGAAGGCCGCTTCATACCGGGGTTCGTCGCGGGGATCGTCGGCATGATGCCGGGCGAGAAGAAGAGCGTCGACGTCCGTTTCCCGGACGATTACTCGGCGCCGGAGCTTGCCGGAAAGCCCGCGCGCTTCGAAGTCACGCTGCACGATCTCAAAGAGTACGAGCTGCCGGCGCTCGACGACGAGCTGGCGAAAGCGGTTTCGCAACATCAGACGCTCGACGGGCTGCGCGCCGACCTCAGGACCCGGCTCGAGGCCGTCGCGGGCGCGCGCGCGCGCCGCTCGGTCGCGAACGCCGCGATGACGCAGCTCCTCACGGCGCACGATTTCCCGCTCCCCGCCTCGATGGTCGAAAGTGAGCTCGATCACCTCGTCGAAGAGGTCGCGTCCGCTCGCGGCGAGGGCGGCACCGGCGACGCGAGCGAGCCGCGAGAGTCGCTGCGCGCGGAGGCTGAATCGCGAGTGAAGGCTGCGTTGCTAATCGAGGCGATCGCCAAGGCCGAGGAAATTACGGCCACCCCCGCGGACGTGGCCGCCGAGCTTGCGGCGCTGGCGCGACGTTACGGCCAGCCGCCGGAACGAATTCGCAAGGCGCTAGGGAATAATTTACTCTCCCTGATGGACGGCATCGTGAGGAATAAGACGCTCGACTTCCTCGTCGACAACGCCGTCGTCACGGTGAACGAAGAAACTTCCGGCACGGCGTCGTAGTTACACGTAGCATGGGACATCTCGTACCGATGGTCGTCGAACAGACCGCGCGCGGCGAACGCGCGTACGACATCTATTCGCGTCTGCTTAAGGATCGCATCGTTTTCGTCGGCGGCCCGATCGACGATCATCTCGCCAACTTGGTGATCGCGCAGCTGCTCTTTCTCGAAAAGGAAGACCCCGAGAAAGACATCGACATGTACCTCAACTCACCCGGCGGCAGCGTAACCGCGGGCCTAGCGATGTTCGACGCCATGCGCTTCATCAAGCCGGACGTCGCGACCATCTGCATGGGCTTCGCGGCGTCGATGGGGTCGATTCTGCTTACCGGAGGCGCCCCCGGGAAGCGCTACGCCCTGCCGAACTCCAAGATCGTGATCCATCAGCCCTGGGTCTCGCAGATCGGGGGACAGGCCACCGACGTGGAGATCGCGGCCCGCGACCTGCTGGCCACCCGCCAGACGGTCGCACGGATCTACGAAGAGACGACGAAGAAACCGCTCGACCAGGTGCTCAAGGACATCGAACGGGACTACTACATGACCGCGCAAGAGGCCAAGGATTACGGGATAATCGACCAGATTATCGAAAATCGCCAAGGCTTGCCGATGCCGGCCTAGGGCCTAAAGGAGACCCGGGACCACCAGATGTTCCGTTTTGGAGACGACAAGGGACAGCTAAAATGCAGCTTCTGCGGAAAATCGCAGGAGCAGGTCCGCAAGCTCATTGCCGGGCCTGGAGTTTACATTTGCGACGAGTGTATCGAGCTCTGTAACGAGATCATCGAAGAGGAGCTCTACAAGAACGTCGACGAGAACCTGCGCCTCCGCAACATCCCCAAGCCCAAGGAAATCAATCACATCCTCAACCAGTATGTGATCGGCCAGGAGCGCGCCAAGAAGTCGCTCGCGGTCGCGGTTTACAACCACTACAAACGCATCAACGTCGGCGGCACCGCCGACGACGTCGAGCTGCAGAAGTCCAACATCTTGCTCGTCGGGCCGACGGGCTCGGGGAAGACCTATCTCGCTCAGACGCTCGCGAAGATCCTCGACGTGCCGCTGGCGATGGCTGACGCGACCTCGCTCACCGAGGCGGGTTACGTCGGAGAAGACGTCGAGAACATCCTCCTCAAGCTGATTCAGGCCGCCGACTACGACGTCAAGCGCGCCGAGAAGGGCATCGTCTACATCGACGAGATCGACAAGATCGCGCGCAAGAGCGAGAACCCCTCGATCACACGAGACGTCTCGGGGGAGGGCGTCCAACAGGCGCTGCTCAAGATCCTCGAGGGCACGACCGCCAACGTGCCGCCGCAAGGCGGCCGCAAGCACCCGCATCAGGAATTCATTCAGATCGACACGACGAACGTGCTGTTCATTTGCGGCGGCGCGTTCGACGGTCTGGAGCGCATCATCGAATCGCGCGTCGCAGCCAACAACATGGGGTTCCGCGCGCAACCCGAAGGTAAGCGCGACGTCCGCGTCGGCAAGCTGCTGCAGCAGCTGATGCCCGAGGATCTCCTGCGCTTCGGGCTGATTCCCGAGTTCATCGGACGCCTCCCGATCGTCGTCACGCTCGACGCGCTCGACGAGCTCGCGCTGCGCCGCATCCTCACGGAGCCGCGCAACGCTTTGGTGCGCCAGTTCCAGAAGATCCTCAACATGGACGGCGTCGATCTGCAGTTCACCAAAGAGGCGCTCGTCGCGATCGCCAACAAGGCCCAGGGCCGCAAGACCGGCGCCCGCGGTCTTCGTTCGATCCTCGAGGAGACGATGCTCGAGGTCATGTACGACCTGCCGTCGCTCCAAGGCGTCAAGAAGTGCGTCGTCAACAAAGACGTCATCGAGAAGAAAGAATCCCCGACGCTCGTCTATCACGAGCAAAAGAAGGACATGCCGGCCTGAGTCTCGCGCCCGGGTAACGTTCTCCGCGAAACCGCTCGTCGTCGCACATCGTGTGCTCCTCCTGCTACCGCGCTCGCCCGGACGAGCAAGCTCGGAACAAAGTGCGCATCCTGCGCTGGTCCGGGCTCGTCGCAGTTTTCGCTTGAGAACGTCACCCGGTGCTCGCCCCACGCCGACGATGGGAGGGTGAAGGCGGAAAGGCGGGACACTCGGGGTTGCTGAACGCAGGGCAACCGATGGACCTCCCCAAGCAGTACGACCCGCAGGCGATCGAACCGCGTCTCTACGAGCGCTGGGAGAGAAACGGGTACTTTCACGAGGAGCCGGACCCGGCGCGTCCGCCGTTCATCATCTGTATGCCGCCGCCCAACGTGACTGCGCGCGCGCATCTGGGTCACGGATCGACGTACCTGCCGATGGACGTCCTGACGCGCTATCATCGCATGCTCGGGGAGAACGCCGATTGGCTGCCCGGTGTAGACCATGCGGCGATCGCGACGGAAGCGGTCCTGGTCCGCGAGCTGGCCAAGGAGGGGATCGCCCGCGAGGACCTAGGCCGGGAGCGGTTCGTCGAGCGCGCGTGGGCGTGGTCGCGGACCTACGGCGGACAGATCGAGGCGCAGTTCCGGCGCCTGGGGTTCGGGCCGGATTGGCAGCGCTCGCGCTTCACGATGGACGAGGGTCTGTCGGCCGCCGTGTGCCGAGTCTTCGTCCAGCTCTATCGCGAGGGGCTGATCTACCGGGGAACGCGCCTGATCAACTGGGACCCCAAGGCGCGGACCACCGTCTCGGACGCCGAGCTGGAGTACATCGAGCAAGACGGCCGCCTGTGGCGGATCCGCTACCCGTTCGAGCCGGGCGGCACCGACGGCATCGATATCGCGACGACGCGGCCCGAGACGATGCTGGCCGACGTCGCCGTCGCCGTCCATCCCGACGACCCCCGCTACGCGGCACTGATCGGGCGCCGGGTGTGGATCCCGCCGCTGCTCGAGCGCTCGCTTCCGGTTGTCGCCGACGAGGCGGTCGACCGCGAGTTCGGGACCGGCGCGCTGAAGATCACGCCGGCGCACGATCCGCTCGACTACGAGATCGGCGCACGCCACGGATTGCCCGCGCCTTCCGTGATCGACCTCGAGGCGCGCATCACCGGCGCAGACGTGCCGGTCGGTCCCTACGCGGGGCTCGACCGCTTCGAGGCGCGCGAGCGCATCCTCGCCGATCTGCAACGCGGCGGGTTTTTAATCGAGACGCAGCCGCACCGCCATTCGGTCGCGACGAGCGACCGCAGCGGCGCCATCGTCGAGCCGTTGCTCTCGCTGCAGTGGTTCGTCAAAATGAAGTCACTCGCCAAGCCCGCGCTGGACGCATACCGTGACGGGCGCGTCCGTTTCGTTCCGGCGCGCCACGGGCGCACCTACGAGCACTGGCTCGAGAACATTCGCGATTGGAACATCTCGCGCCAAATTTGGTGGGGGCATCAGCTTCCGGTCTGGTACACACCCGATGGACGCGAGGTCGTCGCCGAGAGCGAGGCCGAGGCGCTCGACATCGCGCAGCGGCTTCACGGAACGCGCGAGCTGACGCGCGATCCCGACACGCTCGACACCTGGTTCTCGAGCGGGATCTGGCCCTTCTCGATCCTCGGCTGGCCCGAGCAGACCGCGGAGCTGCGCTGCTGGTATCCCTCGCAGGTGCTGCTTACCGGTGGAGAGATCATTTTTCTGTGGGTCGCCCGGATGGTGATGCTGGGCCTGCACTTCATGCACGACGTGCCATTCTCGGACGTCGTTATCACTCCGACGGTCTTCGACGCAGCCGGGCGCAAGATGTCCAAGTCTCTCGGCAACGTCATTGACCCGATGGTGCTGGCCGACAAGTACGGCGCGGACGCTTTCCGCATCTCGATTCTTCGCCAGATGCGGTTGGAAAGCCAGGAGATCCGCTATCAGGAGTCGCGCTGCGAGGAGGCGCGCAACTTCAACAACAAGGTCTGGAACGCCACGCGGTACATCCTGGCACTGCCCGAGGGACTGCCGGCCGCGATGACGCTGCCGTCCGAGAACGCGCTCACCCTCTCCGACCGCTGGATCCTCACGCGTCTGCGCGAGACGATCGTCGCGATGAGCGAGCTGCTGAATCGCTACGACTTCGGCGCTGCCACCGAAACGATTTACCGTTTCGTGTGGTATGAGTTCTGCGACTGGTATGTGGAGGCGACCAAGGCCGAACAGAACCGAGCGACTCGCGGTGCCGTGCTCTCCTTCGTGTGGAACAACGCCATGCGTCTGCTCCATCCGGTTGCGCCGTTCATCGGCGAAGAGGTCTGGCTGGCGCTGCCGCACGACGGGCAGACGATCGTGACCGCTACCTGGCCGGACGCGCTCGAAGTTCCCGCATTTGAGGAAGAAGCTCGCGTCTTCACACACGTTCAGCGAACCGTCGAACGCATCCGGAACGCGCGCGCCGAGCTCGGGCTGGTGCCGCAGCAGGCGGTGGAGCTAGACGTTCCCGCGAGCGTGCCCGATGCGGTAACCGCGTTGCTCGTGCTGTTCGCAAAGGCAAAGGTCGAGCGCGCCGACTCCGCCGGCGGCAACCTCGAGGAGGCGCTCGCAGCCGTCTCCGTTCGCGCGCCCCGCGGCGTGCTCGAGGAGCGCTACCGCAAGCAACTGGCGCACCTGCAAGCCGAGATCGACCGCGGCGAGCGCAAGCTCGGCAACGAGGCGTTCGTCGCCAAAGCGGCGAGCAGCGTCGTAGCCAAGGAGCGCGAGAAACTCGACGGATACCGCGGCGAGCTCGCGCGCGTCGAGGCGGCACTGCAGGCTTTGAAGGAACCGGCGTGACGGCGAACGCACCGCGCCGTGTGCTCCTGCGGCACGACGAGATCGCGCGCATCATCGCGCGCCTCGCGCAGCAGATGCTCGAGCCGGAGGATGCCCAGCGCGGGCTCGTCCTGTTCGGCATCCGGCGCGGCGGCGAGGCGCTCGCGGCGCGGATCGCCGCCGAGATCGAGCGGATCACCGGCGGAGCACCGGCGCTGGGTTTTCTCAACATCAATCTCTATCGCGACGATCGCGTGACGCACGAACTTCCCGATTCGCTGATTCCGGTGGACGTGTCCGGGCGAGTCGTCGTCATCCTGGACGACGTGCTGTACACCGGGCGCACCATTCGGTCCGCGCTCGACGCTGTCACCGATTTGGGCCGGCCGGCCGCGGTTCGCCTCTGCGTGCTCGTGGATCGCGGTCTGCGCGAGCTCCCGATCCAGGCCGACTACGTGGGTCGCATCAGCCCGACCGCGCCCGACGAGCGGGTGGAGGTCGTCTTGGCGCCGCAAGCCGCGAGCTCCGACGAGGTGACGATCCTGGGACACGCCGATGCGCATACGGCGTAGCCTGATCGACCTGGACGACCTCAGCGCCGAAGAGCTGGACCAGATCTTCGAAAGGACGGCGCATTTCGAGCGCACGCCGCCCGGGCGCCTCCTCGAGGGCACCGGCTGCGTGAACATGTTCTTCGAAGAGAGCACCCGCACGTTCACGTCGTTCAACGTCGCTGAGCTGCGCCTCGGCGCCGACGTCGTGAACCTCGCGCCGCACAAGCTCAGCCTCGCCACCAAAGGTGAGACGCTCGAGGATACTGCGCTCACGCTCGGCGCACTCGGCATCTCCGTCATCGTCGTCCGTCATCCCGAGCCGGGGTTTCCGCAGCGCGTCGCGCTCGCGTTCGACGGCCACGTCGTCAACGCCGGAGACGGCGTGCACGCGCATCCGACTCAGGCGCTGCTCGACATCTACACGCTCAAAGAGGAGTTCGGCGACCTCGCCGACCGCACCATCGCCATCGTCGGGGACGTCCTCCACAGCCGCGTGGCTCATTCCACGATTCGGGGGCTGCAACGGCTTGGTTCGTCGGTCGTCCTGGTCGGCCCCGAGGCGTTCCTGCCCGGCGGATACGCCGGCAACGGCGTCCGAATCGAGCGCGACTTCGATGCCGTGTTGCCGCACGTCGACGCCGTCGTTCTCCTGCGCATTCAGCGCGAGCGCTTCGTCGAGATGCCGCTCTCCGATGCCGATTACGTACGAGCCTACCGCCTGGACCAGCGCCGTCTCGGGCTCGTCCGCAAGGAAACGATCGTCATGCATCCGGGCCCGTACAACCGCGGCATGGAGCTCGACGACTCCGTCTTGGAGTTTGCCGGGTGGCGCTACGCGCGCCAGGTCCATCACGGCGTCGGCATTCGAATGGCGGTGCTCGACTTTCTCGTCAACGCGCGATCGAAATGACGGCGCTGCTGATCAAGAACGGGCGAGTCGTCGATCCGGCGAACGCGCTGGACGCCCTGCGCGATTTGCGCGCGCGCGACGGCACGGTCGTCGAGATCGGCGAGCACCTCGACGCGCGAACCGGCGAGGCGACGATCGACGCTGCCGGAGCGGTCGTGACGCCCGGCCTCGTGGACATGCACGTGCACCTGCGCGAGCCGGGCTTCTCGCACAAGGAACGGATCGAAACCGGTACGGAGGCCGCGCTACGCGGGGGCTTCACTACCGTGGCATGCATGCCGAACACCGATCCCGCTCTCGACGATCCCGCGATCCTGCGATGGCTCCTGCGGGAGGTCGAACGGCGCGGCCGCTGCCGCGTCGTTCCGATCGCGGCCATCACGCGCGGGCGCCGCGGAACGCAGCCGTGCGATTTCGCGCCGCTCGCGCAAGCCGGCGCGGTCGCGTTCTCCGACGACGGAGACACCGTGAAGGACGAGGGCGTCCTACGCGAGGCGGCGCGCCTCGCGAACGCGTTCGCCGCGCCGTTTATCTCGCACTGCGAACCGGAGGATGCGACCGTCGATCGCGACCTCTCCATAGCCGGGGAGACCGGTAAGTCCTGGCACATCGCGCACGTCACGACGCGCAGGGCCTTGGACTCGATCCGCGCGGCGCGCGCACGCGGCGTCCGAGTGACCTGCGAGGTAACGCCGCATCACCTGAACTGTACGAGCGCGTCCGCGCGCGAACTCGGACCGGCGGCGCGTGTGAACCCGCCGCTGCGTGACGACGCCGACGTTGCTGCGCTGCGCGCCGGAGTCCGCGACGGCGCGATCGACGCGTTCGCCAGCGATCACGCGCCGCACACCGATGCCGAGAAGCACGCAGCCGAAGGCGCCGCGCCGGGATTCAGCGGGCTCGAGATCGCCGTCGGGGCCTACGCCGCGGCGCTGCCGGGCCTGCCGATGACGCGTTTCGTCGAGCTGCTCGCGACCAACCCCGCGCGCATCCTCGGCCTGCGCGCCGGTACCCTCACGCTGGGCGCGCCGGCCGACATCACGATCTTCGCCGATCGTTCGTGGGTAGTCGATCCGAGCCGTTTCGCGTCGCTGGGCAAGTGCACGCCGTTCGCCGGCGCAACGCTGCCGCGGAAGGTGCTCGCGACGATCGTAGGCGGAGAGCTCCGTTACCGCGCGGAGGACCTCGCGGCGTGATCAACCCGGCGCCCGCGGCCGCGCTCTTTCTCGCCGACGGCTGCCGCTTCGACGGCCACGGACTCGGCTACGAGGGAACGGCGCTCGGCGAGGCAGTGTTCTACACCGGCATGACCGGCTACGAAGAGGCGCTGACCGATCCGTCGTACGCCGGGCAGATTCTTACGTTCACGTATCCGATGATCGGCAACTACGGCATCTCTGGAAGCGCCGCCCAGTATGGACGCGCCTGCGCTGCGGGAACCGTGATCAAGCAGATCGCGCATCATCCCTCGCACCATCTTGCCAAACAAGACCTGCCTTCGTGGCTCGACGAGCAGCGCGTTCCCACGCTGGTCGGAGCGGACACGCGCTCGATCACGATCACGCTGCGCGAGCACGGCACGATCTGGGCGGCACTCGCGGTCGGCGAAGCCGCTCTCGCCGACGCCGAGTCGCGGCTCGCCCGTTTTGTGCGCGACGCGAGCACGAAAGCGCTCGTTCCCAGCGTCTCCACGCGCGAGCCGTTCGCCCGCGGCGCCCGCAACGGCCGCCGCGTCGTGCTGATCGATTGCGGCGTAAAGCGGGCGATCCTCGAGCAGCTCGAGGCGTTGGGCGCGCACATCTCCGTCGTGCCGTACAACGCGACGGAAGAAGAGGTCCTCGCGGAGGACCCGGATGCCGTGTTCATCTCGCCCGGCCCGGGCGATCCCACGGATCTCGCGGAGACGATCGAACTGCTGCGCCGCCTCGCGGGACGCAAGCCGCTCTTCGGCGTCTGCTTGGGTCACCAGCTTCTCGCGCTCGCCTGCGGCGGTCGCACGTACAAGTTGCCGTACGGCCATCGCGGCGGGAATCAGCCGGTGATGGACCTAGACGCCGGTGAAGTGCTCGTTACCGCGCACAACCACGGATATGCAGTCGATGCCGCGTCGTTACCCGGCGAGCTCCAACCGACGATGACGAACCTCAACGACGGCACGAACGAAGGCTTCCGGCATCGCGTGCTCCCGATCGCGGGCGTGCAATTCCACCCCGAAGCCTCGCCCGGGCCGTTCGATGCTCGCCGCCTCTTCGCGCAATGGCTAGAGAATCTCTGAAACACGTTCCCGCCGCTTTAGCGCTCGCCGCGGCTCTAGTCGCGGCTCCGGTCACAATTGACGCGCAGGCCCTCGCGCGGCTGACAGTGCAAACGTTCTGGCTCACGAGCGACACGCCCCGGCCCCGGGTGGACCAGCCCTTTCACCTGATCGTGACGCTGCGCGTGCGCGAACGCGTCGCGCAAATCACGAATCTGGAGCTTCCGCTTCTCGCTGACGTGGAACTACTCGGCGACGAACGCCAGACGGTCAGCGGACGGAGCGGCACGCTCTACCGCGAGACGATCACCGTGGTCGCGCATCGGGGGGGCTCGCTCGCAATCGCGCCGGCGACGCTGCAGGCGATCGACGCCCGCGACGGCAAGGCCAAGCAGTGGTACACCAACAGCCTTACGCTGAACGTCGTCGGGGTCAGTACGTCGGCGTTGCGCGCGGGCGCTTCACAGTTGCTGAGCCGAGCGGTCGCGGTTCTGCGCGTACTGCTCTGGGTACTCGGCGTCGCGGTCGTCGCGTGCTTGATCGCGATCTTGCTTCGCCGAGGACGCCGCTCCGTCGTCGTCGTTCCGCGCGCATCCGAACCCGCGCCGGCGCCGCCTATCGTCGTGCGCACGCCGCGCGACCAGCTCCAGGACGCGCTCGTCGTCCTGCGCGCTGAGCGTACGCGCGCGTCGGCCGTCGCGGTGCGCGGAGCGATCTGGCGCATGATCGGCGCCAACGACGGAGCGACGCTGGGCGACGTCCTGAGGCGGCGTGAGTCCGTTGTGCCCGAGACCCGCGAGCTGCTGATCGCGCTCGAGCGCGGCGCTTTCACGTACGACGACGACCTGCAGGCCGCGATCCAGGACGCATGCTTCGCGCTGGAACGCGCGATGGGTTCGCTCGCGTGAGCGCGCCGCGTCTGGCGGACCTGCGCGCCGCGCTCGCGCATACGATCGTCGGGCAAGACGGCGTCCTCGAGGCGCTGCTCCTCGCGCTGCTCGGCAACGGTCACGTGCTCCTCGAAGGGCCCCCCGGTCTCGCCAAGACGCTCGCGTGCCGGTCGCTCGCGGCGGCTCTCGAGGGCGAGTTCAAGCGCATCCAGTTCACGCCCGATCTGCTCCCCAGCGACATCGTGGGCACCCGCATCTTCGATCAGCGCGAAAGCGCGTTTGCCACGGTGCTCGGTCCGATTTTCGCGAACGTCGTGCTCGCCGACGAGATCAACCGCGCGCCCGCCAAGGTGCAGTCCGCACTCCTCGAGGCCATGCAGGAGCGACAGGTGACGATCGGGCCGCAGTCCTACGCGTTGCCCGATCCCTTCATCGTGATGGCGACGATGAACCCGCTCGACTCGGAGGGTACGTACGCGCTCCCGATCGCGCAGATGGATCGCTTCCTCATGAAGGTCAACGTGGGCTATCCCTCGCGCGACGAAGAACTGCGCATCCTCGATCGCTTCGCCGTCGCCGACACGCAGCCGATCCGGGCCGTCGCGACGCTCGATGACGTTCGCTCCTGGCGCGAGCAGGCGCACTCGGTGCACATCGACGAGAAGCTGAAGCGGTACATCGTCGATCTCGTCACGGTCACGCGGCGCGCCGACGGCGTTACCGTGCCGGCCCAGTCGGGACAGACGCTGCGCGCCTCGGACCTGATCGATTACGGCGCGAGCCCGCGCGCGACGCTCGCGCTGGCCTTCCTGGCCCGGGGACGGGCGCTGCTCGAAGGGCGCGACTTCGCGCTGCCCGACGACGTCCGCGCCGTCGCGCCGCACGCGCTGCGTCATCGCATCGGCTTCAACTACCGGCTCGTCACCGAGGGCGCGAGCGCCGATCGCGCGATCGACGCTATGATCGCCTCGATTCCCGCGCCGTGACGATTCGCGAGGCGCTGCTGCGCGCGCGACGCCGGCCGCGCCACCTCGGGGCCGGGTCGCCGACGATCTATCGCGGCGACGGCTACGAGTTCGTCGAGCTGCGGGCGTACGTCCCCGGCGACGACGTGCGCCGCATCGACTGGGCCGCGACGGCGCGATCAGGCGACCTTCAGACGCGCGTCGTACTCGAAGACGTCGCGCTGACGCTCGCCGCCATCGTCGACGCGTCGCCGTCGATGCGAGTCGGGCGGCGTCGACCGCTGCTGGAAGCGGCGCGCGAGGCGGCGCAGGCGTGGTTCGGCGCGGCGTGCGGCGAGGATCGCTGCATCCGCATCGACGCGTCCGGCGTGACCCCGCCGGCGCTGCAGCGCGGCCCACATCGCGCGCACTCGGAGTTCGGCGAGGCGCACGCGTTCGACGTCACGCGGATGCTGCGCACCGCGCGGGGCGCGCTGCCGCGCGGCACGGCGCTGCTCGCGATCAGCGACTGGTACGACCTCGACGACGCGCTCGACCGAGACCTCTGCGAGCTCGGCGCGCGCTTCGATTGCACGGCGCTGGTCGTGCGCGATCCCTGGTACGCCGAGCTGCCCCTCGCGGGGATGGTGCGGCTGCGCGGCGCCGAGGGCGGCGTCGTGCGCGCGTACGTGGGCGCACGCGAGCGCGCCGCTTACCGCGACGCGGTGCGAGCGCGCGAGGCAACGTTGCTGATGCGCTTCGCCCGCGCGAATTGGCGAACCGGCGTGCTCCACGAGGAGAACGGCGCGCAATCGCTTGCCGCCGCCTTCGGAGCGCGCGCCTCTCCTGAGAACTGGCGAAGGGCGTGAGCCTGGACCACCCGGCGCGGCTCCTGATCGGCGTGCTGGCGATCGCCGCGTTCGCCGTGCTCTATGGTCGTCTGCAACGGCGCGCGACCGCCCGCGATCTCGCGTATTCGAACGTCGCGTTCTTCGTGCAAGCCGCGAAGCCGCGCGCCTGGATACCGCGCACGCTCCAGGCGCTGTGGCTGATCGCTCTGGCCGTGGTGGCGCTGGCCGCCGCGCGGCCGCACGTTACGATTCCCGTTCCGGTGCGCGACGGCGACGTCTTCATCTGCATAGATACGTCCGGGTCGATGGCGTCCACCGACGTCGTGCCGACGCGGGCTCAGGCGGCCAAGGCCGCGGCGCGGGCGTTCATCGCCGAAAGTCCGCCCGGCATCCGGATCGGGATCATCGCGTTTTCCGGCGCCGCGGCAGTCGTCGCGCCGCGCAGCGCAGATCACCAGCAGGTGGACTCGGCGCTCGAGCAGGTTCCGCTTCCTAACGGCGCGACGGCGATCGGCGACGCGCTGAAGCTCGCCGCACAGCAGCTCCCGCCCAGCGGTCATCGCGTGATCATCCTGATCACCGACGGCGTCAACAACACCGGCACCGATCCGAACGAGATGGCGCAGTGGCTCGGCGCGCATCACATCCCCGTGTACACCGTCGGAATCGGGACGCCCAATGGAGGCCTCATCCCAGGCACCAACGAGGAGGCGACCATCGACGAGGAGGCGCTGCGCGGCTACGCGCAGGTCAGCGGCGGCGCGTACGCGCGCGTCGAAAACGCGACGGAGTTGCGCGATGCGCTTGCGCGGCTCGGACGCATCACGTCACTACAGACCAAACCGGTGGACGCGTCGCTCGGGTTCGCGCTGGCCGGCGCGGCGGGGATGCTCTTCGCCTTCGTGCTCGGGTTCGGGCTGGGCCGCTATCCGTGAACGATCCGTACGCGTTACTGGCGCGCTGGATCGACGACGCGGGCGGATCGGATTCCGTCGAGGCGGTGGCGATGTGCGTGGCGACCGCCGACGCGAGCGCTCGACCCTCCGCGCGCATCGTGCTGCTGCGCGGACTCGACGAGCGCGGCTTGCGATTCTACACGTCGTACGAAAGCCGCAAAGGCCGGGAGCTACTCGAGAACCCGTACGCCGCTGCCGTGCTCTACTGGCCCGCGCTGCAGCGCCAGGTTCGCGTCGAGGGCCGCGTGTCGCAGCTCTCCGAGGCGGAATCCGATGCGTATTTCAACTCGCGGCCGCGCGGCCATCGGCTGGCCGCCTGGTCCTCGGAGCAGAGCGCGCCGCTCGAATCGCACGAGGTCCTCGAGGAGCGCTTCGCGCACTTCGAGCAGCGATTCGAAGGAGAACAGGTGCCGCGCCCGCACTCGTGGGGCGGCTATCTCTTGGTCCCGGCGCGCTTCGAGTTCTGGACCGGGCGCCCCAATCGCATGCACGAGCGCACGCTCTACACGCGGCAGAACAGCCACTGGCGGGAATCGCTCCTGCAGCCGTAAACGGGTGCCATCCGCGGCGGAATCGAAGCACAACGCCAATGAGCGACGACGTAGCGAATAAGATCGCCGAGCTCTTGCAGCAGGTCGGCGAGGTCCACCACATGGTGTTCGCGGACACGCAAGGCAGCGACGACGACTGGGCGACCTTTTACTCGGACTGGCTGCTCGTGCACTCGGAGCTGCCGCGCCTGCTCGGGCGGCGACCGGTGCGCAGCCATCTCACCCGGGATCTCGTCGAGCTGGACGACCAGTATAGCGCGCAGGCGCCGCGGGACGCCTGGCCGGCGTGGTACGCGCAGCGTCTGCTAGCGAAATATCCAGCCTAGCTGCCTTTGGCATGCGCGTTAAGTCAGTCTTGCGACGGCACCGTCAGATACTAAGTCTGCAGTTCGTTGAGCATAGTAATCTGGTTGCCTCCGCGAGCGCGACGGAGCCGCACACCGTCCTTCAAGAAACAGCGATAGAACGGGTTAGTTAAGCCGCCGATCGGCGAAACTGCGGCGACCCCTGACGCGCCTCTGTAGCCTGATATGAGGACGGGCCAGGGACTTTCGCTACGGTCCGATAATGGGAACATTTTAGTGCCGCGCCGCAACGTCATGGTCATCGGGTCGGGACCGATCGTGATCGGTCAGGCCGCAGAGTTCGACTATGCGGGGGTTCAGGCGTGCCGCGCCCTGCGCGAGGAAGGCCACCGCGTCGTCCTCGTCAACTCGAATCCCGCCACGATCATGACCGATCCGGAGGTCGCCGACGCCGTTTACCTTGAGCCGCTGACCGTCGCATCGCTCGCCGAGATCATCGCGCGCGAGCGTCCGGACGCGCTGCTGCCCACGCTCGGCGGCCAGACCGGCCTCAACCTCGCGGTCGAGCTCGACGAAGCCGGCGTGCTGGCCGAGCACGGCGTGGAGCTGCTCGGGACGCCGATCGAGACGATCCGGCTCGCCGAAGACCGCGAGCGCTTCAAGCTCAAGATGCAAGAGATCGGCGAGCCCGTCGCCGAGAGCGCCGTCGTCACTGCGATCGAGCAGGGCGTCGAATTTGCGGCGCGCGCCGGTTATCCGCTCGTCGTGCGCCCTGCGTACACGCTCGCGGGCACGGGCGGAGGCGTCGTCTACGACGAGGCGCAACTGCGCGAGACGCTCGACGCCGGACTGCGTGCCAGCCTCATCGGGCAGGCGCTGCTCGAGACGTCACTCCTTGGTTGGAAGGAAATCGAGTACGAAGTGCTGCGCGACGGCGACGACAACTGCATCGTCGTCTGCAATATGGAGAACATCGATCCCGTCGGCGTGCACACCGGCGACTCGATCGTCGTCGCGCCGTCGCAAACACTGTCGGATCTCGAATACCAGATGCTGCGCAGCGCGAGCATCAACGTCATCCGAGCCCTCGACGTACAGGGCGGGTGCAACATCCAGTTCGCCCTGCATCCTGCGCGCAGCGAATACGCGATCATCGAGGTCAACCCGCGTGTGTCGCGAAGCTCGGCGCTGGCGTCCAAAGCGACGGGCTATCCGATCGCCAAGATCTCGACGCGCATCGCGCTCGGCCAGCGCCTCGATGAGATTCCCAACCCCGTGACGCGCATCACGAAGGCCGCCTACGAGCCGACGCTCGATTACGTCGTCGTCAAGATACCGCGCTGGCCGTTCGACAAGTTTCCCATAGCCGACACCGCGATCGGAACGCAGATGAAGTCGACCGGCGAGGCGATGGGGATCGGGCGGACGTTCCGCGCTGCCCTCCTCAAGGCGGTCCGCGGACTCGACCTCGATCGCGTCACGCTAACCGGGCCGCTCGCGGAGTGGAGCGACGCCGAGCTCGAAGCGATCGTCGCGCGCCCGACGCACGAGCGCCTCTTCGCGGTCTGCGAGCTGTTGCGCCGTGCGGGCGCGGCGCGTCGCCCGGCGGCGATCGCGCGCATCCACGAGCTCTCGGCGATCGATCGCTTCTGGCTCGACGAATTCGCCGACCTCGTCGAGCTCGAGGAGCGCATTCGCGGCGGCGGCGCGAACGGCGCGCCAGCCGAGGCGCTGCAGTTCGGATACTCGACCGCGAGCCTCCGGCGGCTGCAGGGCGACGGGAACTCCAAACGGCCGGCGGACGCCGCGCCGGCGTTCCGCATGGTCGACACCGCCGCCGCCGAGTTTCCCGCGAAGTCGCCCTACTATTATCTGTCGCGCGGCGAGCGCGACGAGATGCGCGCGACGCCCGGTCAAGCGGTCGTGGTGGTGGGCAGCGGGCCGATCCGCATCGGCCAGGGCATCGAGTTCGACTACAGTTGCGTCCACGCGGCCTGGGCGCTGCGGGATGCGGGGCGTTCGCCCGTCGTGATCAACAACAATCCCGAAACGGTCTCGACCGACTTCGACATCTCCGACGTGCTCGTCTTCGAGCCGCCCGGCGCCGACGAAGTCGAGGCCGCATACCACGCCACGGACGCGCACGGCGTGCTGTTGGCGTTCGGCGGGCAGACCGCCATCAATCTCGCCGGCGAGCTGCATCGACGCGGTGTGCCGATCATCGGCACGGATCGCCGCTCGGTCGACATGGCCGAGAATCGCGAGCAGTTCGACGCCGCGCTCGCGCGTCTCGGCGTGGCGCGGCCGCAGGGCAAGGCCGCTCGCACGTTCCGCGAGGCCCGCGCCATCGCTCGCGAGCTCGGCTTCCCTGTGCTCGTCCGGCCGTCGTTCGTGCTAGGAGGCCGCGCGATGGAGATTGTCCACAACGAGGCACAGCTGGCCGAATACGCCGCCTCGGCGCCCCCGATCCTCGACGGCGCCCCGCTCCTGGTCGACAAGTACCTGCGCGGCCTCGAGGTGGAGGTCGATGCCGTCTTCGATGGCGACGACATCCTCATTCCGGGCGTATTCGAGCACGTCGAACGGGCGGGCATTCATTCCGGCGACTCGATTAGCGTGTATCCGGTGCAGACGATCGGCGCGGACGTGGAGCGGCGTATCGCCGACGTCACAATCGCCATCGCCCGCGAGCTCCAAATCCGCGGCCTGATCAACCTGCAGTTCGTCCTGCACGAGCAGCGGCTCTACATCATCGAGGCGAATCCGCGAGCCAGCCGGACCGTACCGATCATCCAGAAGGCCACCGGTATCAATCTCGTCGCGGCGGCGACGCGCATCGCGCTGGGCGAGAAGCTTCGCGACATGGAGTACGGTACCGGGCTGCTTCAGCACGTCCCGTACGTCGTGGTAAAAGTCCCCGTGTTCTCGTTTTCGAAGATGCGCGGCGTCGAAACTATGCTCGGGCCGGAGATGAAATCGACCGGTGAGGTGCTCGGCATCGACGAAACCTTCGGAGGCGCGCTGCTCAAGGGCTTTCTGGCCGCCGGCGTTCGCCTGCCGGGCAGCGGCGGACGGATCCTGGTTTCGATCGCGGACGAAGAGAAGGAGGAGGCCGTCGGCGTACTTCGTGCGTACGCGGCGCTCGGTCACACCCTCGTCGCGACGCCCGGCACGCGCAGCGTGCTGGAAAGCGCCGGCATTCCCAGCGCGGGCATCAACAAGATCGCCGACGGATCGCCGCACGTGCTCGATCTGATCTCTTCGCGTGCGGTCGACTTGGTGATCAACGATGCGAAGGGGCCGCGGGAAATCACCGACGACTACAAGATTCGCCGTACGGCGGTCGAAGCGAGTATTGCGTGTTTGACGAGTTTAGATACGGCGCGGGCACTGGCGGAGGCGCTCGCAAGCCAGGCTGGGCCGCCGCGCAGCCTGCAAGACTATCGCCGAGCCACCGCGACGCTCGTATCGTAGAGTCCAAAGACGCCGCCGTCCTCGTTCTCGGCGGCAACGCGACGACGCTGGCCGTCGTCAACGGCTTTCCGCCCGCCACGCCGGGCCAAGCTTCCGCCGAGCCGATCACAGCACGGCTGATTCCGCTTGCCCGGACGCCGCTCGGCATCGCGGTGGGCGACACGCGGCAAGACGTCGCCGTTCCGCTCTCGGGCCTCTTCGACTGGATGGACCGCACGTTTCCGCCGGAGGACGAGCACGCGTTCGTAACGCCGCTGCGCGACGTTGAGCTGCTCGCACGCATTGGCTGGAACGCCGCGCTACCCGAGCGGATCGACGAGTCGAACGTGATCAACGTCGAGGACTTGCCGGAAGAGATCGTTGACGCGCTCGCGCAGCCGGCGGTCGCGCTCGTCCAATGCGCCGCGTGCCGCCGGCTCTGCGTACGCGACGGGTTCGTCTGGAAAGAGAAGCAGCTCTGCGCGTGGGATTATCACGCGCAGGTGTTCGGCAAGCGCGGGCCGTGGCACGACGGCGCGTACGAGGAGCGCCACTTCGAGACGCTCCCCACGTGCGCGTACGTCGCGTTGCCGCTGCTGGCCGAGCGGCGCGTCGAGGCCGTGCTGACGGTCGGAGCGGTCGCGGAGTCCGTCGCCGCGGCGATCGTCAACGCGTTGCTGGAGGGCGACGCCGGCCGTCCGCACATGGCCGTGCGCACGCAGGGAGGCCTTACCGTCTTGCGAGAGGCATGACCAACCGCGCGATCCGGGATCTTTCCCGATTCTTCGTCCTGTTGTTCGCCGTGCTGGCGATTCGCCAAATCTACATTCAAATCGTCGCCGCGCCGCGCATCGCGGCGCGACCGAACAATCCGCGTCACACGCCGCTCGATGCGGGCCGCGGCCGCATCTACGCGACCGACGGAACCCTCATCGCGCAGACTGTTGGCGGAAAGCGGCTTTACCCGTTGGGAGCGGAGCTGGCCCAGACGGCCGGCTACGTCTCGGTCCGATACGGAACGAGCGGCATCGAGCGGGCCTTCGACCAGGCGTTGACGCCGCCGGACGTCGGCGGTGACCCGCTAGCGCAGCTGCAGCAGCTCGTCGCGACGCTGCGCGGAAATCCCGCTCCGGCGCGCGGGGCGGACGTCGTGACGACGATCGTGCCCTCGGTCCAAGCGCAGCTGTTCGCGTTGCTCTCGCGCTATTCGCGCGGCGCAGGCGTGGTGCTGGATCCGCGCAGCGGCGCCGTGCTCGCGCTCGCCAGCGTGCCGAGCTACGATCCCAACGACTTCGACGACGAGTTCCCGGCGCTCCGCGCCGATCCGCAGGCGCCGCTGCTCAATCGCGCTCTCGACGGCCTGTATCCGCCGGGCTCGACGTTCAAGATCTTCACCGCGGCATCGGCCCTCGACAGCAACACGGTGACGATGGATTCGCACTTTGAGGATCCCGGGTACCTCGTGATCGGAAACTTCGTCTTGCATGACAACGAAAGCGAAGCGACGGGATACTCGGACCTGACCAACGCCTTCGCGCTCTCGAGCAATGTGGACTTCGCGCAGATCGCTCTGAAGATGGGGGTAGATACCTTCTATCAATACCTTCAGCGCTGGGGCATCGGTGAGTCGCTCGACTTCCAGCTCCCCGCCGAGACGGATCGGGTGCCGCCGCAGGCCGGCATCGTGCCCGGCGAGCTCGCGCAGATGGGTTTCGGTCAGGGCGCCCTGCTTATGACGCCGCTGCAGATGGCCTTGATCGGCGCAACCGTCGCGAACGGCGGTAGCGAACCCCGCCCGTATGTCGTGCGCCAAGTCGTCCGCGACGGCACGCCGGCGAGCGTCTCGAGCGCAGCCGCGCTCGCAAACCCGGTATCGCCCGAGACCGCAGCGAAGGTCACGCAGATGATGATCGCCGTCGTGCAGCGAGGGACGGGCACTCCGGCGCAGCTGCCCCACGTGACTGTCGCCGGCAAGACCGGCACGGCGACCAATCCGCAGGGCCGTTCGCACGCGTGGTTCGTCTGTTTCGCGCCGGCGGATCATCCGCGCGTGGCCGTGGCGATCGTCGTCGAGAACGTCGGCTATGGCGCGACGTATGCGGCACCGATCGCCCGCGACGTGTTGCGCAGCGCGCTGGAGAGCGCCAGCTCGTCAGAGGCTCCTTGAGTTGATCGAGGAGCGCACCTTCAACAACAGGTACCGGCTCGACCGCAAGCTCGGCGAAGGCGGGATGGCGACCGTGTATTGCGGCACCGACGTTCTCCTGCGCCGGCGCGTCGCCATCAAGGTGCTGCGCGAGCAGTACGCCGCCGACGAAGAGTTCGTGCGGCGCTTCTATCAAGAGGCGGAGTCGGCCGCGCGGCTCTCCCACCCCAACATCGTCAACACCTTTGACGTCGGCCGCCAGGACTCGACGTACTTCATCGTCATGGAGCTCGTCGACGGCCCGTCGCTGGCCGAGATCATCGCCGCAGACGGCCGCCTGCCCGAGCCGGTGGCCATCGACTACGCGACGCAGATCGCGAGCGGCCTCGCCTACGCCCACCGCCAGGGCCTCTTGCATCGCGACATTAAGCCGGCGAACATTCTCGTGACCAAGGACGACGTCGTGAAACTCTCCGACTTCGGGATCGCGCGCGCCGTCTCGCAGCAGACGATGGCGCTCACGAAGCCGGGGCTCGTGATGGGCAGCGTCTACTACATCTCCCCGGAGCAGGCGCAGGAGCACGAGATCCACGAGACCGCCGATCTCTACAGCCTGGGCATCGTGCTCTATCAAATGCTCACTGGAGCGCTGCCGTACACCGGGGAATCGCCGGTCACCGTCGCGCTCAAGCACATCGGCGATCCGGTTCCGACGATCGACGCGGCGGCAACGGGCGTCAGCCCGGCACTCGCCTCGATCGTGAACCGCCTGCTGCAGAAGAAGCCCGAGCATCGGTTTCAATCTGCCAGCGATCTCGCGACCGCTCTGCGAGAGGCGCGCGAGCGTCCTACGGTCGCCGGTTATCGCATCTCCGACGACGCTCCACACCCGCCGCAGCGCGGCGCCCAGCGACTGCCCCCGCGGCGCTCACCGATGCCGGATCGCGCGGCCGTGGCCGGCGAGGAGTGGGAGTCTCCACGTCGCCGCGGCTGGGCCATTCCGGCGCTGATCGTCGCGTTGATCGCGGCGACCGGCATCGGTTACTTCCTGTTCGGCAGGCCGCTCGGCAACGCGACGCTCGTGGCGGATTACACCGGCATGACGATGGCACAGGCGCAACAGGCCGTCGTCAACGCCGGGCTGCGAACGCGCTTCACCAAGAGCGCTAGCGAGACGGTGCCACCGGACCGCGTGATCCGCCAAGAGCCGGCGGCGGGCACGAAGGTCGACAAGAATCAGGTCATCGAGCTCGTCATCAGTAACGGAAAGCCCTTGCGCGGATTGAATGACGTGCGCGGTTACAGCGTCAACGACGCGCAGCGCACGCTGCAGCAAGAGGGCTTCGCCGTAAACATCGTGCGCCGTCACGACAACACGGTCGCGGACAACGTCGTCGATCAGCAGCCCAAGCCCGGCACTGGGGTCGCGGAGGGCAGCCGCGTCACGCTGATCGTTTCGAGCGGCCCGCAGCCGATCGTCGTGCCCAACTTCGTGAGCCTAACCGTCGACGCGGCCCGCGCGCTGGCGAGCCGTCTGGGGATCACCCTGGACACGACACAGACGATCCCGGGCATGCCGCCCGACACGATCGCGTCGCAGAGCGTGCCGCAGGGCAGCAAGGTCGACCGCGACAGCATCGTGCGACTCGTGGTCAACAACGGCATGCCGAACGGATGGGTCGGGTCGCCGGCCGCGAATGGGCCGGTCGCGCAGCTGCCCAGCGTGGTCGGCGACGATTATGCGACGGCGCGGCAGGCACTCACGCAATCCGGCTTCGAGATCGCCGTTCGGTTCGCTCAGCAGAGTACGAACAACGGGACGATCGTCGCGCAAGCGCCGTCCGCCGGACCGCAGGCATCGGGTTCCACGGTAACGATCACACTCTCCGTGTCGGGAGAGGTGCCCGACACCGTGGGTGAGTCTCAGTTCGATGCCATGAAGGCGCTGCAGTCGTACGGCTACTCGGTATCGCACACCGAGTACACGACAACCGTCGGTCAAGGTGGGAGGGTCATTGGCACGGAGCCGCCTGCGGGAACGAGCCTGGCGCCCGGATCGTCGGTCACGCTAACCGTTAACGGCACGCCGCCGCCGCCGTAGATGTCGCCTGCAGCGGTGCGCGTTCTCGGGATCGACCCTGCGCTGCGCACGACGGGATACGGCGTGATCGAACGCCGCAACGGCCGCGTCGCCTTGGTCGAGGCCGGCGTCGTCGTTCCGCGCGCTGCCGCGACGCTCGAGCAGCGGCTCAGCGAGCTTCACGCGGGCATTGCCGAAGTCATCGCGCAGACGTCGCCGACGCTCGTCGTCATCGAGGAGCTGTACACGTCCTATAAGAACCCGCGCGCAGCTCTCCTGATGGGTCACGCGCGCGGCGTGCTCTGCCTCGCGAGTGCGCAGGCGGGCGTCGCGGTTCACACCCTCGGCCACGCCCACGTCAAGCGCGCACTCGTCGGCTCGGGCAGCGCGCGCAAGGAGCAGGTGAACGCGATGGTCACGCGCCTGCTCGGCCTGCAGCGGCCGCCCAAACCGCACGATGTGTCCGACGCGCTCGCGTTGGCGCTGGCGTTTCTCAACGTGGTCGAGCGCCGCGCCGTGCATGTTCGCTAGGATCAGCGGCTCGCTGGTCGAGCGCACCGCCGAGTCCGCGATCGTCGAGGCGGGCGGGCTCGGATACGAGATCGTTCTCCCGCCGTGCATCGCGGAGAAGCTCCCGCCGGCGCCGGGCGCGCACGTCGCGCTGGAGATCTACGCGGTCGTCAACCTCGACGGCAACACTGGCCGCTTTACCTACTACGGGTTCACGAATTCGATCGAGCGCGAGTTCTTCGAGGCGCTGATTACCGTCGCATCTATCGGTCCGCGTTCGGCGGCGCGCGCGTTCTCCGCGCCGATGTCGACGATCGCCGCAGCGATCGATCGTGGCGACTACGGATTTCTCAAGAGTCTCCCGGGCATCGGACAACAAAAGGCGCGCGACATCGTCGCGAAACTCCAGGGAAAGGTCGCAAAGTTTCTGCTCATCCAAGACGCGCCCGCCGCGCGACCGAGCGCAATTCCGGACTTCGCCGACGAGGCGCTCGCGGTGCTCCTCCAGCTGGGTTACAAGCGCGGCGAAGCGGAGGCGATGATCCGCGAGACGCTCGAGGCCAACTCGGCGATCGACGACGCCGAACGGCTTCTCGCGGAGATATACCGGCGCAGAGCGCCGAAGGAGCCGGTATGAGCGAGCCCAAGGCGCGCAAACGCCTACTGGGACCCGCAGATGCGGGGAGTGAGCAACGCATCGTCGATCCGCACGACGTCATGGAGGACGAGCTCTACGGCGCGAGCCTGCGCCCGCGCTCGTTTGAAGAGTACGTCGGTCAGGAACGCATCATCGAAAATTTGCGGATCTCGATCGATGCCGCAAAGAAGCGGGGCGAGCCCCTCGAGCACGTTCTCTTCTATGGGCCTCCGGGACTTGGCAAGACGACGCTCGCGGGCCTCATCGCGCGCGAGCTCGGAGCGAACTTTCGCCCGACCAGCGGCCCGACGCTGGAGAAGCCGAAGGACCTCGTCGGTATCCTGACCTCGCTGGAAGATGGCGACGTTTTCTTCGTCGACGAGATTCACCGGCTCGGACGGGTCGTCGAAGAGTTCCTCTACCCGGCGATGGAGGAATTCCAGATCGACTTCGTCGTCGATCGAGGCGCCTACGCGAAGACGCTGAAGCTTCCGCTGAAGCGGTTCACACTCGTCGGCGCGACGACGCGTGCGGGCATGCTGACGGCTCCGCTGCGCGAGCGCTTCGGCATCGTGCAGCACTTGGACTATTACCCAGCGGGGGAGCTGGAACGCATCGTTCGGCGATCGGCGAACGTGCTGGGCGTGCCGATCGACGCCGAAGCGGCCCACACGATCGCCGCGCGCAGCCGCGGAACGCCGCGCGTCGCCAACCGCCTCCTGCGGCGTGTCCGCGATTTCGCGGAGGTGCGATCCGACGGCCGCATCACCGAACCCATCGCTGCCGAGGCGCTGCGCCGGGAAGGCGTCGACGAGCTGGGCCTCGACCGGCTCGACCGCGCGTTCCTGCGCACGATCGTCGAGCAGTATCGCGGCGGCCCCGCGGGCATCGCAGCGATCGCGGCGACGCTCACCGAAGACGCGGAAACGCTCGAAGACGTCGTCGAACCCTATCTGCTCAAGGAAGGCTTTGTGACGCGCACCGCAAGCGGTCGGCGCGCGACCACCGCGGCGTACCGCCATCTCGGCATCGCCGCGGGCGCCGGCGCACAAGATCGGCTGCTGTGAAGCGCTCCTCGAGCGCGCTGGTCGCGGCGGCGACCCTGATCGGCACGTCGATCGAGTGGTACGACTTCTATATCTACGGTTTGGCTTCCGCGCTCGTGTTTCCGGCGCTGTTCTTCCCCAAGTCGGATCCGTTTGTCGGCCAACTGGCGTCGTATGCGGTCTTCGGCGTCGGGTTTCTCGCGCGGCCGCTGGGCGGCGTCATCTTCGGACACTTTGGCGACAGGCTCGGCCGCAAGGCGATGCTCGTCTTGACGCTGTCGACCATGGGCGCCGCGACGTTTCTGGTGGGAGTGCTGCCCATCTACGCTCGCATCGGCGTTTGGGCTCCCGTTCTGCTCGTCGCGTTGCGACTATGTCAGGGGATCGCGGTCGGCGGCGAATGGGGCGGCGCCGTGCTGATGGCGTCGGAGCACGCGCACGCGCGGGCGAAGGGCTTCGTCGCGAGCTTTCCCCAGATGGGCGTTCCCGTCGGACTGATCCTCGCAAACCTGAGCTTCGTCGCCGCCGGCGCGCATTGGCGAATCCCCTTTCTCGCCAGCGCAGTCTTAGTCGCGCTCGGGCTCGTGATTCGTCTGAGCGTCACCGAGACGCCCGCCTTCGAGAACTTCAAAGGGCGCAAGGAGATCGTGTCCGCGCCTGTCCGTTCGGTGCTAGCCAACAACTTGAGAAGCGTGCTCCTCGCCGGAGGGGCGTTCTTCGTCGTCAACGGCGGTTTCTATCTGATCACCACGCAGCTGATCAGCTACGGGGCCGGACCGCATTCCGTCCTGAAGCTGAACCCGAGCGTCTTTTTCAACGCGAACATCGCCGGCAGCTGCGTCGCGCTCGTCGTCGTACCGCTCTCCGGATGGATCTCGGACCGCGTCGGCCGGCGCCCCATTTTCATGACGGCTGTCGCCGCGCTCTTCGTGCTCGCGTTTCCGATCTATGCCCTCGTCGACACGAAGGCCCCGGGCCTGATCGTCCTCGCAGTTTGCCTGTTCAACCTCGCCTGCGGCGCCGCGTACGGGCCGCTCGCCGCGATGCTCAGCGAGATGTTCCCCGCGAACGTGCGTTACAGCGGCGTATCCGTCGGCTACCAGGGCGCCGCGATCTTCGCGGGCGGCCTGGCGCCGTTCGTCGCGACGCTGCTGCTCAAGTATTCCGCCGGCGCGTCGTGGGTGCTCGCGCTCTACTTCATGTTCATGACGGTGATCTCGCTGGTATCGATATGCCTCATCCCCGAAACCAGCGGTGTCGATCTCGTTGAATCACGTCCGCTGCGGGCCTTGGAGTACGCCGGCTGATGCGGCGCCGCACATTCGTCATGCTCGGCGTCGCGCCGTTGCTCGCCGCCCGCGCCGCGCGCGCGCAGAGTGACGCCGATCCGTCGAGCTGGTCGCGCAAGCCGGCGCTGCGCGTGCTGCTGGGGAACGGCGATACGGCGCCGCTCTCGGCGGACCAGTTCGAGTTCAACGGACGCCCCTATCGCGGAACGTTCACGCGCCTCGACGACGGACGCATCGTCAGCGTCGTCGATCTCGAAGAATACCTCTATAGCGTCGTCTCGCGCGAGATGTCGGCGCGCTGGCCGCCCGCCGCACTCGAGGTGCAGTCGATCTGCGCCCGCACGTACGTCCTGCAGCGCAGCGACCCGCGGCGGCAGTTCGACGTCATTCCCTCAGAGCTCGACCAGCTCTACGAGGGCGTCGCCGGAGAGACACCCGCAGGAAGCGCGGCAGTCGCAGCAACGGCGGGGCAGGTGCTGAAGTTCGGCGACGCCTACGCGAGGGTAGCGTATTCGTCGTGCTGCGGCGGACACACGGAGTCGTCGTCGGACGCCTGGGGGGGCGCACCGATTGCTTATCTCGAGGGAATCGTGTGCACGTCGTGCTCGGCGTCGCCGAACTATCGCTGGTCCACGATCCTCTCGCTCGATCAAATCGAGCGAAGTCTGTCGTCGTACCTCGGCCCGATCGGAGCGTTGCAAGACCTGCGCATCACGGAGCGCGATCCCAGCGGGAGAGCGCGGGGCTTCGAGCTCGTCGCCGACGGGGGCAGCAGCACGGTCGCCGGCGGAGCATTCCGTCGCGCGATCGGGTCGCGCGTGTTGCCGAGCCTGTTGATCGAGCGCCTCGACCGCGACGGAAACGCCGCGCAGATTTCGATCGATGGCGCCGGCCTCGGTCATGGCGTGGGCCTCTGTCAGTGGGGCGCGCGCGGAATGGCACTTTCCGGCCGCACGGCGCCCGAGATCGTGACCTATTATTTTCCGGGAGCGATCGTCACACATCTCTAGCCACGTCGCGCACTCGACGGCCGGATACGACTACGCGCTGCCGGAAGAGCTGATCGCGCAGCATCCCTCGCCGCGCCGCGACGAGAGCCGGCTGATGGTCCTGCGCAACGACGAGATCCAGCATCGACGCTTTGCCGACCTCGCGCTGCTGCTGCTGCACGACGACGTGCTCGTGCTCAACGAGACCCGCGTCATCGCTGCGCGGCTCGTCGGGCGGCGCGAAGGCGGCGGACGCGCGGAACTGTTGCTGCTGCACCCCGCCGACAAGCTGCGTTACGATGCGACCGCGCTGTGCTGGATCGCCCTGGTCCGCCCGGCTCGGCGCTTGCGCACGGGCCGGCGCGTGCTGTTCGGCGAACTCGGCGAGGCGACGATCCGCGATGAGCTGGAAGACGGGATGCGCGAGATCGAGCTGAGCCTCGCGCTACCGCTGGAACGTTTTTTGGAAAAGGCCGGCCGCATGCCGCTGCCGCCGTACATCCACAATGAATCACGCGAGGCGCAAGAGCACTACCAAACGGTCTTCGCGCGGGTGCCGGGAAGCGTCGCAGCGCCGACCGCCTCGCTGCACTTCACGCCCGAGCTGCTGTGTGAGCTCGAGGGGCGCGTCGAGATCGTGCGGATCTCACTCAATGTCGGGCTCGGAACGTTTCGGCCCATTAACGCCGGCGCTATCGAAGAGCACGTGATGCACGCCGAGGCCTACACGATCGGGCAGCAGGCGGCGGCCACGCTGGAACGCGCGCGGCGCGACGGCCGCAGGATCGTCGCGTGCGGGACGACCGTCGTCCGCGCCCTCGAGGGCAACCTTCGCGATTTCGGGCGCATCGAGGCAGGCGATCACGCCACCGATCTGTTCATCACGCCGGGCTTTCGCTTCCGCGTCGTCGACGCGATGATCACGAACTTCCATCTGCCGCGCTCGACGCTACTGGTGCTCGTCAGCGCTTTCGGCGGGTTCGAGCGCATCCGCGGCGCGTACGCGCAAGCGATCGCGCAGCGCTACCGGTTCTACTCCTTCGGCGACGCCATGCTGATCTCGAAGCAGGCATGAAGTACGTCGCGTTCGACGCGCCGGGACCGCCGGAGGTCTTACGCGTTGAAGAAACAGCCGAGCCCGCGGTACGGCCTGACGACGTACTCGTCGCGGTCGAGGCCGCCGGCGTCACGCACGCCGACGTCATGCAGCGCGCGGGGCGGTACCCGCCACCCCCCAGTGCTTCGCCCATTCTGGGACTCGAGGTCGCCGGTACGATCGCGCGCGTGGGCGAGCGCGTCACACAGTGGCGCGCCGGCAATAAGGTCTGTGCGCTGACCAACGGCGGCGGTTACGCCGAATTCGTGGCCGTGCCGCAGGGCCAGGTCCTTCCAATACCGCCGGGCTGGAGCGCACTCGAAGCCGCAACGCTTCCGGAGAACGCCTTTACCGTCTACGACAGCATGATCACACGGGCTCGTCTGACACGCGGGGAGAGCGTGCTCGTCCACGGCGGAACGAGCGGCATCGGAAGCACGGCGATCATGTTCGCGCGGGCGCTGGGGGCGACGGCGATCGCCACCGCCGGCAGCGACGCGAAGTGCGCGGCATCAATCAAGCTGGGCGCCGCGGCCGCGATTAACTATCGCACGCACGATTTCGTGGCCGAGACGATGCGCCTCACCGGCGGACGCGGCGTCGACGTCGTCGTGGACATCGTCGGCGGCGACTACGTCGCGCGCGACGTCGAGTGTCTCGCGCTGGATGGCCGCGTCGCATGCCTCGCGACGCCGGGCGGCAGGATCGCAGAAATCGACCTCGGCCGGCTGTTCGCGAAGCGCGCGGCGATCATTGGTTCGCACCTGCGACCGCGCAGCGACGCCGAGAAGGCCGCGATCGCCCGCCGGCTGTGGGAAGAGATCTGGCCGCTGCTGCCCCAGCGCGATCCCATCGCGCCGCTGGTCGACTCGGTCTATCCGTTCGAGCGCGCGAAAGAAGCGCACGCCCGCCTCGAGTCGAGCGCGCACATCGGCAAGATCGTGCTCACGCCATCTTGAGGCGTCTTGCTAGTGGTAGATCCCCTGGCTCTGTGACGTGAAGCCGGTTGCCATGAAGAACAGCATCGGGATCGACAGCATCGTATTGACGCGCGACGCCAAGAACGCCGGACGACGTGCTTTCGCCTTCTCCTCGTCGGTCGCCGGAACGATGCCGAGCAGCTTCTTTTGGTTGGGCCAGATGATTCCCCAGACGTTGAGGAGCATGATCGTTCCGAGCCACGCGCCGATGCCGATCGGCGCCATAGCGCCGTGCAGCAGGAACGCGGCGACGAAGCCGTTCTCGCCGGCGCCACGGTAGTTTCCGAGCAGCGCCGCTCCGAAGATCCACGTCACGACCGCACCCCAGCGGAAGAAGAGCAGCGCGCGCGGCATGACGTACTTCGAGATGGGCCCGGCCTCGCCGGCCGCGGTGGCCTCCTTGACGGCCGCCGCGTTGACGAAGTTGAAGAAGTACAGCAGGCCGATCCACATGATGCCGGCCATGATGTGGAACCAGCGAAACACCCAGTCGAGATTGAGTTCCATACTATGCGCCCGATCCGAGCGAGCTCGAGACGATCCAGCGCGCTATGAGCCAAAGAATCGCCGTCAACACGAACCCGCTGATGACGGTCCCCCAAATCGAATCCAAAGGATTCTTCACAGTCAGGCCTCCTCGCGTTCGCGGTATCCGGCCTAAGTTGCTCGCTCTGGTAAGGTGTCCTTCCGACAAGCGTCCGAGTCGCGGGCCCCACTCTTCTTTCGGAGGCTCCCTCGTTTGGCGCCGAACGGGGCCGGGTATTCCGAAAAGTTATGAAAATCTACACGCCTGCCAAGACCTATTCACCGAAGAAGTGGGAGCTTTCCGGCCTGCAAGGCATCTCGGACGCCACGCTCGAGATGCATTTTGGGCTGTACGAAGGTTACGTCAAGAACGTCAACCTGTTGAACGAGCGGCTGAGCGAGATTCGCTCCGCGGGCAAGACCGCCGGCAGCGACCCGAGCTTCGCCGAGCTCGTCCGCCGTCTCGGCTTCGAGTACAACGGAATGAGGCTTCACGAATACTACTTCGACAACATGATCCGCGAGCCGCGCGAGATCGGCAGCGGCCGCCTGTACGACGCGCTGGGCGAGAGCTACGGCGGATTCGAGGAGTGGAAGCACGACTTCATGGCGGTCGGCGGAATGCGCGGCGTCGGCTGGGTCATCGCGTACTGCGACACGACCAACGGTCAGATTACAAATCACTGGATCAGCGACCACGAAAACGGCAACCTCGCCGGCTTCGTGCCGGTCGTCGTCATGGACGTCTGGGAGCACGCGTTCATCAAAGACTACAAGCCGGCTGAGAAGGGCAAGTACATCGAAGCGTTCTTCGCCAATCTGGACTGGAAGGCGTGCGAAGCGCGCTTACCTTAAAAAAGCGGGCCTAGTCTAAAGTAGCCTTCGGCTCAACTACGACGGTCTTGGCCTGCGTGTACCACACGAGCCCCGGCGGCGCCGCGCGCTGCTTGCGCACGTGCTTGCGCAGCGTGTAGTCGACTGAAACTGCCGAGGCTCCCTTCGCCTTCGAATGAAAAGCGGCGAGGGCGGCCGCGGCGCGGACGTCGGCGTCGGACGCCTCCGTGCGGTCCCCGCGCGACAGGATGACGTGGGCGCCTGGGATGCCGCGCGCGTGAAACCATTGATCGTTAGGCCGCGCCAGCCGAAATGTGATGTCCGCGTTTTCCGCGGGCGAGCGTCCCACGACGATGCGTGACCCGGCCTCGGTGCGGAACTCGAGCGGTGCCCGCCGGCGCCTGGGCACGGCGGCGCGCCGCGGCGTCGCGACCCTCGCGAAGAGCCCGGCGACGGCGGACTCGACGTCCCCTAGGTCTTCGTCTGCGGCGCGTTCGGCCTCCCATCGCAGCGCCTCGACGCTCTCCAATACGCGCGTGACGGCGCGTTCGCGCCGCTCGATGTGCGGAACGCTTTTTCCGAGCTTCTTGTACTCCGCGAACAGCTCGCCCGCGCGCTCCTTCGCGGCTTCGCGATCGCCGGCTTCGAGCTCGTGGAGCGTTGCGAAGATGGCGTCGCCGTCGGCGCGCAGGCCTTCGCGCCGGCCGGCGCGCTCACGCTTTTGGGCCAGCGCCGCGAGCTCGTCGCGCAGTTTGCGCTCCCGCTCGTCCAGCCGCTTCATCACGGCGCGCCGCCGCTGCTCGTGGCGCTGGCCCCCCGCCAGGGCCGCACGCTGACCGCGCAGCTCCGCAAAAAGCGCGAGCAACGACGGTTCGCGCGAGTGCTGCGCATCTTCGACGCCCGCCAGCGGCGTGACGTAGGCCGCAAGGAGCCGGCCATCGCGCCGATACACGTGCAACGCGGTCGACGCGATTGCACCGTCCTCGCGCGGCGGCTCACCGATCGTTCGCACGCCGACCGGCAATGGCGGAAGCTCGTACGGGCCGCCGGCGCGCACGGCCCGTCGCGCGTTGTCCGCCGGAGCGAACTCCTTGTGCGCCGCCACGACCCGATCGCCTTTGACCAGCACGAGGTTGCCGAAGCGTGGCACGAGCTCCGCAAAGAGGTCGAACTCGTCGCCGACTCCGAAGCGCGAGCGAGCCGAGAAGCCCAAGCGCAGCAGCCGATCGTTACGCCGCGCGTCGACCCTCGCGAGCGTCATTCCCTGCAGCGACCGCGCGAGCGTGCGCACGAAGCCCGGCTCCTCGGCGATCGTCAAGGGAGATCCCGGCGCGGTGACGTCCTCGACGGTCAGCAGCGGCGGCGACTCGAAGGGATCGACGGCGAGAAGCGCTCGCGCGCCGCGGCTGCGGAAGAGCAGGCCTACGCGCCCGTCGTCGAGCATGCCCGCATCCTCGACGCGCGCGCCGCGCAGAAGGTCTTCGATTTCCCGAGCGAGCCGCGCGATGAGGATCCAATCGGTCAGCATCAAAACAATCTTATCGTGACGATACGAATAGCCTTGGCCGCTGCCGTGGTCTCGCTGTGCGCCTGCGGCGGCGGCGGATCTGCAGCGCCGAAGAACTGGCGCCCCGTCGCGGGCCATCGCAACGCCTGGACGAACGCGAGCGGCACGCAGCAATACAACTACGATGCCGCGCCCTTCGGAGGCACGCTATCGGACCTCGCGTCGCAAGTGACGATCGATGCGCTGATGAAAAACCGCGGCGCGAAGCTCCAGGGTAGCAACAAGCCCTTCCCCGCGTGCCCGGGAGCGGCGGGGGTTGCGACCTTCCGTCTTGGCGGCGGCCGGCTGCTGGCGGAAGGCTTCGCGGTTCGCGACAACCAGGCGGTGCGTACCTACTACCTCCGCCCGATGGCAGCACAGGCCGATACCGACGTGGTCGACGCGATGCAGAACGTGCTCTGTAATCCCCCGTAAGCCCGGTCCGAGTAGGGCAAGCGGCCTTACGACCTGAAGGGAGGAACATTGAGCATCGGGCCGGGTCTGCTGTTCGTCGTGTCGGGGCCGTCGGGGGCAGGCAAGGACACGCTCGTCGAGGCTTTGCGGGAACGCCGGGCCACGCTGCGGTACTCAGTCTCGGCCACGACTCGGCCGCCACGCTCGGACGAGCGCAACGGAGAGCACTACTTCTTCGTTTCGCCCGAGGAGTTCGAGTTGTTGCGGAGCGGCGGCCGCCTCTTGGAGTGGCGCGAGTACAACGGCAACCTTTACGGGACGCCGTGCGATTACGTCGAGGAGAGCTTAACCGAAGGCTACGACGTCGTCATGAAGCCCGAGGTCAACGGCGCGCTCGCCGTCAAGGCGTCGTACCCCGACGCGGTCCTGATCTTCCTGGTTCCGGACCGCTTCTCACACCTCCGCGAAAGATTACTCGCTCGTCGCACCGAGACGAACGAGGAGATCGCGCGGCGGCTCGAGATCGCGCAACAGGAGATGAAGTTCATCCGGAGCTTCGACTACATCGTCGTCAACGAGCAAGACCATCCGGAGTGGGCGGTGCGCGACCTGGAGGCGATCCTCCAGGCAGAGCGCTTTCGGATCCACCGGTATCCCGACGACTCGATTCGGCGCGTCGAGTCGTCATGACAGCGACAACTTGGGAAAGGAACACGATCGAAACCACATGAGCAAGTCTGTATTCGGCGACCTAGACGTTCTGCTGGAGCACGCCGACTCCAAATTCAGCCTCGTCAACATCGTGACGAAGCGAGCCCGCCAGTTGAACAACTGGATTCGCGTGCAGCAGCTGCCGGCGACGGATCGCCGCGAATACTTCGCGAGCGAACCGCTAGTCGATCCCGAGACCATCAACCCCAACAAGCCCGTCTCGATCGCGCTGGACGAGATCGCCGAGGGCAAGATCGAGTATCGCCGGACACGCGAAGGGATCAAGTAAAATAGACCGGCGATGTGTGGGATAGTCGGCTATATCGGCGGCCGCGATAGCGTCCCGATCATCCTCGATGCGCTGCGCCGCCTCGAGTACCGCGGGTACGACAGCGCCGGCATCGCGGTCATCGACGCCTCGGGGAGCCTCGCGGGCTCGAAGGCTGAGGGCAAGCTGTCGCGGCTGGCCGAGCGGCTCGCCAACGGCAGCCCGCTATCCGGCGCCGTGGGCGTTGGGCACACGCGCTGGGCGACGCACGGCGCGCCGTCCGACGCGAACGCGCATCCGCACCTGGATTGCGGCGGCAAGATCGCCGTCGTGCACAACGGCATCATCGAAAACTACGCGTCGCTGCGGGCCCGTCTAATCGAGCTCGGGCACGTCTTCCGCAGCCAGACCGACACCGAGGTGCTCGCGCACCTCATCGAGCTGCACTACGACGGCAACTTAGAGGAGGCCGTGCGGCGGACCGTCCACGAGGTCCGCGGCGCGTACGCACTCGGCGTGATCTCATCCGACGACCCGGAACACCTCGTCTTTGCGCGAAACGGCGCGAGCCCGCTGGTCGTGGGAATCGGCGACGGGGAGATGTACGTAGCCTCCGACACGCCGGCGATTCTGCCCTACACGCGCCGCGAGATCATTTTGCAAGAGGGCGAGATCGCCGTCGTCGGACGCGACGGTTTCCGCCTCACCGACTATGCCGGGGCGAGCATCGAGCGCGACCCGATCGCGATCACCTGGGACGCCGGCTCCGCCGAGAAGACCGGTTTCAAACACTTCATGCTCAAGGAGATCTTCGAGCAGCCCAACGCGATCAAGCAAACGCTGAGCGGGCGCGTCGAGGAGAGCGGCAGCGTCAACTTCGGCACCGAGCTCGGGGACATCACTCCGGAACGTCTCCTCAGTCTGAGCAAGATCGCGATCACTGGCTGTGGCAGCGCATACTACGCGGGAATGGTCGGGATGTACTTGCTCCGCTCGCTCGTGCATCTGCCCGTCGAGATGGAGCTCGCCAGCGAGTTTCGCTACGGCGATCCGGTCATCGACTCCACGACGCTCGTCATCGCCATGTCGCAGTCGGGCGAGACCGCCGACACGATCGAGGCCGTCCGCATCGCGAAAAAATCGGGCTGCGGCGTCCTGGGGATCTGCAACGTGCTCGGCTCGCACCTGACGCGGCTAGCCGACGGCATGCTCTACACACGCGGCGGGCCCGAGATCGGCGTCGCCGCCACCAAGACGTACGTCGCTCAGGCGATGGCCATGACGCTCTTCGCCCTCTATCTGGCGCGGCTCCGCGGCACGACCGACGAGCGCCGCCTGGCGGACGTCGCGGCCGGGACGAAGCTGCTGCCGGCGGCCGTCGACGTGGTGCTCAACACATCGGATGAGATCCGCAAGGTCGCGCGCGAGCTGCGCCGCGCCCAGAGCGTGTTGTTCCTCGGCCGCTATGTCAACTTCCCGACCGCGCTCGAGGGCGCGCTGAAGCTGAAGGAGATCTCGTACATTCACGCCGAGGGCTATCCCGCCGGCGAGATGAAGCACGGCCCGATCGCGCTGCTCGATTCGACGGTGCCCGTGGTCGGCATCGTCACCGAGGATCGCGTGCGGGAGAAGATGCTGTCGAATCTTATGGAGTCGCGGGCGCGCGAGGCGCCGGTCATCGTCGTCGCCAACCGAGGCGACGCCGAAGCCAAGAGCGTCGCCGATCACGTGTTCTGGGTGCCCAAGGTCGACGAGCTGCTGTCGCCGATCGTCAACGTCATCCCGCTGCAGCTGCTCGCCTATCACATCGCCGACATCGAGGGCAAGGACGTCGACCAGCCGCGCAATCTAGCAAAGACAGTAACCGTCGAATGATTCGCAGCGACGGCCGACGTGCGGACGAGCTGCGGCCGGTAACTATCGACCCGGGGTTCTTGAAGTACGCGGAGGGCAGCGCGCTGATCAGCGTGGGAAACACGCGCGTGCTGTGCGCCGCATCGATCGAGGATCGCGTGCCGGCGTGGATGAAGGGCCGCGGCGTCGGCTGGGTCACCGCGGAGTACGCTATGCTTCCGCGCGCGACGCAGGAGCGCACGCAGCGCGAGTCCTCCAAGGGACGCCTCGGCGGAAGGACGCACGAGATTCAGCGCATCATCGGGCGCGCTCTGCGCGCGGTGACGGACATGGCGCGCTTGGGCGAGCGGACCGTCTGGCTCGACTGCGACGTGATTCAGGCAGACGGCGGGACGCGGACGGCGGCGGTAACAGGCGCCTGCGTGGCGCTCGCGCTGGCCCTGCGCACGCGCTTCGACCCTGCCGATCGCGCGCACTGGCCGCTCGTCGAGATGGTCGCCGCCGTCAGCGTCGGCATCGTTGCGGGACAGCCGCTGCTCGACCTCGCTTATGACGAAGACAGCAAGGCTCTCGTCGATATGAACGTCTTCATGACCGATGCCGGGCGGTTCGTCGAACTGCAGGGAACCGCGGAGGCCGCGCCCTTCGATCGGCGCGAGCTCGACACGCTGCTCGGCCTCGCGGATCTGGGGATTCGCCGGCTATTTGCGTTGCAGGACGCCGCACTCGCGGCAACCTCGCCGGTTCATGCCAGTTGACGCAGCGCTGGCGGAGCTCGTAGCGCGCATCGGCGCGTTTCACGTTACGGACCGCTCGATGAAACGCGCCCAGCACGACATAGAGGTCGCGATCGCGAGCGGATCGGTGGACGATCGCGCGCGCGCCGCGTATCTCGCGGCGGCACGCAAGTACTTTGCGAGCTTCAACGGCGAGGCGCGCGCGCATCTCCGCGACGTCGACCGGCGGCTGGAGCACGTCAACCAGGTCCACTTCAACCTGACGGCCGAGCGCGGCGTGGCCGTGAAGCGCATCGAGGCCACGCAGACGGTCCTCCTCGCCTTGAACGAGGCGGACGGATCCAACAGATGAAGTTCCTCGATCGTTTCGGGCGGGCGACGACCAATTTCTTCGAGTACGCGGGCGGTTTGACGCTGCTCTCGGCGGAGTCGCTCGGATTCATAGTGCGGCTGCGCATCCGCGTCGCGGAGACGATTTCGCAGGCCGCGCTTCTCGGCGTCCAATCGCTCGTCATCGTCCTGTTGACTTCGCTCTTCACGGGCGCGGTTATATCGCTGGAGTCGGCGCAGCAAGCGGTCGCGTACGGCTTCAGCGCCTTTGTCGGCGGCGCGGTGGCCTATGGGTCCGTGCGCGAGCTGGGGCCGATGCTCACGGCCGTCGTAGTGGCGGGACGGGTGGGCGCCGCGATCGCGGCCGAGCTCGGCTCGATGGTCGTGACGGAGCAGATCGAGGCGCTGCGCTCGATGGGCCTCGAGCCGTCCCGATTCTTGGTCGTCCCGCGGCTCGTGGCGCTCTTGGTGATGCTTCCGCTGCTGACGATCTTCGCCGACGTCGTTTCGATCGCCGGAGGCGCGTGGATCGCCCAGGTCTACGCTCACATCTCCTACGAGTCGTTCATCTCATCTGTGCGTGAATCCATCGGCATGGCGGACGTGCTCAAAGGAATCGTGAAGGCGTTCGTGTTCGCGACGATCATCGCGATGGTGGGCGCCTATCAGGGCCTCTCCACTCGGGGCGGCGCGGCCGGCGTAGGGCGATCGACCACCTTCGCCGTCGTCTTGGCGATCATCCTGATCTTCATCTCCAACTTCGTGCTGTCGTTCTTCCTGTTCGGTTAGCCGAGATGAGCGACGGAAACTCGAGGATCATCGCGCGAATCGAGGATGCCACCCTAGCGTTCGGCGATCGCGTGATCCTCAAGAATTGCAGCATAGACATCGTCGAAGGCGCGATCACTTGCATCATCGGGCTCTCGGGCGCGGGCAAGTCGACGATCCTGCGGCTGCTCGACGGCCTGCTCCTACCGAGCGCCGGGCACGTGTACGTACGCGGGCGCGACATCTGCCATATGTCGGAAGAGCAGCTCAACAAGGTCCGCCAGAAGATCAGCCTCTCATTCCAGTTCTCGGCCCTCCTCGACAGCCTTACGGTCGGCGACAACGTCGCGCTGCCGCTGCGCGAGCACACGCGGCTCTCGGAGGCGGAGATCCGGCGAACCGTGATGGACGCGCTGGACAGCGTCGGGCTCGTGCGCGCCTACGACAATCTCCCAGCGGAGCTCTCGGGAGGAATGCTCAAACGCGCCGGCTTCGCGCGCGCGATCGTCACGCGCCCGGAGCTCGTCCTATATGACGAGCCGACGACCGGGTTGGATCCGATCGTGACGAACCTCATCACGGACACGATCCTGCGGCTCCGAGAGAAGCTCAACGGCTCGGCGGTCGTGATCTCACACGATCTGCCGTCGATTTTCGCAATGGCCGACTACGTCGCGATGCTGTTCGAGGGGGCGATCATCGCCTACGACACCGCGGATCGGATCCGCAACTCGAGCAACCCGATCGTCCAGCAGTTTCTGAGCGGGTCCGAGATCGGACCGATCCCGATCTAGCGTCGAGACCCGCTCGAGCGGCGGGGCGCTTCAGGAACGCCGGCGCAGACAGGCTCCCCGATCGCGCAGAAAAACTCCGAGCGCCGCGCCGCTAACCCGTCGAAACAGCTGACGCAGCGCGATTTCGACGACCGAGCTCTCGCTCACGCGGTGCCGCGCGGCAATGTCGCGCAATTCGTGGCCGATCCCCGCCGAAAGATTGACGGTGAACCGCTGGGCGTCTGCGGGGTGCCCGATCTGCTGCGAAAGGACGGCCTCGTTGTCGTCGGCACGCTTAGGTCGCGTCATGTGCGTCACTCCGTCTCAATTCGGTGGCGGTTTTGTCGTTTCGAGCGGCTCGGCGATGAGCGATAACCTTCGCAAGCGCGGAGCATCGCCGCTCAATTCATTCGTTACATCGCCGAGGGAGGGTCGAATTTCGAGAAGCCGCTCCAGATTACATATCTCGAAGATACGGCGAATGTCGGGGCTAAGACCCACGAGAACGAGCCTCGCTCCCCGCTCGGCGACGGCGTGCCTCAGGGCGACGATGCATTCTAGCACGGTCGAGTCCAAGTAGCGCGTTTTCTTCAAATCGATCACGACGACCGCGGCGCTCGTGGCGATCGCGAAAGCATCGAGCAGTCGAGCGCGCTCGGCGATGTCGAAATCACCGACGAGGCTGATGATGAACGCCTCCAGCTCGAAGGGGCCTTGCTCGATTTCGCTTGCGCGCCCGGTGTGTGTCATGGAGCCCTCCCGACGGCGTTACAACGATCGCCGTGCCCGTCCTGCTGTTCATAACAGCCCGGCCGTCCTCGCTTGGCCGCTTGGCCGCGAGGCACTTGGCCCCGGAACGCCAATACGCAAGGCCATGACGAGGCAGGCCCAGGTCGGTGCGTTTACGATCGTCGCGCTGCTGTTACTCTTCGGGATCTTTTACGTCATCACGGACTTCGCCACGCGGCACACGGGGTATCGGGTGGGCGTCCACTTTCAGTCCGCCGCGGGCGTTACGCCAGGGGCGCTGGTGTATTTCAGCGGCGTAGACGTAGGCTCGGTGGACTCGATCGAGCTGCTGCCGGACAACACCGTCGACGTCATCTTAGCGATCAACCGCGACATCGACATTCCGGCCGAATCGCGGTTCCTGATCGCCGCGCCGCTCACCGGCACGCCGTCCGTCGTCATCGTGCCCCCGCGGCGAAAGCCGCCGGTCGCGCTGCTGCCGCGCCAGGTCTTGCCGATCGCGCAGCAGCCCCACGGCACGAACACCGCGACGATCGCCGACGTGCTGCAGCAGGGGCAGAATGAGATTAGGCGCTTCGACCACGTGATGGCGCTGCTAGAGGCGCGCACGCCTCGGCTGCTCAACACGCTGCAGAGCACGCTCAGCAACGCCAACGATCTGACCGTGAGCACGAAAGCCGACCTGCAGCGGCTGTCGGGCGAGTTTCTCGCACTCGGCGCGAACCTGAATCGCAGTTTGTCGGTGGCGGGCGCGAACATCGACGAGCTCTCGGCAACGCTCGACAGCGCAGCGACGACCGATTCCAGAAAGCTCGGCGTGCTGCTCGACCGATTCAACTCCACGGCCCTGGCGCTCGACCGCTCGATGACCGCGCTGCAGGGCCTCGCGACGGATCCGCGCCTGAAGGCCAACATCCTGGCCACCACGCAAAACATCGCCGACACCACCGCGACCATCGCCGCTATGACCAAAGACTTGCGCACGGTCACGGGGGATCCGCAGACGCAGGCCCAGCTGCGCAACACGATCGCGAACCTCGACGCCGTGATGCAGAAGGCCGACTCGCTGCTCGGCGAGCTGGGCGGGACGAGCCACGTTTACGGCGTCGACCAGGGCGCAACGCCCGCGCCGGGTGCGAGCGCGGCTCCGGGCACGAGTCCTCCCCCCGGCGGCGTCTCGCCCGAGGCACGCGCGAATCTCCACGCCAAGCTCGCCAACCTCGCGAACAGCCTCGTCGCCCTCCAGGTGCGGTTGAGCGGCCTCTCGCCCCAGCACAATCCGGGGCTGAACCCCGTCTTGACGCAGAGCCAAGGCCCGCTCGGCGACATCAATGTCGTCGTGCTCCCGCACGCGCACACGAACGTGATGTTCGGCGCGAACGCCATCGGCAACAACACGACCTGGAACGCCGTGCTCCAGCAGCAGAGCGGGAACTTCCGTTACGGCGCGGGCGTGTTGTATTCGCAGATCGGCGTGCTGGGACAGTACGCGCCCTTGCGCGGCTTCGGGCTCGAGACGCGGATCTACGACCTGACCTATCCGATGATCGACCTCTACGGCAACCTGCACGTCACCCCGGGGCTGCAGCTCTTCTTCGGACAGCGCGACATCACGCACGCCTCGCGGCGTAACACCTTCGGCCTCCAGTACCAGTTTTAACGGAACCACAGTGGCAGATCGGCCGCGCGTCGGGATCATCGGAGCGGGGGCGATGGGCACGCTCTTCGGCTTTCACCTCGCCGCGTGCTGCGACGTTACGATGCTCGACGACAACGCGTCGGTCGCCGATGCGGTCGAGCGCGACGGGCTGCGCGTCAACGACGAACACGCGCGCAACGTCGCAGTGGCTCGGCGGGCCCGCGACCTGTACGGATCGCAGGTGCTGTTTCTCTTCGTGAAGGCGGTCGACACGCTGCGTGCGCTGCGCGCGTTCGCGGGCGAGCTCGATCCGGCCGCACCGGTGGTGTCCTTGCAGAACGGCGTCGGCAACGAGGACGCGATCAAGACCGCCCTGGGAGGCGCGGTGCCCGTCATCCTCGGCATCACAACCGAATCGTCGCAGACCGTCGCGCTAGGGAGAGTGCGCAGCTCCGAGCAGGGCAACACGATCATCGGCTCGATGAGCGCGTCGACGACGACGTCGCGCACGGTAACCGACCTGCTGACGCGCAGCGGCCTGCGCGCGTCCGTCGTCTACGACATCCGGCCGCATCTATGGGGCAAGCTGGTCGCGAACGCGTCGGTCAACGCCCTGTCGGCGATCCTGGACTGCGACGCGGGCGAGATACCTCGCGATCCCAACGCGGCGCGCCTCGCCGAAGCGCTCGCGGAGGAGACCGCAAGCGTCGCGGCTGCGCTCAAGATCAATCTCCCGTTCGTCAACCCGTGGCAGTACGTCACCGAGGTCATCGCGCTCGGCGCCGACGCCAAGAGCTCGATGGCATACGACCTCGAATCCGGGCATCCCAGCGAGATCGACCACATCAACGGCGCGGTAGTGGCGTTCGGGCGCCGCACCGCAACGCCGACGCCCTACAACGATGCGATGGTGCGGCTGATCAAGGCACGCGAGGCGCTGCTCGCACGCTCACGGCTGGGGCTGTAGCTTTAGCAGCCGGATCGAGCCGGCCGTCACCTCGACGTCGATCCGTCGCGCGCCACCACCGTTGACGCTCCCGTCAATCGTCTCGGACGAACCCTGCGACGTCCCGCGCAGCGCGAAGTTCGTAAAGAGCGTGCCGGAACCGGTGTGGAGGTGCACGGCGAACGCGGCGATCGCGGGAACGCGCAGCACGACGTCGCCGCGCTGCGTCGAGAAATGCAGCGTGCCCGGCCAGTCGGTTGACCCGATCGTCGCGGTGACGTTCCCCTGCCCGACCGCCGCCTGGCCGTAGGCCGGCAGCATCATCGTGACGTTGCCGTGCGACGCGACGACGATGGCGCTGCCGCGAATGTCGGTGACGTTGACGTCGCCCTGGCGGGACTGGACGGCGAGACTCGCAGCGTCGGGCACGCGCACAAGGAGCGATTGCAGCGCGCTCGGCGCGTTCACGACGACGCCATGCCGGGTTGCGAGCAGCCGCGGAGCCGGCGGCGGTTTGGCCTTCGCCGCGACGGTCGCCGCGACCGTGAATAGGTCGCGGCGCTGCCCGTTCTCCGGCTGATAGGCGTTGAGCGTGGCCTGCGCGACGCGCACCTCGAGCGTCGCGCCCGGCTTCAGGATACCGACGGTCGTCGAATACGGGGGAGCGGAACTGCACGAAGCAAGCGCGGCGGCGGGAAGAAGAAGCAGAAGAAGCCTCACGAACCTACGCTTTCGATGGGTGCCCGGGACCTCTTTGCGCGACTGGCGCCGGCGGCACTCGCGGCGCTGCTGAGCGCGTGCGGGGTCGCGCCGATGGCGCCCGGCGTCGCGCCCGACGGCCTCGCGAGCGGGGCCTCGCGCTGGATTCCGGCTCCCGGCACGTCGTACCAAATCCAATACACCGGCAAGCTCGATCTGCATGTCAAGGCGGACATCTATGATCTCGATATGTTCGACACGCCCACGTCGGTCGTGAAGCGGTTGCACGACAACGGGCGGCGCGTCATGTGCTACGTCGACGTCGGCACGTGGGAGAACTGGCGCCCCGACGCGCGCGAGTTTCCCAAGAAAGTGCTGGGCAGGCCGGACGGCCACTGGCCCGGCGAACGCTGGCTCGACATCCGCGCGACGAAGATCCTCGAGCCGATCATGGGCAAGCGCCTCGATCTCTGCAAGAGCAAGGGATTCGACGGCGTGGATCCCGACAATCTCGACGGCTATCAGAACCGCACCGGATTCCCGCTCACGTACGCCGAGCAGCTCGAGTACGATACGTGGGTGGCGAGCGCTGCGCACGCGCGCGGACTCACGGCCGACGAAAAAGGCGATAACGGCCAGGTGAAGGACCTCGTCAAGGTGTTCGACTTCGCCGTCGTCGAGCAGTGCTACGCGCAGGGCTGGTGCAAGCAGTTCGACGCCTACACGAACACCAATCGCCTCGTCGTCGACGTCGAATACTACAGCGATCAGCGGCGATTTCTGCACGGCAACTGCTCAGAGGCCGCGAAGAATCACGACACGGCGATACTGAAGAAGCTTCAGCTGACGGCTTGGATCCTGATCTGTCCGCGCTAGCGGCCGAAGTCGAACATGTTGGAGATGCTGCTGGCGCGCTGATCGGTCGCGTAACCGCCGAGGGGCGGCAGGTTCCAGTTCTCTTCCATGAACTTCAGCAGGCTGCCGAACTCGTATTCCGTGTGCGAGACGTAGTGCCGCTTAGCGTACGGCGACACGACGAGCATCGGCACGCGGAAGCCCAGGCCGACGTCGTCGAGCTGCGGGGGCGCGACGTTGTCATAGTACCGGCCGTCACCTTCGTTATTCCAGATGACCACGATCGCCGTGTTCTGCCAATAGTTGCTCTTCATCACCGCATCAACGATGAACGTCACCCAGCGCGGCCCGTCGCGCGTTCCGGGAGAATCCGAATTGGCGTAGGGCGAAAGCACCCACGACACGGCGGCGAGATTGCCGTTCGTAAGGTCGCCGAAGATGTTCGTGGCAGGCGAACTAATGTCGCGCTTCCAGTCTTGGCCCTCGAAGACGTGCTTAATGGCCTGGAACGGGTTCCAGTTGAACGCGTCACGGGCGTCGTAGTAAAACCGCCAGCTGACTCCCGCGTTATCGAATAGATTCGCCATCGTCGGGAACTGCGTGAAGCACGGGAAGGGTCCGACGCCAATGCGGCCGTGAGCGAGAGCGGTCGTGACGGTCCCCGGCGGTGCGTCGCAGCCCCAGGGCGCCTCGTCCGGTATGCCGACGACCCATGCCTTGCGTGCGATCTCCGACGTGCCGGCGACGAGGTAGAGCTGGTCCGGGAAGAAGCCGAAATGGGTCGACGGGAACGCGTGGTCGGCGATACCGTATTGCCTCGCAAGTGCCCAGTACTTCTGCGTATCGCTCCGCTCGACGTGCGTATAAGGACAGAGCGGATCCGCTGGGTCCAGCTGATTCCAGCCGTCCATCCTCCCGTCGTCCCACGCAACCTTGAAGTAGTCCGTAAACGTAGACGACAGCCGGCACGCCGGCGCCGCTAGACGCTTTGCTTTCAGCGGCACGCGCGTGTCCCCCGGTGGGCAGCCGCCGGAGAGGCCGAGCGGCGGGCGGGCCGTCCCGCGGCTCGCGCAGCCGTAGCCAGGGGCGCTTGCACCGGGATACCCTGAGAACAGGTCATCGAAGGTGCGCTGCGCCTGAACGACGACGATCAGGTGCTCAATCCGACGCCGGGGCGGGTGCCGCATCGAAGGATCAGTCAGTGGTCTGACCGCAGGCACGCCGGTCACCGGCTGTGTTCCCCCGCAGCCCGCTAGCACCGTCACCGCGACGCTAATCCCCACCACGGACCACACGGAGGAGAAACAACGCATTCTCATAGCCCCCCTTGGGTGCAGTATATCTCAACCCCACCCCACAGTTTTATCGTATTCGCTGGAAGGTTTTCTTCTCGCGAATGCGATAAAACTGTTATTATGTCGCATCCAGCCAGAGCCAAGAAGCCGCGCCCCGTGGCAGAGGCGGCCCTGCCCGAGGGCCTCGACCCGCTGGTCCGAGACCTCGCCGGCTACCTGCTGACCGAGCGCAAGCGCAGCCCGCTGACCGTCGCGGCCTATGCGCGCGACCTCAAGGAGTTCTCCGAGTTCCTCGGGCGCAGCGGCGGCGACGCTGCGCTGCGCAACGTCACGGCATCCCGGATCCGCCAGTACATCGCGTACATGTTCGATGCGCACGGGTACGACGCGCGAACGGTCTGCCGCAAGCTCTCGTCGATCCGCGCGCTGTACCGGTTCTTGAAGATCACCGGCGTTCTGGAGAGTGACCCGGCCTTCGCGATCCCCGGCCCCTCCGTGGCCAAGCGCAAACCGGCCCCGCTCAAGGTCGACGAGGTCATGAAGCTGCTGCGCACCTCGCTCGCGGGCAAGACCGACGTGGCGCGGCTGCGCGATCGGGCGATCCTCGAGCTCCTCTACGCCAGCGGGATCCGCCGCGCGGAGGTCGCGAGCGTCCGGCTCGCCGACGTCGACCTGGCAGAGCGGACCATCCGCGTCACCGGCAAAGGCAACAAAGAACGCACCGTCGTGATCAACCGCGCGGCGGCCGCCGCCATCGAGCAGTATCTGCGGGTGCGACCTCGCAGCGCCGACCCGGCGCTCTTCCTCGGCCGCACGGGCACCGGGTTGACGCCGAAGCACGTCTGGCGCATCTTCCGCGACATCTACCGCGTGAGCGGCGTTCAAAAGCACGCCAGTCCGCACACGCTGCGTCACTCCTTCGCGACGCACCTAGTGGAGAACGGCGTTGACCTGGAAACGGTGCGCGAGCTGCTCGGCCACGAGAGCCTCGCGACGACGGGCGTCTATTTGCAGCTCGCCATGGGACACAAGCGCCGCGCCTACGACGAGGCGCACCCCCGCGACCGCGTGGACAACCGCTAGGCGCGACCTCTTCTTCGGCACGTCACGCGCCTGATTACGGGATGTGTATCACGAGTTTCCCTCTCGTGTGCTTAGCGGGATCGACCAGGTCAGCTAATGCCTGGGGCGCTTGCGCCAGGTCATAGGTGCCTCCAATTTCGACGCGCAGTTTGCCTTCCGCGGCGCGACGCGCGAGATCTTCCAGATCGCCATCTTGCGCCGTCAGCTGAATGTAGTGAACGCTTACGTCTTTCTTGAATTCGTTTTGTCCCGGACCGCCAAGTGAAGAAACGATCGTTCCCGATTCCCGCAATACTTCGGCATCGCGAAGCAACGTTTCGCCCATGTTGATGACATCCAAGACCACGTCGATTCCTTTGGGGTAGCGTTGAACCATTTGCGTTATGACATCGCCGCCGGAGTAATCGACGACCTCGTCGGCGCCGAGCTGGCGCAGATAATGCTCGTCTTCCGCCTTGCCGGTCGCGACCACGCGCACGCCTTCGGCTTTGGCCAACTGGGTCGCGAAGAGCCCCAGACCGCCGGTCGCGCCAACGATCAGCACAGTTTCACCCGCTTTCAGGTTAGCGGCTCGAACCATCGTGTTCGCGGTTAGTCCGGCTTCTGGAATCGCGGCCGCTCGTTCGAAATCCAAAGCTGACGGTTTACGCGCAAGCTTCTTGTCGCTTGCCGAAATCAAGGCGTACTGCGCGAATGCGCCGCGAGGAAATTGTGCGAGCACCGCGTCACCTTTGCGCCAATTTCGGACGTCCTCTCCGATGTCGACTACCTCTCCGGCTCCATCCATTCCCGGAACGTATGGGAACTCGACGGGTACCCAATCTTTCACCATGCCGGTGACGATCCGTACGTCGAACGGGTTTACTGCCGCCGCGCGCATCTTCACGAGCAAAAAACCGTCTTTGACTTTTGGAGTGTCGATATCGGTCAACCGAGCATTTTTCGGTGAACCGTATTCGTCCACAACGATCGCCTTCATCGTTGAAACGGCAGTTTGTTGCATCTCATTCCTCCCGGATTCACAGCGTGCCGCCTTGGGCGACGATAACCACGACGCGGCGGATTCGCCTGTGGTTTCAAAAGGACGGAAGGCGTCCTTGCCTTTGCTCGCAGCGGCCGTATTTGACTGCCGGACGCTCTTAAGTCGAAAGCGGAGGTCGCCAGTCCGTTGGACACACGCTTCGCCATTAGCTCGCGACGAATCTCGTAGAGGACGGAGTCGACCTCGAGACCGTCCGCCGCCCCTGCCACGAGAGTCTCGCGTCGCCGATCGTTAAGCCGCCAGGCGAGCGCTTAGGCAAGCGAAGGTTTGGCATCCCCGCCTCACCAAGAACCGATCCCAAGGGCGAAAAAGTAACGAATGCATTTTCGGACCGATCCGCTTGACGGCATCGCACACATCGCGTGGATCACGACGGTCACCGGCCAAGTAGCGTGGCTCAATAAGAAATGGTACGAGTACACCGGCGCGCGGCCCCCACCGCACAGAAACTCGAAGAGCCTCACTAGGCAATGGCGGGCGCGGGTTCATCGCGACGATTCAGACCGCGCCCGGCTGGCAGTCACCGACGGCATCACGCGCGGCTCGGCCTTCGCCCTAGAGTTTCGTTTGCGGCGGGCGGATGGGGTCGCCCGGTGGTTTCGTGTTGTGGTTTCGCCGCTAGACCGTACCCAGAGTCGCGCGCAACGGTGGCTTGCGCTCTGTACCGACATTGACGACTATAAGCGGCAAGGCCAGCACTTCGCTTTCATTGCGAAGGCAGGAGAGGTACTCGCTGAGTCCCTCGATCTGAAGACGACGCTCAATCGATTGCTCGGAATCATCGTCCCCGAGTTCGGAGACTGGGCGGCGGTGGATCTCTTCGATGAAAACGATCGCCTGAAGACCGTCGCCGTGATTCACGGCGATCCGGCGAAAATGCGGCTGGTAGAGCGGCTGCTTGGCCGCTACAACCACAATCCGCGCGTCGAACCGCAGATCGCGGAGGTCCTTCGCAAGAACCGCCCGCTCATCGTGCGGGAAGTCCATGACGAGCTGATCAAGAGAGCCGCGGCGCCCAGGCTGCTCTCCGTCATTCGCGAGCTCGCGCCGCGATCCACCGTGACGGTGCCCCTGCGTACGCGGGGGCGGACGATCGGCTCGCTGGTTGCGTATTGGGCGCAAACGCCGCGCCAATATCTGGAAGAGGACATGCCGCTTTTCGAGGAGTTGACGAAGAGGGCTGCGGTATCGATCGAAAATGCGCGCCTTTACGAACGCGAGCGCGAGATCGCGGCCGAGTTTCAGCGTGCCGCACTCCCTATCTCTCTTCCGCAAGTGCCGGGCATTAGCTTTAGCGGCATCTACGTGCCGTCGAGCGATCGCGAGCTCGTAGGCGGCGACTGGTACGATGCGCTGCGTCTGAGCGACGGACGCATCGTCGTGTCGATCGGCGACGTCGCCGGCAGCGGTCTTGCCGCCGCGGTCATCATGTCGTCGATGCGTCAGGTTATTCGCGGCGTCGCCCAAGTCCACGCCGATCCGATCTCGATGTTGGACGCGGCCGATCGCACGCTAAAGACCGAATATCCGGATACCTTCGTTACGGCGTTCGTCGGCGTGTTCGACCCGGTCACTCGAGCGCTGACCTATGCCTCGGCGGGACACCCGTCGCCGTTGCTGCGGGACGCAGGCGGCGCAGTCGCCTCGTTGGGAACCAGCGGACTCCCGTTGGGCCTTCGCGTCCGTGGCGATACCGCCACGACGACGGTGCTTCCGAGCCCCGGCCTCGTCGTCTTCTATAGCGACGGGCTGATCGAGGCGGAGCGTGACGTGATCCGAGGTCACAATCGACTAGTAGCGGCAACGTCGCGATCCGAGGTTGCCGGCAGTGCCAATCCCGCGGCGGCAATCTACCGTGCGGCCTTAAAACGCGGGCACACCGACGACGTCGTCGTGCTGACGCTGCGGCTCGACGCCCCGCACGAAGGAGCTGCCGCCGGCGATCGCACGGTGCGGTGGGCCTTTGACACGAAAGACGTGCGGGTCGCTCGCAGAGCCAGGCATTCCTTCGTCGCCGCCCTCCGCGAGGGCGGGGTGCACGGAAGAGATCTCTACTCAGCGGAACTCGTGTTCGGAGAGCTACTCGGAAACGTCGTGCGCTTCGCTCCAGGGCCGATTGAAATCATGTTCGACTGGACCCAAGGCCCACCGGTCCTTCACGTGCTCGATCGCGGCCCCGGTTTCACGCTTTCGCCGAAGCTTCCGTCGGATCTACTGAGCGAACGGGGTCGTGGTCTCTTCATCGTGTCGTCGCTCGCGGAAGATTTTAACGTTACCGAGCGCTACGACGGCGGATCGCATGCGCGCGCGGTGCTCAGTACGGCTCAACGCTGATCGACACCATAGCGGGCCTTAGAGTTTTACGTTGACCGAGCCGGTGATTTGCATCGGCGCCGTGACGCCCAAGAATCCCGTGTTGTTTCCGTTGAACCAGAACGCGTAGGGATACTGCAGCTGGGGCGGTGGGTGCGCCGAGTTCGAGTTCGGATAGAAGTTTCCGGAAGGATACAGGAAGTTCGTCGGCAGCGACCCGTAGACGCAGACCGACGGATTGTCCCACGGATAGCCGCGCTGGCCGCAGATGTCGAGCAGGTTCGTGAAGCTCAGCCGCGCCGTGACACGGGGAGTCACGTCGTAGCTGAACGCGAGGCCCATCTGCAGCTGCCACGGCTCCTTGAACGCGCCGAGGTTGTCGAATCCGCCGGTGAACTTGTCCGGAATGAAGACGGGCAGCGTGCCGAAGTCGTCGCACGCCGCCGGATCCGCGCCGTTGCCGTGCGCCGCGATCCACGCTCTATTCGGGTGATAGCACGACGTCGGATTGTAGCCCGGCCAAGCCGTCGGCGCTCCGTACTCCGCGCCCGACGAGAAATTCCACGAGTTCGTGACGTTGAAGCGCTTGTGCCGGTAGTTAAGGATCAGCGCGGCGATGTACGGGACGGCATAGCCGTTGGCAGCGGCGACCGGCCCCGGAATCACGTCGTAGGTCGGGTACCATGCGGTGTCCGTAAAGATATTCTGGTACGGCTGATTGTAGTAGGGATTCGCGACGATTCCGGCCTGTTTGCAATTGTTCGTTCCCGCACCCGGCGAGCCGTTGGACTCGTAGAAATAGCACGGGAAGCCGCCGTGCCCGCGCAGGAACGAGTCGTAGTTGCGGATGTAGCCGTTGAGCTGATCGATAACGTTCTGCGACGTGCCACTGAAGTTCTGGTAGCGAATCTGGCTGTGCGTGTACGTGAAGGCGAGCTGGCCGCTGAGCCCCTCGCGCGAGAAATCGCCCTTCGCGATCGCCAGCTCGACGCCGCTGCTCTGTTGGTTGCCGACGTTGAGCCCGGACTCCAGGCCGCCTTGCGGGTCGATGTAAAAGTTCTGAAGCTGATCGCGGGTTGCGCGGAAGAACGGCGTGATCTTGAGGCTCCAGTCCGTTCCGCGCAGATGCCGCTCCCACGAGAGGTCGTAGTTGTACGACGTATCCGGCCGAATCAGGTGGTCCGGCGTATTGAAGCCGTAGCCGTAGAAATGGTTGCCGAGGAACAGCGGCAGGTTCTGCTGCAGCGTGTTGTACTGCACCCACGACGAGTTGGGCGGGCGCGCGTAGATGCCGAACGACGCGCGCAGCACGTCGTCGGGACTCAGCGTGTAGGTAACACCCAGACGCGGCTGGAAGCGCGCCGTCGTATACGACCCGCCGCTCGTATTGACGAGCGCGCCGTAAGGTGATTGCGCGAGGGGTACCGTCGGCACGCCGTTGACGACCGGGCACGGCCCGACGCCGCTATTAGTCCGGTCGATCGGCTTGTTGTTGTTGACGCCCGGCGCGAAGCAAAACTCGGCGTTGTACGCGTTGAACCAAAACGCGCGTGCCGGATCCCCCGGACTCGTGTCGCCGAAGAGATACTGGAAATCCTCGACGCGCAAGCCGACGTTGACGTTGAGCCGATCGTCCGGGCGCCATTGGTCGGCGATCGAGTAGCCCGTGAACGCGGAGTTCACCTGATTGAGGTTGCCGTTGAACGTCGTGTTGGTGACGAGCCAGCGGGGGTTGATGCCCGAGGCACACGCGGGCGGCTTCGGACTCGAGCTGCACGAGTAGGTCGGCGGCGGCGACGGGTTGGTCAGCGTCCCCTGCGTCTGGTCGTAGCAGCCGATGTGGGCGCCGCTCGATGGATCGTAACACTTGCCGTTGCTCCCGACGAAATTCGTGATGTTCCAATCGGACGGAAAGAAGGTCACGTCCCAGCGCTGCAGTTTCGAGTACGTGTAGTTGCCGGTCACGCTAAGCAGGTGCTGCGCGCTGAGCTGGTTCGTATAGTCGAGGTGAAAGCCGTACGTGTGATCGGGAAGAAAGTACGGCAGCTCCCAGCCGTAAAACGGCTGTGCGGTAGAATTGTACCCGTTGATGTCCCAGTTGGAGTACATTGCGAAGCCGTAGAGCCGGACGTACGACGACGGTGTGAATTCGTGCTGGTACTGCAGCTTTTCGACGGCTACCCCGTTGTCGTTGGGGTCGCGAATGTCGAACGGGAGCGGTCCTTGGAACGCGTGCGGCGGGCTCGACGGCACGAAGTATTTCGTCAGCTGCGACTGGTTAAACGGCTGCATCGGGGTACCGTGGTACAGGTAGCTGTCGTCCCACACGAGCGGGCCGAAGAGCGCCTGAAGGGTGTTGGCGCCGAAGTCGTTGATCGAGCTGTAGTACTGGTTGAGGTTTTCGCTCGTCATCCACAGCGCCTGGACGTCGTCGCGCAGGCCGTTGCTCTTGTGCGGGATCCCGAAGTGCAGGTCAACGATCGAGTCGCGCAGCGACTGCGTAGCCAGCGCGAATCCCAGGCCGCTGGTGAACAGCACAGGCGACGGCGCGCCCGTATAGACGTAGCCGTTGGAGTGCGCGATCGCCGTGCACGACGTCAGGCCGCACGTGTAGCCCGGCACCGCGCTGACGGGATAGAAGAACGAGAACGGGATGCCGGCGCCATTGTTGTTGTCGACGAAGCGGAAGTCTTGGTTGCTGCCCCCTAAGCCGACGTAATAGCTGAACAGACGGTCGGGCGTCGAGCCCCCGGCCTCGATCGACGCCTGATGGTAGAACGCGGGATAGCCGACGGAGAGATTGCCGTCGCCGTAGCCGGGGTACGTGCCCGTCTTGATCACCTGGTTGACGTAACCCGAGATGCCCTGAGCGTCCGAGCTCGCCGGCACGCCGCCGGTGTAGACCTGCACCTCCTGGCTGCCCAGGCTCGAGAGCATCGTCTGTGGCGCGTTGTCGTAGGCGCGGTTTACCGGAATGCCGTCGAGCTCGTAGCCGACCTGGTCGATGTCGCCGCCACGCACCTTCAGCGTCTGCCACCAGCCCTGCTCGTTCGTATCGAGCGAAACGCCCGGAACCGACGCAATCGCGCCATACGCGTTGTTCAGGCTGCCCGGCCCGCTCAGGCCCTGTGCGGCCTGCTGACCCGCCGCGTTCACCGAGTACACGTCGCTCGTCGTACCCGGCTTGACGAGGCTTGCCGCGGACTGCGCCACGACGCGGGCGATGGTTTTCAGCGTGCGGTTGAGCGACGCGTTGTAGGTCTGCACCTGGTCGGCAACCACGGTGAGGCCCGGCTGCGCGAGCGGATCGTAACCGCCGCGCACAAACGATAGCGTGTACGTGTCCGGCGCGAGCGTCAGGAAACGGAACGTGCCGCTCGAGTCCGTCGTCGAGGTCGCGGTTTGCGACGGCGAGGCGGCGGTGACGGCCACGCCGGCGATCGGAGCGCGCGTCTGTGCGTCGACGACGCGCCCCGTGATGCCGCCCGTCGTCCCGGCAACCGTTTGCAAAGGAAAACACACGGCGGCCAAAACGACCGCCGCGATCCACTTCGAGCAACGCATTAGGGGAGATTATCGGTTAGGGGGTCGCTTCCTTTGCTTTCTCTTCTTCCTCCAGCCAGTCGCGCGTCAGATAGAGCCAAAAAGCCAATCCGGCGTACTCTCCATAGCGCGCGAAGGCGCGTCGTATCGTCGAATCCGCGGCGCGCTTCTTGCCTGCCAGCCGGCGATACTTCGGCCGCGTCCAGGAATCGAGAATCAGGCGGCGGTGGCGTCCGAGGAGCTGCATCACGTGCGCGGAGCCGTAGGGACCGATGCCGGGCAGCGCGAGTAGCGCCGCCTCGACCTCCGCATCGGATGTGCGCTCGTCTAACAGCGCCTCGAGATCCAGCGTGCCGGCCGCCACGTCGCGCGCGATCGCCCTTACGTACGGTCCGCGATAGCCCATGCGCGCGATTTCGCGGAACCATGACTCCGGCGTCGCCGCGAGCACCGTGGGTTCCGGAAACGCGCCGCCGCCGAGCTCGCTCAAAGCGCGCGTCATGCGGATCGTCGCCGACCAGGCGCAATTCGTCGTGCAGATCGTCTTCACTACGTCTTCGAACACGCTCGGACTCGCGAGGATCCGACCCGCGCCGTCGGCGGCCCATGCGAGCGATGCATCCCCGGCAATCCGCGCGTAAAACGGCGACAAGTCGGCATCGAACCGGAACATCCGATGGATCGCCGCCCCGATCGCGCCGGCACCGCGCCGCGGCAGCGATCCTTCGGTCTCCGCGACGAGGGTGCCGCCGGTCCCGCGTATCGCGACCTCGACGACACGCTGCCCCACGCGAAAGGTGCGACGATAAACGAGCGGGGACTCCTCGATGACGGCCGGTGCCAGTCGCGCGCAGCCGTGTGAGTGAATCGTGCGCTCAAACGAAATCGGCTCGCCGCCCGCGCCCCGCAGCGGCATCTCGCAGAGAATGCGCACGGTGACGGTTTAGGCTACGTAGGAGATGTTGACGGCGACGCCCGCGGCTTCGGCGCGCATCAGGACGCCGTAGACCGCATCGAGCTCTTCTTCTATTGCGGCGATCTCGCCGGCGCTGACCTGGAATCGGGCCGCGTGCGTCCACAACAGGTGGCGGGCTCGCTCCAGCGCGCTGTGCAGGCGGCCGGGCGTCGCCTCGAGCACGGGCCAGTCCAGGTCGCCCTGGGCCGGCACGACGCGCCAACCGCGCCCGGAAACGTACGAAACGTCCTGCTCGGAACCGAGGGCGTGCGGAACGGCAGAGAGCACGTCGACGGCCTCTTGATCGGCGATCGACAGCGGCAAGCCGAGCTCTCCGAGGCGTAGGATGTACCGGAAGAACGAGGCGCTGCCAACCGTATAGGCGCCAGCCGTAGACGCCACGTTCACGTGGACGAGCTCGAGTTCCAAACGCTCCCTCGGGGTACCGGACATGCCCGCTACTTCGCGGGTATCAATCCGAGCTCTTCCACCGCCTCGCGCTCCTTGCGCAGCTCCTCGAGCGTAGCGGCAAGCTTGCGCTGCCCGAACTCGCCGTGCTCGATGCCCTCCACGATGCGGGAGAGGCCGCTTTCAGTGCGCGACGGAAACGAAAAGATCAGGCCGGGATCGACGCCGTACTCGCCGTGCGAGCAGCGGCCTACCGAATAGTACTCGTCGGGCGGCGTATCGTGGCTCAGATTGTAGACACCGACGATCGCGGCGTTGGCGGCGGACGCCGCCGACGAGGCGCCTCGGGCTTTGATCACCTCGGCTCCGCGATTTTGCACGGTTGTAATGAACTCACCCTCGAGCCAGTCGCGGTCGCCGATGGCTTCCTGCGCGCTGCGGCCTCCGATCTTCGCGTGCGCGAAATCGGGAAACTGCGTCGTCGAATGATTCCCCCAAACCACGATCTGCGAGACGCCGGTCGTGTCCGAGCCGGCCCGGCGCGCCAGCTGCGCACGAGCGCGCAGCTCGTCGAGCGTCGTCATAGCGAAGAAACGATCGTTCGAGACGGTCGGAGCGTTGTTCATGGCGATGAGACAGTTCGTGTTGGCCGGATTTCCCACGACGAAGACGCGCACGTCCTCCGCGGCGTTTTGGTCGATCGCGCGGCCCTGTTCGCTAAAGATCCCGCCGTTGACGCGCAACAGGTCCGAGCGCTCCATGCCTGCCTTGCGCGGGACCGCGCCAACCAGCAGCGCCCAGTTGACGCCACGCATCGCCTGGTCGACGTCGGAACCGAAGCGCACCGCCTTCAGCATCGGAAACGCGCAATCTTCGAGTTCCATGGCGATGCCGCCGAGCGCTCCAAGCGCCTGCTCGAGCTCGAGCAGCTGGAGCTCGATCTCGGTGTCGGGCCCGAACATCTGGCCCGAGGCCACGCGAAACAGCAGCGCGTATCCGATTTGTCCTGCGGCGCCGGTGACGGCGACGGTGATACGTTTCTTCACACTTCCTCCAATAGCTGACGGCGGTCCGTCCTAGAGAGCTCTCGCTCTCTGGGGGCGAAGCGAGCTACGCCGATGACCCACGAGACGATCACTGGATACAGCGGAGCAGATCAGCCCAGCCCCGGCATCTACGACATGTGCATACGCTGTGGCCTATGCCTGCCGTCCTGTCCAACCTATCTCGAAACTATGACAGAAACGTCGGGACCTCGCGGCCGGATTAGTCTCATCAAAGCGGTCGGCGAGTCGCGTCTGGACGTCTTGAGCGATGGCTTCGTCGAACAGATGTGGCAGTGCCTCGACTGCCGCGCGTGCGAGGCCGCTTGCCCCTCCGGCGTCCGCTACGGGCAGTTGGTCGAGACGGCGCGAAGCCAAATCGAGCGAGCGCGCGCATCCCGCGAGCCGGCTCGCCGCGACGCGCGACCGGTGCTGCGCCGCCTCTTCGGCGGCACGAACCTGCTGCGTAACCTCGCACGGCTGCTGCGCTTCGCGCAGCGCACGCGCCTGATCGCCCTCGCCGGGCTCTTCGGTGCGGCACGCGCGGCCAAGCTCGCTCCGTCTATTCCGAGCGAGTTTTTCGTCGCGCGCGGGCAGCGCATCGAGGCGCCGCAGCCGCAGGGCTTAGGCTTCCTGCACGCCGGCTGCATCATGCCCCTCGCGTTCCCGCAAGTGCATGAGGCGACGCTGCGCATGTTGCGGCGCGCCGGGTTGTCGGTCACCGTTCCGGTCGAACAGGGCTGCTGCGGCGCGATCGCCGTGCACGCCGGCGACATCGACTTCGCCCGCCGGCTCGCCAGGCGCAACATCGCTGCCTTCGAGCGCAGCGGCGCCGACGTGTACGTGGTCAACGCTGCAGGCTGCGGCAGCGCGCTCAAGGAGTACGGCGACCTCTTCGCCGGCGACGATGACTGGGCCGACCGCGCGGCGCGCTTCGCGCAGCGCGTCCGCGACATCACGGAGGTGCTCGACGCGATGGAGCTCGGCGCTCCTGTGCGCGCTCTCGACGCGACGGTCACCTATCAAGAGGCATGCCATCTCGTGCACGCGCAACGCGTCGCGGCCGCGCCGCGACGGCTACTCGCGCGCGTCCCCGGCCTGCGCCTCGTCGAGATGGACGAAAGCGCCGTCTGCTGCGGCAGCGCCGGCATCTATAACCTCACGCAGCCCGAGATGGCGGAACGCCTGCAGCGCCGCAAGATCGCGGCGATCCGGCGCACCGGCGCGGCGATCGTGGCGACTGCGAATCCGGGCTGTGCGATGCAGCTCTCCGCTGGACTGCGCGAGGCGCGCTATCGAGCCACGGTCAAGCACGTCGTCGAGCTGCTCGACGACGCGTTCAACGCCTAGGGAAACCTAGACCGTTGCGCCCAGCCGGCCCCGATTGGCTCGGGCATCGTCGAGCGAGTGGTACACCGCGAAGACGCCGATCAGTCCGGTGATGTGCAGCAGGCGCGAGATCGGGCCATCGTGCACGACCAGGCGCAGCGACCCGCCGTGCTCCGCCGTACGCCGGTGCGCACCGATCAACACACCCAGGCCGGTCGAGTCGAGAAATTCGAGCTGCGTGAGATCGACGATGATGTGGTGGCTGTCGTTGTCGGTTGCGTCGTTCAGCGCGGCTCGCACCGTCGGCGCCGTCGCGAGATCGAGGCTGCCGCGAAGCCGAAAGACGAGCGTGTCGCCGGCGTCCTCGGTCTTTAAGTCAATACTCAATTCGTCGTGCGTCATCGTTCGCGCCTGGCTTCGTGCCGGAAGCCGGCATGGCCTGGATGGATCGATGAGATATTCATAAGAACCGTCCCGAGTCTTCGTCCCAGCGCGTGACGCGTTCCGCTACGAGGTGCACGCCGCCGATCCAGCGATCTATGGGATGCTCGTCGAGCCAGTCCGCGTCGCCCGCGATCACCCGGCGCCCCAGCGCCGTCGGCACGAGTGCATCGCCCTCGTCTTCGATTAGCGCGCCGCCGCGCAGATCGTCGAGCACCTTCGAGAAGGCGCGGTTGCCGAGAAAGAACGCCTCCTCGCGCGACTGTGCCCGCGAAAAGAGCTCCTCCTCGCGCGCACGCCCCTGCGCAACCGCATAGAGCGCTTGCCGCTGCGTGCGCGACAGACCGTCGCGCGTCCACGGATACTCTTCGCATAGCCTCTGCAGCGCCGCCCGCAGGAAGGGTAAGCCGATTGCGTCTTCTCCCGCAGCCGAGTACAGCTCCGCGGGCGACGGCGACGTGAAGCGTTCCCAGCTGCGCCGCGCCGATCGGAAGATCGCGGCGGTCGCCGTGCGCCGCTTCGGAAGGAGCGGGAGGATCTCGTCGACAGTCATGCTCGCGAGATAGTGATCGGTTTGCACGACGGCGATGCGGCCCGGCTCAAGGTCGAGCTCCTCCAACGACGTGAGCACCTGCAGCATCTGGAGCTGATCGAAGAGGTCGTGCTCGAACCAGAGCACGACCTCCTCGAAGTCGCCCGCGCTGCGCAGCTGCGCGTCGCGCCGCGCGAAGTCGTGGATCAACCGGATCGGGTTCGCGAAGCCGCGCTGCGCGAGGTAGTTGGCGCGGATGGCGCTCGTCTCTTCCAACGAAAGGCCCGCCGGTGCGGGACCCTCGTTGAGCGCGTCACGCCAGGCGAGATGCGTCCCGAGGATCCCTGCTTTTTTGAGGAGATAGAGCGCCCCGTCGCCGTTGGTGACGTGCAACGTCGCCGCGGATCGCGCCATCGTACCTCCGCTAGAGCGCCCCGATTCCCTTAGGCGAACCCCAACCCGCGCACTCCGTGTATTTACCCTGACGATAAGTGCACGAACCGGAGATGTTCCACAGGTGCTTGTGATGCTTTGCCTTCCAGAACGTCTGGCCACCGTGTTGCTTCGTGGCGTTGCCGGCCAAGGCGAATATGCCGGCGACCATCGGTGAAGCCGCGCTAGTGCCGCAAACGCTGCCCCAGCCGCCGTCGAACTGATCGTAGACCGCGACGCCGGGCGAACAGCCGGCCTCGGCCGACGCATCGTCCGCGACCCGGTACGCGCAGACGCTGTCGGGAATGATCTTCTGCCACGTCGGCTTCGTGATGCCCGTAGCGCAACCGTACGTGCTGCCGTTCCAGATCGACTCGCTATACGTCGATCCGCTCTTGGTAAGTTGCGTCCCGCCGATCGCCGCCACGCTGTCGAACACGGCCGGTGCACCCACGTCGCCCGCTCCGCTGTCGCCCGACGCGGCGACGTAGGTGACGCCCTTTGTATCGAAGTCATTCGGGTCAGCGCAGCCTAGGGAACCATAGCAGCCCCAGCTGTTGCTGGTGATGTGCGCGCCGAGCTTGACCGCCTCGAGCTCCGCCGTGTTGAGGTCGCTACTGGAAGAACTGTTCGCCTCGACCAGATAGATCGTGCACAGGGGGCACGCCGCCGACACCATCTCGACGTCGAGCGCGATTTCGACCGACCACCCGGTGTAGGTCGGATAGTTGCTCTGCTGTCCGCTCTGATTGTACTTCTTGAAGTTCGCCGTGCCGAGACCGAACTGCGTGCGATAGGTCGAGAGGGAGGTCGCCACACTGGGGTTGTCGCCCGCGTCGATGATCGCAACGATCTGACCGGATCCTTTGGTGATCGGCAACTTATAGCGCGTCTCCATGTCGATCGGCGCCAAGCCGCACGTCGCGCCCGTGCACAGCGGCTGGACGCCTTTGTCCACCTTCAGCGCGTAGCACGTCGCCTTACCGAAAGCGACTTGCGGACACGCCGAATGCGCGACCCTTGCGACACCCGCACTCAGCGTCTGTGAGCTCTGAACGCCGCTCGGTACGCTCGAATTGCCGGCGCATGCGGCGAGCGCCAAGCTCGCACAGATGCCGACGATAGAGGCGTACAACGTTTTCAATGTCATGTAAGTGTTTGCTCCTTATTGATGATGCCTTGAAAGCCCCGATTCCCTTAGGCGAACCCCAACCCGCGCACTCCCTGTATCGTCCCTGACGATAAGTGCACGAGCCGGAGATGTTCCACAGGTGCTTGTGATGCTTCGCCTTCCAGAACGTCTCGCCCCCGTGCTGCTTCTTGGCGTTTCACGCCAAGCCGAATACGCCGGCGACGTCGAGCCGCTCTTGGTAAGCAGCGTGCCGCCGATCGCCGCCACGCTGTCGAACACGGACGGTGCACCCACATTGCCTGCTCCGCTGTCGCCGGAAGACGCTCGCATTCTTCACCGGTATACGGCAGCCAAACGAGAAGGCTATCAGAGCCCATGTAGTGGCCCGGCAACGATTTACCAGCCTGGACGCCCAGCCTCGCTCAGGTGGATCGTGTCGTCGCCATGCGGGTGGTAAAACGGCCAAACCTCAAATCGCCGCATGAGCGAAGCGCTCGACGGGCTCACGCGCGCAAATGCGTCCGCGACCTCTTCATCCATCGGTCGCGCGCCGGCAACGATCTGTGAATGGATCCACGGCGGATACCAACTCTCGAAAGCCGCTCGCGCCGGCGGCAGCCTAGCGGCTTCGTTCGCACGCAGAATCGCCTGAACCGCGACGGCTACGAGTGCCGCGCCGATCACGAGGAAGCTGATGCCGATCGCGTCCGCGGCCGGCCGCGTACTGGAGACGCCGAACAAAGCCGTCGAGGTCGCGAGCCAGGCCGCGGCGTTCTGTGCGCCGGCGTAGCGCTCCGAGATCGCATCGTAGACGCCGCGTTGGACGCGACCGATGTCCTTGGAACTGGGCGAGCGATCCGGCTCTAACGGCACCGCGGGCAGTCCCACCTGTCTACTGAGAAAAGCGGCGCGCGCCCCCGCAAAACCAGACGAGATCGCGGTAAGCGCGGTGAGCACGCCGTAGAACGGGCTTATATCCACCGTTCTATCGTTGGCGGAAGCAGCCGGAAAGACCTAACTTTTGCTAGGTTGGTTCTGGGGTGGCTGGATTCGAACCAACGCATGGCGGAGTCAAAGTCCGCTGCCTCTTCCCCAAAGCGCTTTGCGCTTCGGGGGCCCCTTCATTTTGAAGATTCCGCTCCGGCGCTTCGCGCCTGCGCTGCGGTAAGGCATCGGGCCTTGACTCCGCCATGGGAAAGCTGGGGTGGCTGGATTCGAACCAACGCATGGCGGAGTCAAAGTCCGCTGCCTTACCGCTTGGCTACACCCCATCGCTCTGGCTATTATGCCAAAACTAACGGCCAAGCGTTATCGGCGCGTGGACCGGCCCCCTTTTCAGCGGCGTGGGACCTGCTGCGAACCCTTAGCGCGTGGCGATGAGGCGCTTCGCTCCCACATAGCGGGACGCCCAATACGATTCCGAAAGGCGGCTCACCATCACGCCGTGGCTCGAGCTCGCGTGAACGAACTTGCCGCCGCCGAGATAGATTCCGACGTGCGAGACGCCGCCGTAGGTATCGAAAAAGACGAGATCTCCGGGATGCGGGCCCCCGACTGCACTGTGGCCGACGTCGTACTGGGCGTCCGCCGTGCGCGGAAGCGGGATGCCGAGCATGGCGAATACGTGCTGGACGAAGCCCGAGCAGTCAAACCCCGCGGTGGAGGTGCCGCCGAACGAGTAGGGCACGCCCAAGAAGCGCAGCGCGCTGCGCGTGAGCGCAGCGGCCATCCGAGACGTACGGGCGAGCACGCCGCCGGCGAAGCGGCCGATCCCAAGGCGATGGCGCTGTGGGGCGGAGATGATGAGGTGGGACGTCCATTCGGCGACGTCAGGGCTTAGGGCTTGGGCACTGGCCGCCTGCGACGAGCCAGAATAATCGAGCTGGGGACCGGAGATGGAATCGGCGCGAGCCAGCGCGCTCGAACCACCGATCAATAGGGCAAGTGCCCCTAGGAGTAACGCATGACGCAAGAAACCGCTCCTCTTTCACGACACTTGCGGGGTTAGTTGACGGGTTCGGGCGGGAAAGAATCGCCCTAGGGCCGACCGGCCCACTCACCCCTACCGGAGAAATCCCCCGCTCGGGACGCAATGTCCCGACTCAGTGACCTATACTTAGGCATTGGGGTCACCCTATTGAGCTAACTCGCTCCGTTGGGAGCCCCTTGGCTCGGGCGCTTCGGCGTTAACCTGAGTCGCCCTCCCCGGGTGTTGTACTTCGCAAATCTGAAGCTCGTCTGAAGGCTAGGCGGAGCCGGTTCGTTCGACCTCCTGCTCGATTCGAGCGGCAACACGGCTTGCCAGCGCGATGACCAAAGCGCGATCGTCGCCCTCGGCCATCACGCGAATTAGCGGCTCGGTCCCGGACGGCCGTATGAGGAGTCGGCCGCTTCCGTTCAGCGCGGCCTCGGCCGCGGCGATCTCCTCGCGGACCGCCGGCGCCGCGAGTACCTCGCGATTGCCCGCGCGCACGTTTACTAATACCTGCGGCGCGATGACGACCTCACGAACGAGTTCGTGCAGCGTCGTCGCGTGCGCCGCTATCAGCGCGAGAAGCGTCACCGCCGTGCGTGGTCCGTCGCCGGTCGTGTTGTAACGAAAGTCGACCACGTGCCCGGACTGCTCTCCGCCGAGCGCGAAGTCTCCCTCGCGCATCTGCTCGAGCACGTAGCGGTCGCCGACCGGCGTACGCAGCAGCGTAATGCCGTGCCGGCGCAGCGCACGCTCGAAACCGATGTTGCTCATCACCGTTCCCACGATCGTATCGCCCCGCAGCTCGCCCTGCGCGTGCATTCCGCGGCCCAGCGCAAACATGACGTGATCGCCGGTCGCGACGGCGCCGGTCTCGTCGACGAACAGTACCCGGTCGGCATCGCCGTCGAAGGCGACGCCAATCGCCTTCCGTCCGCTCCCGCCGTTTTCGGCCGCGACGGCCTCCTGCAGCGCTTTCAGATTCGTCGCGCCGCATTGCACGTTGATGCGCGCTCCGTCGTCGTCGCAGTTGATTTCCGTGACCTCCGCACCGAGCTTGCGCAAGGCGTACGGCGCGATCGCGTAGGCCGCGCCGAAACCGCCGTCGACGACGACGCGCAGCCCGCGCAGATCGGGGCTGCCGTCGTACAGCTCTGCGTAATAGTGGCGCGCAAGATTTTGCGCCACGCGAGCCACGCCGACGGCGGTTCCGGTCGGACGCGGAAGCGTGTGGGAATCCAGCAGTGCCTCGATCTCGTCCTCGAGGCTATCGGAAAGCTTGAACCCGTCCGACCCGAAGAACTTGATGCCGTTGTCCGCAATCGGATTGTGCGACGCGCTGATGACGACTCCGGCCGCCGCGTCCTCGGCGCGCGTAATGCACGCGATCGCAGGCGTGGGAACGATGCCGACCGACACGGCGTCCCTCCCGACCGACGTGATGCCGGCGACGATCGCCGCCTCCAGCATCGTTCCGGAGACGCGCGTGTCCCGCCCGACGATCACCGGGCGCTGCTCGATCCCGTCCGGAAGCAGGCTCGCCGCCGCGCGGCCAATGCGCATCGCGAGCTCCGGCGTGAGCTCGCGGTTCGCGACGCCCCGCACGCCGTCGGTTCCGAACAGCCGGCTCACTTCGTCTTTCCGGTGCCGGCGGCGGAGTGCATCTGCACGCGAACGAGATTCGGGGCGACGGAGAGTCCCGAAACCTCCGTGCCGCCCGAGTTCACGGCGACGGCTCGGACCATTTCGTCGACGTCCCCGGCCGCGCTCGGCAGCGCGACGTCGGCCTGGACCGCGGAAACCTGCCCGAGCACGGAAGCGGGCCCGCGGACGACCGCCGTCTGCGGTTCGACTCGGCCGCTCGCGACGACGATGCCGCCGGTCCGCGCTCCTACGTAATGCAGGGTGACCGGGAACGGACGCTGCTCGATCGGCTCGACCGTCAGCGTGATTGACGCCGGGCTCAGGCTCTGGACCACGACGTCGGGAGCGACCAGCTGTACCGGAACGTTATAGATTCCCGTGCCCTTGTTCGAAAGGTCGAGCACCGCTTTGATCTCCTCCGGTTTGACGGCCGGCTCGCCGCCTTTGGCGGCAACGGTCACGACGGCTTGGTGATCGGCGAAATGCGCAACGTACCCAAGCGGCAGATTCACCGCCGCGATCGGAATGGACAGTTGCTGGTCGGGCGCCGCGGCCCCGGTGGGACTGTTTGCGAAGCGAAAGTAGGCCCAGCCGACGATCGCTAGTCCTAACGCCAGCAGCTTCAGCGAGAAGTTCTTCTCAATGAACTGCATGCGATTCGCGCTCGCGGCGTCCCGAGCGCATGCGTAGGCGCAGGTTCGAGATTATGTCGTTCGTTCGGCGGCGCTCGCGCCGGGGCGGCCGCGTGATCGCCAGCAGCATTCTGACGAGCCGCTGTTCGTCATCGATGGGGCGCGACAGCCTGCCTGCGCGGGCGATCGTGATCGCGCCGGTCTGTTCGGAAACCACGAGCACGACGGCGTCGGTCTGTTCGGTCAGGCCGAGTGCGGCGCGATGCCGCGTCCCGATGCGCAGGTTCGTCAGCGGCTGCTCCGCCAGCGGCAAAAAGCACCCCGCGGCCTCGATCCGGCCCTCGCGCACCACGACGGCGCCGTCGTGCAGCGGCGATGCCGGCGCGAAGATCGAGAGCAGTAACTCTTCGGAGATGTTGGCGTGCAACATCGTCCCGCTCTCGCAATACTCCTTGAGCCCGGTCTGCTGCTCGATCACGAGGATCGCGCCGCGGCGGTTGCGTGCGAGCAGCGATGCGGTGCGCGCGATCACTACGATCGCCCGATCCTCCGGGCGTCCCCAACCCGGCTCGCCGTCCGCAGCCTCCATCCGAAAGAGGCCACCGCGACCGATCTGCTCGAGCGCGCGTCGTAGTTCGGGCTGAAACACGATCGGAATGGAGACCGCCGCGCCCACCACGATCAGGCGCAGCACCGTTCCCAGCATGGACAAGTGGAGCAGATTCGCGATGCCGAGCAGCCCGACGACCACGAGTATCCCGATCAGAATCTGCACCGCGCGCGTGCCGCGGATCAGCAGCAACACGTAATAGATCAACACGCTCGTCGCGATGACGTCGATCACGTCCGAGACTCCGACGGGGCCCAGCGCGCTAAGCGTCATCGACCAGTGCCTCCAAGACGCGATCGAGCCGTATCTCGGGAGCTTGCAGACCGTCCGCCGCGATCTTCGCGATCGCAGACCTGGGGAGCGGCCCGAGCACCTCCGCGGTGCGTCCGCTGGCGAAGCGCCGCAACTCGACGTCGATGAGACCCATCACGAGTGCGGTGCTCGACACGTCCGGATCCCACTCGATCACGGCGCCGCCGGGAAACGGATGGCAGGCGAGAACTCCGGCCGGGCGCCCCGGACCGCCCAGCGCTTCCTGTACGCTCGGCAAGGCTTGCGGGACGGCCGGGGAAACTGCCAAAGCAATGACCGCCGATGCGTACGCCTCGCCGCCCGAGACCGAGCGGATCGACTGCGCGTCGACGGGGACGGCGCTTTCGATCAGCGCGTACGAACGGCCGATCTTCGGATGCACGCGCCACGCCGTCCGGCCGCCCTGCGCGCGAACGGTTTCGTCGATAGCTGCGCGCTGCCGCTCGTCGGGCGTTCCAGCGATGCTCAAGGTCACATAAGCCACGCTCCATCGCGCGTTCGTCGTCTCGACCGGAAAAAACTCCGCGTGGATTTCCATTGACGGCGAAACGGCGCCGCGCCTCGCGCAGCTGCGGCGCATGAGCGGCAAGCGTTTTATGCCGGTTCCCGGCGACGTCGTCCAAGTGCGCATGTTGGAAGACGGTCAGACGGTCGTCGAACGCATCGAGCCGCGTGGGTTTACGCTCGAACGCCGCAGCGCGGTCGGCCGAACGAAAACCATGGCCGCCAACGTCGATCTGCTCGTCACCGTCACCGCGCTTGCCAATCCGGCGCCTCGTCTCGTCACGCTCGATCAACTCCTGGCGTTTGCCGAACTCGAGGGCATCGCAGCCGCAGTCATTTTCACCAAGCCCGACCTGGGAGATCCGGAGGTGACCGCCGGCCTGACGGCGTTCTATCGGGGACTCGACTATTCGACGATGCGCCTCAATCCCAAGACCGGCGAGAACCTCGAGGCCTTCCGTGAGCTGATCCGCGACCGCCGCGCGCTGCTGGTCGGCAACTCCGGCGTGGGCAAGAGCACGATTTTCAGGGCGCTCGGCGGCGACACGCAGGTCGGCGCCGTCTCCCGCCACGGGCTGGGCCGCCAGACCACCACGGCGGGGCGCCTCTATCGGCTGCCCGCGGGCTTCCTCATCGACAGCCCCGGGATCAACGAGTTCGGCCTGGGGGCAATCGACGCGCAGACGCTGGCCCCCGCCTTTCGCGAGATGTGCGAGCCCGCGACCCGCTGCCGGTTTCGCGACTGCACCCACCTGCAGGAGCCGGGCTGCGCGGTCCAGGCCGCGGTCGCTGCGGGAGGTATCGCGGCCAGCCGCTACGCCAGCTACCGCAAGATCCTCCTCGAACCAAGCTAGCGCCACGGTGGACATCGCTCGCGTGCAACTGCTATGATACACGCCGTTGTCGCCACCCCTTCCACTAAAAGGAACTCTTCTTGCCGAACATCAAGGCCGCCGAAAAATGGGTGCTCCAATCCGAACGGCGCGAGACGCTTAACAAGGCCGTCAAGAGCCGCCTGAAGACGCTCTTCAAGGGCGCCGTCGCATCGAGAGAGCCCGACGCAGCTCGTTCCGTCGAGAGCGCGTTCGACAAGGCCTCCTCCAAGGGAATCGTGCACCCGAACAAAGCGGCGCGCAAAAAGGCGCGGCTCGCCAAGGCCATCAAACGCGTCGCCGTCGCTCCGTCGAAGAGCGCCAAAACCAAATCCGGCCGCGCGAAGAAATAAACTGCGATAGGGCCCCGCTCAGGGGTCGATGGCGATCGCGAGCCGCGTGGCGCGGTCAGCGTTGGCGAGCGGAAGAATCGCCGCGCGAATCAGATCTCGCAATGCTGCAGGCTTCGTCGTTCGAAGGACGATTCGGTAGCGCCATTCGTTATTGACGCGAACGATCGGGTAGGGGGCCGGCCCCAAGACCTCCACGAACTCCGCCTCGCGCAGCTGCGCCGCGTAACGCGCGGCGCGTTCCGTGACGCGTCGACGGTCGCGCCCGATGACGCCCAAGTATGCGAGTCGCCGCGCCGGAGGAAATCCCGCTGCGTTCCGCTCCTGCAGTTCCGCTTCCGCGAAGCCCTCGTAGTCGTGTTGCGCCGCGAAGCGTATGGCCGGATGTTCCGGTGCGTATGTCTGTACGATCGCCTCGCCGCGCCGGCCCCGGCCGCTGCGCCCGCAGACCTGCGCGATTAGCGCGAAGCTGCGCTCGGCCGCGCGAAAATCCGGGAGGTGCAGGCCGAGATCCGCGGCCACGACTGCCGCCAGCGTCACGGTCGGATAGTCCAACCCCTTGGCCACCATCTGCGTTCCGACCAACACGTCGCCGTCGGACTCGAACGCTGCGAGGATGCGCGCATGGTCGCCGACGCGCGTCGTCGTGTCCGAGTCCATGCGCAGCACGCGGGCCTTCGGAAACAGGCGCGCCACCTCTTCGACGACCCGCTCCGTTCCGATCCCCAGCTCCACGATGCCCTCGAACCCGCACGCCGAGCATACGCGCGGAATCCCTGCCTGATAATCGCAGTAGTGGCAGCGCAACAACCGCTCGGCGCGATGCACGGAGAGCGCGACGCTGCAGCGCGGACACTCGGGCGTCGTTCCGCAGCGGCGGCAAATCAATGACGCGGCGCTGCCGCGGCGATTCACGAAGAGCAGGCTCTTCTCGCCGCGCTTCAGCCGCTCGCCGATCGCTTGTACGAGCGCGCTGCCGAAGATCCCGCGATTGCCGACCTCGAACTCCTTACGCAGATCGACGATGCGGACCTCGGGCAGCGGCTGCGCCGTCGCGCGCTCGTGCATCTCCAGACGCACGACCTGCCCGCGCTCCGCCGCAGCGTAACTCTCCAGCGACGGCGTGGCGCTCCCGAGCACGAGCAGCCCGCGCTCACAGCGCATGCGCTCCCGGGCGACCTCCACCGCGTTGTAGCGCGGCACCGTCTCCTGCCGGTACGACGGATCGTGAGCCTCGTCGACGACGAGCAATCCCACGTCGCGCAAAGGAGCGAATACGGCGCTGCGCGCCCCCACCACCACGTCGATCTCGCCGCGCCCAGACGCCTGCCACGCATCGAAGCGCTCACGCTGCGACAGCGCCGAATGAAGCACCGCGACGCGATCGCCGAATGCCGCTTCGAATCGCTGCGCCGCCTGCGGCGTCAGCGAGATCTCCGGCACGAGCACGATGGCGCGCCGCCCCTGTCCTACGACGCGCTCGATCGCCTTGGTGTACACGAAGGTCTTGCCGCTTCCGGTCACGCCGTGGAGCAGCGCCGCATCGAAACCACCCCGCTCGAGCGCCGCGTCGATCCATTCCAGGACGCGCTCCTGCTCCGGCGTAGGCGACGCGATCGGGTCCGCAGCGGTGCGGGATCGCCGGCTCGGCTTCGGCCGCTCGTAATGCTCGCGCAGGGCACCCACGCGAACCGCACGCGCGATCACGCTGTTGCTAAAGCCGGCGAGCAGCGCATCGGCGCGGGCTACTTCGCGCTGCGCCCGTACGAACGCGATCAACGCCTGCGCCTTTTTCCCCGCGATCGCGCCGTCACCGAGCGAGAGCGTGCGCACGCGATACTCCGACGTACGCGGTTCCACGAGCCGGCGCTCGCGCTGCAGCACTCCGGATCGTACGAGGGCGCGCACGTGTACGAGGAGCGCGCGCCGGTCGGCGGCGCGACGAGCCTCCGGGTGGCGCAGCAGCTGTTCGAGCGCGAAGCCGTCGGGAAACTCTTCCCAGATCAGCCGGATCAGTCGAGCCGGCACCGACGGAAACCGCCGCGGGTTGGGCCGCGGGCCGAGCACGAACGAATCGCGTATGCGCGGAACCGCGTCCGCGAGCACGACCGCGTTTAGCGCCTCGCCCAGCGTGCACAAGTACTGCTCGGCGACGAACTTCGCGAGGTGCAGGCCGGTTTCATCGAATGCCCGCGGGACGTCCAGCCGCTGGCGCACCGCCTTGAGCGCGTGCTCCGGTTCGCCCCACTCGCGCACCGGCGAGACGACAAATGCGACGGCGTCGCGGCCCCCGAGCGGAACGCGCACGACGTCGCCGACCGCCAGGTCCAGCGTTCCCGCGTCGTAGGTTAGCGGCAAATCGAAACGCGACGAGCGAATTGCCGGCAGCGCATCAACGGCGCGAATCAGAGATCCCCTTTGGTTCCGGGGGATTTTTGCAGCCTGCGCAGTACAGCGCGCACGCTCGCCGGCGCACATTCCACACCGTACTCAACGTCGCCGATCGCGCGCGGCAGGACGAACCGTTGACGGCCAGCGCGCGTCTTCTTGTCGTGGCGCATCGCCGCGAGCACCGCGTCGCCGTCGAGCGACGTGTGGAGCGGCAGTCCAAACAACGCCAACAGCGTCAGCACCCGCAGATGTTCGGCCTCGCTGAACCGGCCCGTCCGCAGCGCGAGCAGGCCCGCGGCGCGCAGACCCAGCGCGACCGCCTGACCGTGCGTGACCCGATAGCCCGACGCGCGCTCGATGGCGTGCGCGAAGGTGTGGCCGAGATTGAGCACTTGCCGCGCGCCGCTCTCGAGCCGGTCGTCCGCCACGCTCATGGTCTTGACCTTGACCGCTTCGGCGACGAGTGCGGCCCACGGCCAGCGCGCGAGCGGATGCGGCGAGAGCTCCTCGAGCCACTCGAAGAGATCGCCACCCTCGATGATTGCGGCCTTCACGACTTCGGCCAGGCCCTCGCGCAGCGCGGCCTCGGGCAGCGTGCTCAGCGCCGCGACGTCGCAGAACACGCCCGCGGGATCGCGAAAGCAGCCCGCGAGATTCTTTCCGCCGCGCAAGTTGACGCCGGTCTTTCCTCCGATCGCGGCGTCGACCATCGCGACGAGCGTCGTCGCGACGTGTGCGAAGGCCACGCCACGCATGTACGTCGCGCACGCGAATCCGAAGACGTCGCTCGCCAAGCCGCCGCCGACGCCGATGACGAGCGCGTCACGCTCAACGCTAGCCTCCAGCATCGCGTCGAGCACACGCTCGACCGTGCTCAGGCGCTTGCGCCGCTCGCCTAAAACAAACGCAAACGGCGCTCCCGCTCCGGCGGCGGCCGCGATACCGCGCGCGATCGCCGCAACGACGCGGTTGGCATCGCACAACACGATCGTGCGTCGTCCCGCCTTGCGCGCGAACGCCGAGACCTCGGATCGCGCGTCCTCGCTGACGACGATGGGATAGCCTAGGTCGTCGTTGACCGAAGCGTTGCTCACGATCGTCCCAACGTTATTCGGCTGCTGCGCAGCCACTCGACGATGTCATCGAGCACTTGCCGGCCGCTCAGGCGATCGGCCCGGACGACGTGGTCCGCGACCTCGTACTGCGGCATGCGCTTGTCGTAAAGCGCTCGTATCGTCGCAAGCGTCGGCGTATCTCCGAGCAGCGGCCGCATCTCCTTCGCCTTACGCAGCCGCGCCAGCACCTGTTCGGGCGATGCGCGAATGAAGACGCGATACGCCCGGCCTGCCAACAGGTTGCGATTAGCCGCTACCGTGAGTGCTCCGCCGCCCAAGGCGAGTACGACCGGTTCCGCGCTCTCGAGAGCGCCGCGGATCGCGGCCTGTTCGTAGCGCCGAAACGCCGCCTCGCCTTCCTGCACGAAGATCTCCGGCACGGGGCCGTGCTCGCGCGCCACGACGACGTCGGTGTCTACGAACGCGCATCCCATCCGCCGCGCGAGTCGTCGTCCTACCGTCGATTTTCCGGATCCCATGAAGCCGACCAACGCCACATGGCGTTTCATCGTTCGCGCGCAAAGAGGCGTCCGGCAGCCTCGCGGCTGCGACGCACGTTGTCGAGCGTCTCTTCCATAGAGTCGCCGCCGTACTTTTCCAGCACCGGCTCCATCAACGCGAGCCGAACCATCGCCTCGGCGACGATCGCGGCCGCGGGTACTACGCACACGTCGCTGCGAACGATCGTGGCCGGCGCATCGGTGCCTTGATGAAGATTCACCGACGGCAAGGCCTTCGTCAGCGTCGGGATCGGCTTCACCGAAACGCGGACGACGACCGGTTCCCCGTTGCTCATGCCGCCCTCGATTCCGCCCGCGCGATTGCTCCGGCGCACGACGCCCTCACCCTCGAGCGCAAACACGTCGTGGGCTCGGGAACCCGGTGTCGCGGCGACGCCGGCGCCGAGCCCGATCTCCACCGCCTTGACCGTCTGCATACCGACGATGGCGCCGGCCAGAATGCCGTCGAGCCGTTGATTCGGCTGCCGATTGCTCCCCACGCCGACCGGCAACCCGTCGACGCGAATCAGGAACCGTCCGCCGAGCGAGTCGCCGGCCGCCTTTGCCGCGTCGATCGCCGCAATCATCGCCTGCGCGGCCTCGGGATGCGGGCAACGAACGTCGCTCTCCTCGACGTCGGCTTGATCCCAATCCTCGAGCTCGGGCGCCTCGACCGCGCCTATGCGCGTGACGTAGCTGCGCGTCGTGATGCCGAGCGCAGCCAAGAACTCTGCGCAGACGGCACCGAGACAGACTCGCATCGCCGTCTCGCGCGCGCTCGCCCGTTCCAAGACGTTTCGCAGGTCGCGCTGTCGATACTTGAGCGCACCGGCGTAGTCCGCGTGTCCCGGACGCGGATTCGTTAGCGGTTCGCCCGCTCCGGTGAGCGGGTCCATCAGAGCGCGCACCTTGGGCGTATCGTAGTCTCGATTGCGCACGACCACCGCGATGGGCGAGCCCAGCGTCTCGCCGCCCCGCAATCCTGCCAAAAACTCGACCCGATCCTGCTCGATCTTCATCCGCGCACCGCGCCCGTAGCCGCCTTGTCGCCGCGCGAGCGTCGCGTCGATCGCACCGACGTCCAGCCGCAGATGAGCGGGAATGCCGTCGAGTATCCCGACCAGCGCCGGCCCGTGCGATTCGCCCGCAGTGAGATAGCGAAACATGACGCGATCCCTTTCGGCGGCCCAATCGGAGCCTACTTCACTAGGTTCGCCAAGGATTTCAGCCGTTCGAGCGCGCCGCGATGCAGGCGAGTCACGTGCCGGCGCGAGTATCCGAGCCGCGCTGCGAGCTCCACGACGGTGGCGCCATCCAGGTGAATCGAGCGCACGATCTGCCGCTCGAGCGGCGAAAGACCTTCGAGGATGTTTTCTACCGTGAGCCGGTCCAGAACGTCCTCGATGGCGTACTGCCCGACCCCGCGTTCCGCGTCGTGCAGCAGCTCCAGAGAGACGACGCGACTGCTCGCACGATATGCGCGAATCTCGCGAACCTCCGCGGGCGTCGCATGCGTTAGCAGCGCGACGTCGGAGTCGTGCGGCTCGCGACCGAGCAGCGTCCAGAGCTCGCGCTCGGCGATCGCCCAGCGCCGCTCCAAGTCGCGAACTTTCCGCGGTGCGCGCAGCACGCGCTCGCCGTCCCGCGCGTAGTGCATCAGCTCGCCGACGATTAGGAGCCACGCATACGCCTCGAACGGCGCGCTCTGCCGGGAATCATAACGATCGACGGCCTTGATCAGACCGATCGCGCCGATCTGCTCGAGATCCGCGCGATCGAGACCCGGCCGCATGAAGCGGCGCGCTGCGCGCCGACATAGGTACCAGTAATCCGCGACGATGCGCTCGCGGCGCAACGGCGTTGCACGAAAGCAAAGAGCCACACCCAAACCTCAGCTTCGTTCGCCAAAAATCCGTGACCGCGCGGAGGCGCCGCCCCGGTTCCCTCGTTATACACCACGCGACCTCAAAGCGCAATATGGCGTAGACGCCGCGTACGCGCGATGCGGAATGGTTTCCGGTCGAGTTACGAAAGTAGATAGGGATTGAGCGAGATCGTCGTCGTTAAGGAGCGGAACCGTCTGGTCCTCGGCGTGCTCGTCGGATTGTTGGCCATCGCCGCATTACGCGACTTGAGCCGGCTGGACGGTGCGCTGCCCTGGAAAACTATGGACGAGTTCGCCGACTTCTATTGCGCGGGATCGGTGATCGATCGGCACGCAAGCCCGTACACCTACGAACCGTTGCACGGCTGCGAGCATCTCGTGAACGCCGGCGCGTCGCTGCGAGATCGAATCTTTCAAACGAATCCGGCGCTTGCGTTTCCCGCCCCGCAGCCTCCCTATGATTTCGTTCCATTCATGGCCCTCGCACGGCTGTCGCCAGGCGCTGCCCGCGACATCGATGCGGTCGCGATCGTCGCTGCGGTCGCGCTGTGCGTGGCCACGATCGCAGGTCTGGGCGTGCCGATCGTCGTCGTCGCGGCGGCGCTGCTTCTGTCGGCCCTGTTCGCCTCGCTCAACACCGCGCAGATCGTTCCTTTCGCGCTGCTCGCGCTCGCCGGCTGCGGCTGGCTGCTGCGGCGGGATAGCTACGCCCCCGCCGGCGTCGCGGCCGCGCTGACCGCCGTCGAGCCGAGCCTCGGCGTGGCGGTGATGGTTGCGACGATTGTTTTCGTTCCACGAGCACGCTTAGCGCTTCTGCTCGCCGCCGCGTCCCTCGCGCTCGTCGCCGTAACCCTAGTGGGCGTAGGCGGGCTCGTGCAGTACGTCACCGGCGTGCTCCCGGCGCACGCGGCCGCCGAGATCGGCTTCCCGTTCCAGTACAGCCTCACGTATTTGCTCGCGTACGCGCACGCGCCCGCGGCATTCGCGCGGCTCGGCGGAGCGCTTTCTTATCTCGTCGTCGTGGCGATCGGATTGTACGCCGCACCGCGTGCAGCCGCGGCGCTCGACCGCCGCGAGCTCCTGGTCTTTCTGCCGGCGCTCTGCTCCGTCATCGGCGGCGCCTTCGTCCACCAGGAGGAGTTGTGCTTCGCGTTGCCCGCGCTGCTCGTGCTCGCGGCGAGTACCCGCGGCCGCGCGCAATCCGCGTTCGCGGCGGCGCTCTGCGTGCTGGCGATTCCGTGGATCGCCGTGTGGGGCATAAAGCAGCTGTTCTTGGCGAGCATGTTCGTTTGCGCGGTAATCCTGCTGCGTCTGCGCGTCGAGCGCTGGAGCGCGGTGCTGATCTTCTGCGCAATCGGCGTCGCGCTGTATCTGTTCGAGCTCCACCCGCCCCATCTGCCCGTCCCCGCCGCAATAACGCAGCCTTATCCGGCGGCTGCGCTTGCCGAGGCGGCCTGGAGCGACTACACCGCCCGGCGCGCCTCTTCCGATATGCTGTGGATCGCGATCAAGATACCGGCGTGGGCCGCGCTCGTTGCGGCCCTGGTCGTCACGCTGCAGGAGTCGCAGCCACGGAGCGATTACCCAACGGCATGAAAGCGTCGCGCGGCATCGTGCTCGTGGCGCTCGCTCTGCTGGCCGCCGCGGCAATTCGCGACGTCGCGCGCCTCGGCGACGCGCTTCCCTGGCGGCAGCTCTACGACTTCGCCGACTTTTACTGCGCGGGCGCGGCGCTCGACACCGGCGCCGATCCCTATCGCTACGAGCCGCTCCACCGCTGCGAGCACGCGGTCGACACCGGCGCCATCTATCGCAACGATCCGGCGCGCGTAACGCCCGCGCCGCTGCCTCCGTACGACTTTCCGCCCTTCATGCTCGCGGCGCGCCTGAACTACGCGACCGCGCGGCAGTTGGCCGCCGTTGCGATCGCGGCGGCGGTGATCGCCACCATCGTCGCGATGGGTGCGCTGGTTCCGCTCGAGGCGGCTGCGCCCGCGCTACTGCTTCCCGCGGGTTACGTGTTGCTCGACGCCGGCCAAGTCGTGCCATTCGCGCTCCTGGCACTGGTCCTATGCGGCGTCGCGCTCGCCCGAGGGCGCGACGCAATCGCCGGCGTCCTCGGCGCGCTGGTCGCGATCGAGCCGCATCTCGGCCTGCCGGTCTGCGTAGCGCTTCTGCTCTGGCTGCCCCGCAGCCGCATCCCCCTCATCGCGACCGCGGTCGTTCTTCTCGGCGCCGGCGTTTTCACCGTCGGCGTGGGCGCGACCGTCGAATACGTGTCGCGCGTGCTCCCGCTGCAAGCCGCCGCCGAGGTGGCACACCCGTATCAGTACGGCTTGACGTATCTGCTCACCACGCTCGCTGTCCCGGCGAACGCGGCGCTCGTCCTGGGTGACGCGTCCTACGCCGCCATGCTCGTCGTCGGCGTCTGGCTCGGGCGCCGCCTGCAGGGACGACTCGCACGTGCCGAGATGATCGCCTTCATGCCCGCCGCCTGCAGCGTAATCGGCGGTCCCTACGTGCATATGGTCGACCTGCCGTTCGCGATTCCCGCTGCGCTCGTTTTGGCGTTCACGCTGCGCGGCAACGCGCGCCAAATAGTTGCCGTCGCGCTCTGCCTTCTCGCGATACCGTGGATCCCCGTTTGGATCACCAAGAAGCTGTTCTTAGCGTCGCTCTTCGTGGTTGCAGCGCTGCTGCTGCGCCTGCGCACGAGCGCGTCCGTCTCGCTCGCGACCTTCGGCGGCGTCGGCGCCGCCATATACCTCCTCGAGTTGGCCCCTCCCGCGCCGCTAGTGGCAACGACGCCGGGCACGTTCGCCGCAAGCGATCTCGCCGGCGCGGCATGGATCGCCTACGCGAAGGCGCTGCCCCGGGTGAGCCTCACGTGGCTCGCCGTCAAGGTGCCGACGTGGGCAGGGCTAATCGCGACCATCGCCACGGCGTGGTTCGCCTCGGCGCGCAAACCTGATGTCACGCCGGACGCTTCTCGATGAGCATGTACACGCTCCCGCGATCTTCCGGCCGTTCGTTGCCCTCTAGCACGTTGCGGGACGAGTCGATCACGCGGTAGCCTTCGGCGCGCACCGCGCCGAAAAGAAAATCGGCGCTGAATCGGCTTCCATGAGTCCAGCCCGGCGCCGGCGCTTCGAGGTAATCCGCACCCTCGTTCGCCAGCGAGACGACACTCTGCACGATCAGGTAGCGTCTTGCCAGGGCCCACGACTTGCGCAGGACGTCGATGGGATCGCGCACGTGATAGAGCCCGCCAACGTTCGCGACGACGTCGTAAACGTCGCTCTCGTTCAAGTCGTTCACGTCGCGCCGCGCAAACTCCACGCTCAGCCCCAGGCGGCGCGCGATCTGGGTCACGGGTTTGCTGAATCCGTCCCGATCGTTGTCGATGCCGACCGACGGTGACGCCCCCAGCCACGCCGCCAGCATCGCGTAGTAGCCGTCGGCGCAAAACAGCTCCGCGAACGAGACGGCGTCGTCGATGGATCGCCGGCTTTTCCCCAGCGCGAGCGCGATGTGGCCTAAGATGATCGGCTCTTTGACCCGTTGGTTGACGGCGTACTCAGGGCGTTGCTCATTGTTAACCCCAAAGAGGCGGTAGCTGTGGTAGAGTGGCCCGAGACCCCACAGGGTGCGCCCCATCATCGATCGGTCCGCTCGCCTAAAGCCACGGGACGTCGATGCAGAACTCTCTCAGCTTTTCTTCCAGCTCGGCACGTTCACGATTCCGAGCAAGACCCTCGGCCGTTCTCTTGAGGAGGCCGGCGTTCTCTAATTCCGATATCGCCGCCGCGGGCTCCCCCGCACTGAGCAGGCGCACTATTTTTCTCTCCAGCCGGGAAAGCCGGATCGATTCAAGTTCGTAGTCGACGAAAGCCTCCCACGCGAATGGACACCAAACCGCTACGACTTTCCGACCGATTACCCTGGCGTAACTGCGTATCTCTTCCTGCGCGTGACTATCCATGCGCAGCATCAGGAAATGCAGGAGGTTGTGAAGGTTGATCTTCCAGTACGCTTCGGTGTAGGTCGAAATCGGCAGGTCCTTTCGAGCTTGCTCGCGGGCGACGCCCGCCGCGATGCGCTCCTCGTAAACTTGCCGCGCAAGTTCCTGGAGCTGCCGCTCTCTCTCCGACAGCGTAGTCCCCGTGTCGACGTCGATGGCTTCGTCGCTGCCTTGCCGGTTCAGCGCCGCTTGACGGCGCCAGTCGCCTTCCGGGGTCGATTGCGCCGCATCTATGGCGAGGGAGTACCGCGTAGAATATTCGTTGACGCTCGCCGTTCTGTGCCTGATCCACTGTCGCCAGCAATCCATCGGCACTCGAACGTGCAGTTTGATCTCGCACATCTCGAACGGCGTCGTGTGCCGATGACGCATGAGGTAGCGAATCAAGCCGCGATCTTCGGAGATTCGCTTCGTCCCTGCTCCGTACGAAACGCGAGCCGCCTGAACGATCGACCTATCGCCGCCCATGTAATCGACGACGCGCACGAACCCGTCGTCTAAGACTTGCAGCGCGACGCCAAGTATCGCGTCCAGCGCCTCCACGCGGACCCTTTCCTGTGCCTGGCTAGCGTTCATCGGTTCCGACAACACTCGGAACGCGGGCTCCGCCGGGCTTAGCCGCGATAACGCAGGAACGCCGGCACGTCGATGTCGTCCATCGTCACCGGCGCCACCGCGTCGAGTCTCCCCGTATCGAATGCGTATCCCGACTGCGCCGCGCGGTAACCGCGGCGCGTGCCGAATCCGGCCGCAAGCACGGTGACCCGGACCTTTCCGGACATCGATGGATCGATCGACGCGCCGAAGATGATCTGCGCCTCCGAATCGACGGCGCGGCTGATCATTTCCGCAGCCTCGTTCACCTCGTACATCGCCATGTCCGGGCCGCCGGTGATGTTAAAGATCACGCCGTGCGCGCCCTCGACCGTCGTCTCGAGCAGCGGTGACGCGATGGCCTTCTGGGCGGCGTCGGCCGCGCGATGCTCGCCGCTTCCCTCGCCGATGCCCATCATCGCCGACCCGGCGTCGGTCATGATCGTCTTGACGTCGGCGAAGTCAAGGTTGATCAGACCCGGCTGCGTGATGAGGTCGCTGATTCCCGCAATGCCCTGGCGCAACACGTCGTCGGCGTACGAGAACGCCTCGTTGAGCGGCGTCTTCTTCTCGATGACCTGGAGGATTCGCTCGTTGGGAATCGTGATCAGCGTGTCGACCTTAGCCTCGAGCTCCGCGATCCCGTTCTCCGCAATTTGCATGCGCTTCTTGCCCTCGAACGCGAACGGCTTCGTGACGACGGCGATCGTGAGTGCTCCGGACTCGCGCGCGAGCTCAGCGATTACCGGCGCCGCGCCGGTGCCCGTCCCGCCGCCCATCCCGGCGGTCAAAAACACGAGGTCGGCACCTTCCAAGATCAGCCCCAAATCTTCCCGCGACGCTTCGGCGGCTTCGCGCCCCAGCGTCGGGTTCGCGCCGGCGCCGAGGCCGCGCGTCTGACCGCCTCCCACATGGACGCGGTTCTCAGTGAGCGCGCCGCGCAAGGCTTGCACGTCGGAATTGACGGCGAAGAAGTCGACTCCGGAGAGACCGGCCGCGATCATTCGGTTGACGGCATTGCAACCGCCGCCCCCGATGCCGATGACTTTGATGGTCGCCGCGTGTTCCGGCTCCGATACAGAACGTCGCACTTCAGCCATTGCTAGGGGTTCCTCCGTTCGATGAAAGAGATTTAGGTCCACAGGTCCGCCAGCCAGCGCTGGGCTCGCGCCACTATCCCGCCGCGTCGCCGTCCGACGCGCATCGCGTCGTCACGGTCGCCGTTGTGGCCGAAGAGAACGAGCCCGACCGCCGTGGCGTATTGGGGAGCGGTCATCGCGTCGGTTAGACCTCCGATCGTGTTCGCCGTCCCGATCCGCACCGGCAGACCAAAGACCTCTTCGGCCAGGGGTTCGATGTTGGGCAGCAGCGCACCGCCCCCCGTGATGACAATTTCGCCCAGCACGAGATCGCGCGGAACGTTGTCGACGATCTTCTGCCGCGCCATGCGCAGCGTCTCGACGACCCGCGGCACGACGATCTGCCTCAGCTCCGCGGTCGTATGCTCCCGAGTCGAGCGACCGTCGAGCGTGCGTACGGCGAAGCTCTCGTCGCCTTGCCTCGCGCCCAGCCGCTTCTTGACGTCTTCGGCCTCCGCCAGCGTCGTCTTGAGACCGAGCGAGATGTCGCTGGTGAGCACGTTGCCGCCCACCGGAATCGTGGCGGTGTAGATCGCGCTGCCGAGCGAGTAGACGGCGATGTCCGTCGTGCCGCCGCCGATGTCGAGCAGCACGACTCCGACTTGTTTCTCTTCCTGCTGCAGCGTGGCTGCGGAGCTCGCCAGCGGCTCGAAGACGACGCCCATCGTCTCGAGACCTGCGCGCTGGACGCACTTGAGCACGTTGGTGATGAAGCTCGTGCTCCCCGTGATGATGTGCGTATCGACTTCGAGCCTTCCGCCGGCCATCCCGATCGGGTCGCTTACGCCCTCCTGGCCGTCTACGGTGAAGTAGCGCGGAAGCGCGTGGATGATCTGCCGGTCGCTGGGCAAGTTTATGATCTTGCTCGCGTCGATAACGCGGCGCACGTCGCCGGTGGTAACCTCGCGATCCTCGCCGGAGACGGCGACGACAGCCCGATTATTGGTGCTGCGGATGTGATCTCCGGTGATCCCCACGACGACCTCGCCGAAATGGATGCCGGCCATGCGCTCAGCCTTCTCGGTCGCCGCTTCGATGGATTTGATGGTCTCGTCAAGGTCGACGACGACGCCTTTGCGCATTCCCAGGGACGGCGCCTCGCCCATCCCGACGATCTCGAGCCCGGTGGGGCCGGCGACCGCGACGACAGTGCAGGTTTTGGTCGTCCCGATATCGAGCCCGCATACGGTCTCGTGCTTCATTAACCACGACATATTGTGGTTCTCGCCGCCAATTCCTACTATCGATAGCCCGGACCCAGTCCGGCTTGCACTCCTTGGCGAGCACTCGGGCATCTCCTTGAGGACAACCGTAGCGGGCGGTGGAGAACCTGTGTATGCCTGCAGAGCTTTCGGTTCCGGCGCGAAGGGCAAATCAAAAAGAGCTCAAAGAAATCCCATAAGGGCCTTCGCCGCTACCACTAGAACGGTCGGCGAAGTTGCGCTATGATTCGTTCTTAACCGTTTGCACATCGTAGGAGCCGGACTCTTGAAAAACATCGTGTTCTCGTTTGCCCTCTTGGCCGGATGCCTAGCTCCGCTTTGCGCGCGAGCGGCGATGGTGGATCCGGCGAGCTTCCCGGACGGCACGTACACGGCAACGGTGGAAAAAGTCGTCGACGCGAAGCACGTGCAGGTCGTCATCGACGGCAAGGAAACCACCTTGCCTGCGGGGCGGGCCAGCGTAGATTTTTCGAAAATCCAGACGAACGACCAGATCAAGCTCTCGCTCATCAAGGGCGAAGTGGTCGTCTACGCCGACCTCACCAGCCACTAAACCGCACTTACCGATACACGATCACGGGCGCCGACGGCGCCCGCACGTCAATCGCCGCGACGCGGCGCTGCCCGCGCACGATTTGCGCGAGGATCGCGTCGACCAGCGTGAGTTTTTGCCCCAGATCGTTTTGCTGCCCGATGAGCACCCGCAGGCCGTCGCGCAGCGTAACGACGAGACCGCCGTAGCGGTCGAGCGCGAGCGACCGCGGCACGATCTGCCTCGTAGCCATGGCCTCGTACGCGTCCCGCAGTTCGGCAGCGTCGTGCGTCACGACGAACGCCCCCGGGCGCAGGGCGATATCCGGCCGCACGATCAACTCGGGCAGCGACTCGTCACCGGTCGCCGCTTCGAGCACCCGAAGGTTGCGATCGACGACCGCGTCCTCCGGCCAGCTGTCTAAGATCGCGAACGGTTCGCGTTCCGCTACCGCGATGCGCAACGACGCCGGCGGAACGCGGTGAATCCAGACCGTGCCGACGTAGGGAATTGACTCGATTCGCCGCGCAATCGCTCTAGTGGGTTGCAGCCAAATGCTGATGTGCGGCGCGATGCCGGCGACGCGCAGGATTTGAGCCGTCGAGACCCTGCGATTTCCGGTGACTTGCACGTTCTTCGGATCGAAACCGGACCAGGTAGCCGCGAACGCGCCGGCGGCCACCGCGGCGAGCCCGGCCAGCCCGATCGGCACCCAGAACGGACGAATGCGCGCGGCGGCCGAGCGTTTGCGCCTGCGCGCCGTCACGCCGCCCTCAGCACATAGGCTTCGAGCGCCTGCGCTACGCCGTCGTGAGCGAGATCGTCCACGCAAGCGTCAGCAATCTCGCGCAACTCGGGCGGCGCCGAGCCCATCGCGACGCCGAAGCCCGCAGCCCGCAGCAGCGGCGCGTCGTTCCACGAGTCTCCGATCGCAAGGGTCTCGTCCGCCGCGATGCCGAGCCGCTTTGCGACGAACCGCAGCGCGGCCCCCTTGTCGACCGTCGGATCGAGCACCTCGACGAACTCCGGCAGGCTGCGAGTCACGTAGGCACGGCCGCGCAGGCGCTCCGAGAGCCGCTCCGCGTAACGCTGCGCCGCCGGCGCGTCGGCGACGACGACGGCCTTCGTGGCCGGGCTGTACGCGAAGGCCTCGCGCAACGACGGCACGATCACCGGTTCGGTCATCGCCAGCGAGGCGTACAACTCGGAATATCGGTTGCGCGCCTCGCAGTAGTATTCGTCGTTGCGATAGAGCTGTAGGTGCATGCGATCCGCTTCCGCCGCCGCGATGAGCTCTCGAACGTTCTCGTTCGAGAGCGCGACGTGATCGAGCACGTCGTCTGTTGCCGGGTCGATGATCGCCGCGCCTTGATAGCAGATCACGGGCGCGTCGAAGTGCAGCTCGCGCACGAACGGAAGCGTCGAGCGATACATCCGCCCCGTGACGAGGCATCCCGCGACCCCCGCGTCGCGCATTCGCGCTATCGTCTGCCGAACGCGCGGCGAGATCGTCAGATCGCGACCGACCAGGGTCCCGTCGAGGTCGAACGCGACGAGCCGAGGCGGCAGCCTCAACTGCCGCTCCGCAATCGAGCGGTGTGCGCGTGGTGCGGCAGCCCCTCGGATTCAGCCAGCGCCGCGAGGAGATCTGCGTCGCTCGTCATGCGATCGGAGCTGTTCTCCACTACGGTGATGCTGTGCGTCAAGTCGCTCAGAGTGAGGCTGGACGCGAAGCGCGCGGTTCCCGAGGTGGGAGCGACGCGGCTGCTCCCGGCGAGATACTCTCCGCTGACCAGCGGGGTCATGTCGCCGACGAACACGATGCCGGCAGCCATGACGTGCTCTAGATACGGTGTCGCGTCGCGCACTTGCAAGCAGAGGTAGGCGGGTGCGAATCGATTGAGCACGTCAAAGAGCTCGCGGCGATCGTTCGCAGCAATCAAGCGGCAGTGGTTCGAGATTGTCGCGCTCACGAGCTCGCTGCGCTCGAGCGTGCGCAGATCGAGCGTATCGATCAGCTGCGCGACGGCCTCGAGCAGCGAACGCGACTCAGACAGAACGGCGAGGCGCGTCACGCCGCGACGCTCCGCCTGCGCGAGCAGCTCGCCGACGACATATTCGCTGTTCGCCCCTTCGTCCGCGACGATCAGCACTTCGGCGGGTCCCGCCAGCGAGTCGATCCCGCAGCGCCCGAACGCCTGGCGCTTGGCCTCGGTCGTCCATATTCCGCCGCGCCCCACGATCTTTTCGACCGAACGAACCGAACCGGTGCCGTATGCCGCCGCAGCGATGGCCTGCGCGCCGCCGACCGCATAGAGCTCATCGACCCCCGACAGCGCGCACGCAAAAAGCACCGGCGCGAGGAGCGCGTCGGCCCTAGGCGGCGTCAGGACGACGACGCGTGCGACACCGGCGATCTTCGCCGGAACAGCACCCATCAGAACTGCACACGCGGGACTGCTGCGCTGCGCGTAGACCGCGACCGAGCGCAGCGGCCGCCGCCTGACCGCGTAGCGCGAACCATCCTCCTCGACGTACGCGACGTCCGGCTGCCGCTGGCGCTCGTGAAAGCGCGCTATCCGTATTCTCGCGAGCTCGAGTGCGGCGGCGACTTCCGGCGTAACCAGCGCCCGCGCGGCCTCCAGCATCGGAATCGGCACGCGCAGCCTCGATGCTCCGTAGCCTTCGTCGTCGTAGCGGCGCGTGCGGTCGACGACGGCGGCGTCGCCGCGCTCGCGCACATCGGCGAGGATCTCCGCTACGTCCGCTACGAGGCCGGCGGGAGGATCCCACGCAGCATCCAGGATCCCGGCAAGGGCCGCGGAGTCCGAGGCGGCGATGACGTTCATCCGTAGGTGTCCAACGTGCCTTCGCGCACGCCTTGCGGCGCGAAGATGCGTTCGAGCTCACCGCGCACGCGCACGTCGTTGGCGATCGCGCGCCCGACGCGCTGCGAGCGCCCCTGCACGTGCATGACGACCGGCACCTCGCCCGGCCACTCGTCGATCAGCCGCGCGAGCCGATCGATCTGCTCGCGATCGGTGACGTCCACGTGCCAGCCGCGGGCACCTTGCGGGACGACCGCGATCGGCGGCGGCACGAACCGCGTCACGTCGTTCGCGGCCACCGACCATTCGATGCGCGGCTCGTCGCCCGGCGCGGCGCCGGGGCGTTCGCGCAGCCGCAGCCGCCCTTTGACGATGACGATCGCATCGTTTTCGAAGAGATGATGCAGCTGCGGATACCCCTTCGAAAACAGGACGACGTCGCACACCCCGGTCGTGTCCTCGACCTGCGCGATCAATATCTGCTGGCCCGCCTTCGTCAGCGTCCGGCGCACGCTCGCGACCGAGCCCGCGACGGTGACGGCGGCATCGTCCGGAGCGTTCTGCAGATCCTTGATCGGCATCGCGCCCGTCCGCGCCAGCGCGGGCGCGACCTCCGCAAGCGGATGACCGGAGACGAAGATGCCGAGTGTCTCGCGCTCCCACGTGAGCATTTCACGCGTGGTCGGCGCCGCCACGTTGGGCAGCTTCGGCGCGAGTGTCGGCGCCTGATCCTGTGCGTCGCCGAACAGCGACACCTGGCCGAGCTCCGCGTCGCGCGTCGTCCGCGCCGCGAGCTCGAGCGCCGTGTCGAGTGCGGCGAGTTTCTGCGCGCGGTTCCCTGGGATCCCGTCGAGCGCGCCGCACTTGATCAGCGCCTCGAATGCGCGGCGGTTGACCTGCTTCGCGTCGACGCGTCCCGCTAGGTCGAAGAGATCGACGAACCGTTCGTTCGTCTCGCGCGTCTCGATGATGGCGCGTACCGCGGCCTCGCCGATGCCCTTCACCGCGGCCAGCCCGAAGCGAATCGCGTTCCCGACGACTGCGAAGTCGACGAGCGATTCGTTGACGTCGGGCGGCAGCACGTCGATCCCAACCGTCTTCGCCTCGTCGATGTACTCGACCAGCTTATCGGTCTTGTCTTTGACGGACGTCATCAGCGCCGCGAAGTACTGCAGCGGATGGTTCGCCTTGAGGTACGCGGTCTGATAGGCGATCAGCGCATACGCCGCCGCGTGCGACTTGTTGAAGCCGTAACCGGCGAACGGCTCGATGAAATGGAAGAGCCGTTCCGCCAGCGGCCGGTCGATCGTGGACGTCGCCGCCGCGCCGGCTACGAACTTCTCCTGGTAGAACGGAATCTTCTCCTTTTGCTTCTTGCCGATCACCTTGCGCAGCTCATCGGCCTCGCTCATCGAAAAGCCCGCGATGTCGCGAGCCATCTGCATCGCCTGCTCCTGGTAAACCGGCGTGCCGTACGTCTCCGCCAAGATAGGCTCCAGCTTGGGGTGCAAGTATTTCGGTTTGGAGCGCCCGTGCTTGTTCGCGATGTACTGCGGGATCCAATCCATCGGTCCCGGGCGGTAAAGCGCGACGAGCGCGATGATGTCCTCGAAGCGCGACGGCCGCAGCTCGCCGCACACGCGCTTCATGCCTTCCGACTCGAGCTGGAACACGCCCATCGTCTCGCCCCGCCCCAGCATCTCGTAGGTCTTCGTGTCGTCGAACGAAACGGCGCTGAGATCGAAGTCGGCGTCTATCGTCCGGCGAATCTCCTCGACGGCGTTCTGCATGACGGTCAGATTGCGCAAGCCCAGGAAGTCCATCTTTAGCAGGCCGATGCGCTCGATCCAGTCCATGTCGTACTGCGTGTTGACGCCGCCGTCACCGAACCGCACGAGCGGAGTGTAGTCCGTCAGGGGGCCCGCCGATATCACGACGCCGGCGGCGTGCGTGCCGGCGTTGCGCGCCAGCCCCTCGATCTCTTTCGCCGTGTCGAGCAGTTTCCTAATCTCCGGCCGCGTCATGTAAAGCGCCTTTACCTCGGCGATCTGCTCGATCGCCCGCGCTATCGGCATGCCGCCCGGCCCCGAGGGGACCAGCTTCGCGATCCGGTCGACGTCGGGCAGCGGCACGCCCAGCGCGCGGCCGGCGTCGCGGATCGCGGCGCGCGCCGCCATCGTGCCGAACGTGACGATCTGCGCGACGCGATCCTTGCCGTACTTTTCGGTGACGTACTCGATCACTTCGTCGCGCCGCTCCACGCAAAAATCCGTGTCGATGTCCGGCATCGAGATGCGCTCGGGATTGAGGAAGCGCTCGAACAGGAGATCGAAGTGCAGCGGGTCGAGGTCCGTTATCCGGAGGCAGTACGCGACGAGCGATCCCACGGCCGAGCCGCGCCCCGGGCCGACCGGGATGCCGCGGTCACGGGCGTATTTCACGAAGTCCCAGACGATCAAGAAGTACGACGAGAATCCCATCGTCGTGATCACGTCGAGCTCGTAGTCGAGCCGCGCCCGGAGCGCGGGATCGCCGGCGCCGCGCTCCGCCCCGTAGCGCTCGAGCAGTCCGATCTCGCAGATCTCGCGCAGGTATTCTGCGTCGCTCCTCTCCTGCTGCTCGGGTGCTTGAGGGACGGGGTATTGCGGCACGTGGAAGATCTTCTCGGGAACCCGAATGTCGACTCGCTCCGCGATCCGCAGGGTGTTGTCGCAGGCCTCGGGGAGGTCGCTCCAGAGCTCGCGCATCTCGCGATCGGACTTCAGATAGAACTGATCGGAATAGAAGCGCATGCGGTTCGTGTCCGAGACGGTCTTACCGGTACCGATGCACAGCAGCACGTCGTGAGCCGGCGCATCCTTCTGCTCGAGATAGTGCGAATCGTTAGTGGCGACGATCGGCAGCTGAAGCTCGCGTGCAACTTTCACGAGGCCCTCGTTGATAGTGTCTTGCTCCTTCATGCCGTGGCGCATCACCTCGATGTAGAAGCGATCGCCGAAGATCTCCACGTATGTCTTGGCGTTGCGCAAAGCCGTGGCGTAATCGTTGCGCAGCAGCGGTGCTGCGACCAGGCCCGACATGCAGCCGGAGAGCACGATCAGGCCGTCGTGATGCTGCGCGAGCAGCTCGAGATCGATCCTCGGCTTGTAGTAGTAGCCTTCGAGGAAGCCCTTCGAGACCAGCGCGATCAGGTTGCGATAGCCGACCAGATCGGCGGCGAGCAGCGTGACGTGCGCCTCCTCGCGAGCCGTGCGGTCCAAGCGCCCGCGCGGTGCCACGTACGCCTCGCACCCCAGGATCGGCGTGAGACCGAGCTCGCGCGCCGCATAGTAAAACTCCATCGCGCCGTACATTACGCCGTGATCCGTGAGTGCCACGGCCGTCGCTCCTTCTTCGGCCGCCCGCCGGCAGAGGCGGTCGATCCGGCACGCTCCGTCGAGAAGCGAATACTCCGAGTGAACGTGCAGATGGACGAACTGACTCACGTGAATGCGTCTTACGGTACGACGCGAACGATATCTTCTCGCATGCTGGATCACCGGCTCGCGCGCCTGCGCGCGGGCGCGCACGGCTGGGCGTCGCTCCCCGTCTCTCGTAAGATCGAGCTCTTGGCGGCGTGCCGTGATGCCACCGGACGCGTCGCGCGAGACTGGACGGCAGCGGCGGCGGCGATAAAAGGAGTCACCGGAACGCCGGCGGCGGGCGAAGAGGCGATGACGGGCCCGTGGGCGCTCGCGGCGGCGCTGAACCGCTATATCGCCACGCTGGGCCGGATAGAGCGCTCGGGCGCTCCTCCGCTGGATCCGCGGGCGGTTCGCCAACGCCCCGGAGGACAGATCGTCGTCGGCGTCTTTCCAGAAGACGCCTACGACCGTTTCCTCCTGCCGGGCGTTCGCGCGGAAGTCTGGCTCCGCCCCGGAGCCGCGCCGACAGTGCTGCGGCGCAACGCGGAGCCCCGCGTTGGGCTCGTGCTGGGCGCCGGCAATATCACGTCGATCGGCCCACTCGACGCCCTCTACGCTCTCGTCGCGGAAGGCGACGCGTGCATCCTCAAGCTGAATCCGCTCCTCGACGATCTGGCGCCGATCGTCGAAGAGGCGTTCGCGCCTCTCGCGACAGAGGGATATCTGGCCATTACGCGCGGGGACGCGGCCGCCGGCGCGTATTTGGCCGCCCACCCGCTGGTCGACCGAGTTCACGTCACCGGCAGTTTCACAACCTACGAGCGAGTCGTTGCCGAAGCCGGATCGGAAAAGCGCGTCACCGGCGAGCTCGGCAACGTGACGCCGACGATCGTCGTTCCGGATCGCTGGAGCGACGCCGACGTCGCTGCCGCAGCCGCTAACGTCGCGTCCGCCAAGCTGCACAACGCCGGATTCAACTGCGTCGCGCCGCAGATTCTGATCCTGCCGGCGCAATGGGACCGGCGACAGGCGTTGCTGTCGCGCATCGAACGCCTTTTACGCGACGCTCCGTTTCGTCCCGTATTACCCCGGCGCCGCCGAGCGCTTCGCGCGTCTGGCCCGCGGGAAGGCGTCCCCAATCGTTCACCTCTTCCCGGACGACTCGAGCGAACCGCTGTTTCGCGAAGAAGCGTTCTGCTCGCTGCTCGCCGTCGTCACGCTGCCGGGCGAGCCAGAATCCTATCTCGAACGCGCCGTTGCCTTCGCCAACGAAGGCCTCGCCGGCGATCTCGCGGTCAACCTGATCGCGCGTCGTGGTGCGCACGCGCCCGAGTTGGACGTTGCGATCGCCACGCTGCGCTACGGCTGCATCAGCCTCAACGCCTGGAGCGGCGTCGGCTTCTTACTGCCGCAGCTGCCGTGGGGCGCGTACCGCGGCGACGACCGCAACAGCTTCAGAAGCGGCCACGGGGTGGTGCACAACAGCCGGCTGCTCGCGGCGACGCAGAAGGCGGTGATCTACGCGCCGTTCGCGCCGTTTCCGAAGCCGCCGTGGTACGTCACGAACCGCAATCAGGCCGCGATCGGCGCGGCGCTTTGCGACTTCGAGATCGCGCGATCGCCTCTCGCGATGGCCAAGGTCGCGCTGCTCGCTCTTACGGGTTGATCGCGTTTGCCGCCCGGAGCATTTGCATGACGCGATCGACCGGCAACGCGTAGACCGTTGCCCTGCGGCCTGCCATCGTCTTCGCCTCGAAGAGAGCGTCGTAGATCGCCGCTTGCGTCGCCTCGGCCGTCGCCGTGTAGAGCGCGTCGAGCGCGTCGTCGTCCTCGAGGATCGGCTGCTTCGGTGCCGCGACGGTGAAGTTGGCGACGCGCTCGAAGACGTGCGACGTCGAGAACGCGACGATCAGGTCACCGCTGCCGACGGACGACGTAAGCCCGGTGCGCGCCATTCCCATCGCCGCGCGCAGCGCGACCGCGCGCAGCTGACGGCCGTCCAGCGGCGCGTCGGTAGCGACGACGATGATGATGCTCCCGCTGCCGAGCCTGCCCTTCAGCGCGGTATGTTCGTGAAAGACCGGCCGGTACTCGTTGCGCAGACGCTCCCCGACGGGAACCCCGAGAATCGTCAGCTGACGCCGGCTGCTCCCAGTGTTATCGTTGACCAACACGCCGACACGATAGCCTCCCGCGTCGCTCGGGAGAACGCGCGATGCCGAGCCGATGCCCGCGCGAAAACCGAACGCGTTCATCGCGGTTCCCGCGCCAACGCTGCCGCGCGCGAACTGGCCGGGCGCGGCGGCGTCGAGCAGCGCCACGACATCCGACGCCGTTACCGCCCTGGCTTGAATGTCATTAAGCAACGCGTCGTCGCATTCGGCCACGACCGGCAGCGGAACGTCGTCGCCGCGACCGACGGCCGGATGGTGTTCGATTACCCAGCTCACGACCCCGTCCGCCGCCCTGCCGACGTCGAGCGTGTCAGTCAGCACCACTGGCTCCTCGAGATAGCCCGACTCGGTGATCCAGTGCGTTCCCGTCATTTCGCCGTTGCCGTTGAAGGCAAAGAAGGCAGCCGAAACCTTGTGATCCCAGGGGTCCGCGTTGGGCAGAACGGCGGTCGCTCCCGTACGGATGTCGCTGCCTTCGATTTTTGTCACATGTCCGACCCGGACCCCGGGCACGTCGGTGATCGCGTCCAGGGGTCCCGGCACGAAGAGTCCAAAGTGAAATGGCAACACTGCGCTTGCGCGAGCGGCGCTGCCCAGCACGATTGCCGCGAGCGGCAAAACGAAAAGCATCGGTCGCATGCATGGTGCATTGGACTCCGTGCGAGGGCTGCCTGCAGGCTCGCCCGTCAGGTGCGGGTAAGGACTCAAGGACTCGTGGAAGCGTTACTGGATAAGAGGAGGGGTCGTCATTCTTTCCGTTCCCGAAAAACTCAAGGTCGTCAAGCTCTGGGAGAACCTCTCGGCGCCGGAACTGATCGAACACGCCATCGCACGGGGCGAGGGCGTGCTGGGCGCGAGCGGCCAGCTAATCGTCGACACTCGGCCGCACACGGGCCGCTCGCCCAAGGATAAATTCTTCGTCCGGGAACCCTCGAGCGAAGAACACATCGACTGGAGCGACACGAACCAGGCGATCTCCCCTGAGCGCTTCGACGCCCTGTTCGATAGCGTGGCGGCCTACCTTTCGGAACGGGAAGCGTACTGCCTCGACTGCTACGTCGGCGCCGACGAGCGCTATCGCGTCCCGCTGCGCGTGTACACGGAGCTTGCGTGGCACAACCTGTTCGCGCGCCATCTTTTCATCACTCCGGAGCGGCCGGCAGAGGATTTCCTTCCCGAATTTACCGTCGTCGACGCCGCGCTCTTTACGGCCGACCCCGAGCGCGACGGAACGCGTTCGGGCACGTTCATCCTCGTCAACTTCGCCCGGCGCATCATCCTGATCGGCGGTACTCGCTACGCGGGTGAGATCAAGAAGTCGGTCTTCACCCTGATGAACTATCTGCTTCCGCTGCGCGACACGTTGCCGATGCACTGCTCGGCGAACGCCGGCAAGGCCGGCGACGTCGCGATCCTCTTTGGGCTCTCGGGAACCGGCAAGACCACGCTCTCCTCCGACTCGCGCCGGCCGTTGATCGGCGACGACGAACACGGCTGGTCGGCCGACGGCGTGTTCAATTTCGAGGGCGGCTGCTACGCAAAGGTCATTCGCCTCTCGGCCAGCGCGGAGCCCGAGATCTGGGCCGCCACGAATCACTACGAGACGGTCCTCGAGAACGTCGTGTACGACGAGCGTACCCGCGCGCTCGACGTCGATTCCGATGCGAAGACCGAGAATACTCGCTCGGCGTATCCGCTGTCATTCATCCCGAACATCGTGCCGTCGAGCAAGGGCGGCCATCCCAAAACGATCCTCATGCTGACCGCCGATGCGTTCGGCGTGCTGCCACCAGTTTCGAAGCTCTCTCGCGAGCAGGCGATGTATCACTTCCTCTCGGGATATACGGCTAAAGTCGCGGGGACGGAGCGCGGCGTGAGCGAGCCGCAGGCGACGTTCTCAACGTGTTTCGGAGCGCCGTTCATGGTTCATCATCCGACCGTCTACGCGCGTCTCCTTGGCCAAAAGATCGACGAGCACGACGTGGAGTGCTGGCTCGTCAACACGGGCTGGACCGGAGGACCGTATGGCGTGGGGCACCGGATGTCGATCGCCCACACGCGCGCCATGGTGAACGCGGCGATCGAGGGCCGCATTCCCAAGGAATACGAGACCGAGCCGTTTTTTGGATTGATGATCCCGAAGACCGTCCCGGATGTGCCGGCGGACGTGCTCAACCCGCGCAACGCTTGGCCGGATAAGGCCGCTTACGACGAGCAGGCACGCAAGCTGTCGCAACTCTTCTTCGACAACTTTCAGCGCTTCCAGGATCACGTTTCGAGTGCGGTCAACGCGGTGGCAATTCGGCCGCTTGCTAGGTCCTAATCGGACGTTCAGGCGCCGTTGGGGTTCGACCCGCTAAGATCGTGGCTATGAAAACCAACCTCTTGGCGGTGGGGGCTCTCGCTGCAGCGCTCGCCATGCCGCTCGGCGCCGACGCCCAGCAACAACAGTATCCGCAACAGGGTCAGGGACAGGCGGTCGAGCCAAATCACGACCGAATCCAACATCGTTGGCAGCGGCGACTCTCGCATCTCAATCTCTCGAACGATCAACAGCAGCGCGTCCAGTCGATGATCGATCAGTATTCACAGGCGCATCCGGAAGGCAGCGCCGTCGATCCCAACGCTCGGCGCGAGCTGCGTCGCCAGATCATGGGCGTACTGTCGAGCGATCAGCAAAACCAGTTCCAGCAAGAGATGCGCGCGCGTCGCGCCGCGATGCAGCAGCGCCAGGGCCAGATGCAGCAGGGACAGCCACAGAACCAAGGTCCGCCGCAGCAGTATCAAGGGCCGCCGCCGGGTGGACAACCGCCGGCGGACCAAGGGCCGCCGGCAGCTCCGCCGCAGTAACGCAAAGGCACTCTTCGCGTCGGCCTCCAAGGGTAGAACTAACCCGTAAGGAGAGCCGATGCGCCTGGCAGGTATCAATCCGACCCTTTCCACTGTTAGTCGCGCTCGTCGCGTGCGGCGGCGCCACGAGCTCGGCGCGCAACGGGGCGGCGGTCGCCTCCGCAGCGCCGGTGCCGGATCTGCATACGCCCAAGGGTTTCACCGTCGAGCAAATCGCACACATCGATGGTGCGCGAGAGCTAGCGCCCCTGCCGAACGGCGACCTGCTCGTGGGAACGGGCGGCAGCGACGTCTACGTCGTCCCCGATGCCGAAGGTCGGGAGGGCGCGCCGCAGGTCTTCGCGACGCTGGACGACCAGCGGGCGTCCGGCGTCACATTTAGCGCGGAACGCAACGAAATTTACGTGGCGACGGAGCATCACGTGTGGGCGATTCCGTACCACGGCGAGCGCAAGCCGCTGCGAATTCGACGCATCGCCGACGTGCGCCAGGGTCCGGTCGCGCCCGGCACCGACGGCGACATCCACAAAACCACGTCCGTCGCCTATTCCGGCCGCCTCGTCTACGCCGCCGCTGGATCATCGTGCAACGCGACGATGGATGACGGCAACGAGCCCTGCACGGAGGTCGACCCGACGCGTGCCGCGATCTCCGTGATGAAACCCGACGGCGCCGACTTCACGCAGCGCGCCAAACGGATTCGCAACGCAATCGCGCTGGCGGTCAATCCGGCGACGGGATCCGTCTGGGTCGGCGACGCGGGTCAGGACGATCTCGCGTTCGGGCATCCGTACGAATTTCTCGACGACCTTTCTGCACATCCCGGCGACGCCGACTACGGCTGGCCGGAATGCGAGGAGAATCGCCACGTCTACTGGCCCGGATACACGTGCACGAAGACCGTCGAGCCGCTGGTCGAGTTGCCGGCATATTCGACGATCATAGGTGCGACGTTTTATCCGGATCGTCAATCGGGACCGTATGCGTTTCCGCCGCGCTACCGCGGCGGGCTCTTCGCCGCGGTTCACGGCTCGTGGCACTTAGACGGCCATGGCTGCAGCGCGGCGCCCCCACGGGTCGTCTTCGTCGCGATGAACGGCGACCGGCCGGCGAAGCACGTGGATTGGAGCGATCCGACGACGCAGTGGTCCGATTTCCTCGCGGGATTCCAGAGTGGCTGCACCGCGCGCATCGGGCGCCCGACCGGCATCGCCGTTGGTCCCAAGGGCAGCCTCTTCGTCGGCGATGACGGCGCCGGACTCGTCTACCGCGTGCGTCCCGCGCATGGCTGACACGCTCGCGATCCTCGTCGGAGGCGGACCGGCGCCCGGAATCAACGGCGTCATCGCTTCGGCGGCCATGGAAGCGTCGAAGTGCGGGCTGCGCGCGATCGGCATCTACGACGGATATCGCGACCTCGCGGCCGGGCGCGCGCCTAAGACCGTAGAGCTCAGCTTCGACCGCGTATCCCGCATCCACACGAGCGGGGGCTCGATCTTACGCACGTCGCGCACCAACCCCGCAAAAGACGCGGCGACACTGCAGCGCTGCGTCGATGCGCTCGGCGCGCTGGACGTTCGCTACCTGGTCTGCATCGGCGGCGACGACACCACGTTCGGAGCCGCGAAGATCGCCGAGCGCACGCGCGGGCGGATCGGCGTGGCGACGGTGCCGAAGACGATCGACAACGACCTTCCGCTTCCGGACAACGCCCCAACGTTCGGATTCGAGACCGCGCGTTCCGTCGGTGCCGACATCCTCGAGAGCCTGATGGAAGACGCACGTTCGACGGCACGATGGTACGTCGTCGTCTGCATGGGCCGGAAGTCCGGCTCGCTCGCGCTCGGCATGTGCAAGGCCGCGGGCTCGACGCTGGCCGTGCTGCCCGAGGAGTTTCCCGAGCACGCGCGGCTCGCGTCCGTAGCCGACACGATCGTCGGCGCGATCGTGAAGCGCCGCTCGTTCGGCCGCGAGCACGGCGTGGCGGTGGTCGCCGAGGGTGTCGCCGAGCGAATCGACGACGCGGCGCTCGGCGCGACGAACTTCGCGCACGACGCGTTCGGTAACGTGGCATTGGCCGACGTTCCTCTCGGCCTCGTGCTGCGCGACACGGTGCGCCGGCGACTGAGCGAGATCGGACTCGACTCCGTCGTTCACGCGAAGGACATTGGCTACGAGCTGCGCTGCGCGAAGCCCCTGCCGTTCGACGTCGACTACACGCGCACGCTCGGGTTCGGTGCCGTGCGGTATTTGGTCGACGGCGGAAGCGGCGCGTTGATCGCGCTCTCCGGCGGCCGCCTACATCCGCTTTCACTCGAAGAACTGCTCGATGAGGCGACGGGACGAATACGAACGCGCCAGGTCGACCTGACGACCGAGGCCTATCGCGTGGCTCGCGATTACATGGTCTATCTCGAGCCGGCGGATTTCACCGATCGCGAAAAGCTCGAGGCACTCGCCGCGCAGACGAACCTCGGCCCCGACGAGTTTCGGGCGCAGTTCGAGCGGGTCGCGCTGTCTTAGCTCGCCTCCGGCTTCCTGCCGATCGCGAACATGAAGGCGTTTTGCAACAGATACGTGCCGTCGGGCTGACGGAACGATGAGTTAGCGGCGTCGATCGCGGCGCGCAGCTCCACCTCGCGTCCGAGCTCGCGCACCTGTTGCGAGGGACCGGCCGACAGAAAGGCGCGCCGCGCGGTTTCGAGATCGGGATAAACCCAAGGCGTCTCGACCCGGCGGACGCCTTCGAAGTCGAGCCCGGCGCCGCGGACGAGCGCTTCGAGCATCGCCTCGTTCGATAACGCGAATGGACCTGGCGAGCCGGGAGGCGGCGTGGCTAAGAATGACAGGATCGCGCCTATCGGCCGGCTTCCGTCGCATTTTTCTTGCGCGTCGAAGACCGCGATCGCGACGCGCCCGCCGGGCCGCAGTATTCGCGCGACCTCGCGCATCGCGTCGCTCGCGTTCGGCACGAATTGTAGCGAGTTGCTAAAGACGACCGCATGGAATGAGTTTGCCTCGAACGGCAACGCCTCGCGCAAGTCGCCTACGGAGAATTGCCCCGCCGGGCAGCGCTCGCGCGCGACGTCGATGAACGCCGGCGAGGCGTCGACCCCGGTGACGTCGAGGCCGCGCTCGGCTGCGAGCACGCACACGACGCCGCTTCCACAGCCGGCGTCGAGCAGCTTATCCCCCGGGTTGCTCGCAAAAGCATCGAGCAGCGCATCGTAGAGTGGCCGGTGGAGCGGCTCCTGGATTCCGACCCAGTCGGCGACGCCGCGACCCCAGAACTTCTCCGTCATCCTGCGGCTCCTACGATGAACCGCGCGGCGTGCGGCATCTTCTCGACCACCGCGACGTCGATGCCGAAGTTGTCCGCGAGCAGTCGCGGCGGGTTCGACGCCAGCCACGCCGATAGCGAGATCTCTTGATATTCCGGGCTGTTGAACGCGACGAGAATCTGCGTCTCCTCGTTGCCGATCTGCCGGGTGTAGTGTCCGAAGCCGCGATTGATGAACGCGACCTGCCCAGGGCCGAACTCGTCCTGCCGGTGCTTGCCGTTCGCGCCGAAGATCCCGATCTCGGACCGCCCCTTGATGTAGTATTGCCACTCGTCCGCATTCGGATGCCAGTGCAGCTCGCGCAGTGCGCCCGGCCTGAGCGTGAGCAACACGCCGGTGATCGTCGAAGAGATCGGAAACTGTTGCTGCGAGACCAGCCGCTCGCTGCCGCCGGCGAAGCTCATGAGCGGCGCCGCGCCGAGCCGAAACTTATGGTTGAGCTGGCTCGGCTCGAGGTTCGCGTTCATCGCGGCGGGCGGCGCCGGCGGCGGGACATCTCCCTGGACGATGTAGACCTCCTCCTTCGGAAGCCGCGCGATCGCGTCCGGAGGCAGGCTGAGGTTCTGCGCCAACACGTCGGGCGGCGTGCGCGCCATCCAATCGGTGATGCTGAACGTGCCGAACTCGGAGAACCGGCCGTCGTCGAAGATCAAGAGGAAGTGACACTCGTCCGGCGCTAGGCCCTGAATCGAATGCCCGTGCCCCTTCGGGAAATACCAGACGTCGCCGGGACCGAAGTCCGAGATCTCGGCATCGCCCGACGGCGCGATCACGGTAACCCTGCAACGGCCGGAGATGACGTAGGCCCATTCGGCAGCGATAGCGTGCCAGTGCAGCTCGCGCAGCGCGCCTGGCCGCAGGCGCATCGAGACGGCCGCAAAGCTCTGCGACACGGGAAACTCGTTCACGGTGTGCTGTTTTGCCGAGCCCGACGCGCCGCTCCAGCCTTCGGCTTTCTCGAGGTCGAACTTGAAATCGGGAAGGTCGCTCATGTAACCTAACTCCGCTTACTGAGGGGCCGGGGTGGCGCTCGCGCCGAGCGAGTCGAGGAGCGCCTGCGCCTTCGCGGCGCCCGATTCGTCATTGACGATGCGATAGTGCCGCAAGGCATCGGCCGCGGAGGTACGAGCCTCCGCCGTATTCCCGAGTTTCGCTTCGATCTGCGCGCGCAACAGGTGGCCGTCGGCATCGTCGACGTTGCTGCTGATGTAGCGATCCGCTTGTGCGAGCGCCGCCGGATACGCGCCAAGGTTGAGCTGCGCGATTGCGAGCCAGTAGTAAGACCCGGTTTGACTCGAGTCCAACAGCAGCGTCTTTTCGAAATCGGCGACCGCCGCGTTCCACTGGCTCTGCGCGATCTCCACGCGGCCACGCTGAAAGTATGCGTACTGCTCCGAATTGTCGATCGCGATCGCGCTGTTGCAGTCGCTCAGGGCCTTCGAGTAGCTCGCCATCTCGACGTAGATCCGGCAGCGGACGGCGAAACCGAAGGCGTTGTTCGGCGCCAAGCCGACGGATTGGTCGGCGTCGGCCAGCGCCGCCTGCAGGTCGTTGCTAGCGACTTTGAGGAGAGCGCGCTCGCGGTAGGCGTAGGCAGACTTGGGGTTCAAGTTGATCGCCGCGTCGCAATCTTTCAGCGCCGCCTGCGAATCATCGACCTCCCGGTACGACTCGCAGCGCGACGCGAGCGCGTAGGCGTAGTCCGGATTGATGGACAGCGCCGCGGTGTAGTCCGCGATCGCGGACCGCTGGTCGTTGAGCGCCTCGTAGTCGTCGCCCCGGTCGGTCAGCGCCGTCGCATCGCGCGGATGATCCTTGAGGTACGCGTTCAAGATCGCGAGCGACTCCTTGAACCTACCGTCCGAGTAGAGCCGCTCCGCCTGGGCGACTTCGGGCGGTGTAGTCTCGGCCGCGGCGACCGCGGCCGTCGAAACGAGCAGCACGCCCAAGGATAGGGCGCAGCACAACGCGCGATGCATGCGAAGTTCTCCCGCAAAAAAGCAACGAGCCCACTGCAGTTACAGCGGGCTCATGCTTTCGAAATAATCTGGCACCGTCCTACTTTCGAGGGGCCCTGCGGCCCGACTATCATCGGCGCTGGCGGGCTTAACTGCCGTGTTCGGGATGGGAACGGGTGGGACCCCACCGCCATGGGCGCCAGAAACCTTGTTGGGTTCCCCAAACGACGTTAGTCCTTTGGGGTCCAAACCTTGGTCCCCGAGCGCGATGGCGAGCCGGAGCTCGAGCCGATCGCGCCGGGAAGCTTGCAAAGCTGTACAGAGAAGAACTTCCAGGCGTCACGAGGAGCGTTTGTTAATCAAAATTTCCGAGCGATTAGTACCGGTCAGCTCCACGCCTTACGACGCTTCCACCTCCGGCCTATCAACGTGGTAGTCTACCACGACTCTTCACCCTTTCGGGATTGAGATCTCATCTTGGAGTCAGTTTCACGCTTATATGCTTTCAGCGTTTATCTGATCCGAACATAGCTACCCGGCTATGCTCCTGGCGGAACAACCGGTTCACCAGCGGTTCGTTCGACCCGGTCCTCTCGTACTAGGGTCCAATCTCCTCAAATCTCCTGCGCCCACAGCGGATAGGGACCGAACTGTCTCACGACGTTCTGAACCCAGATCGCGTACCGCTTTAATGGGCGAACAGCCCAACCCTTGGGACCTACTACAGCCCCAGGATGCGACGATCCGACATCGAGGTGCCAAACCTCCCCGTCGATGTGGCGTTCTGCAATCACTTGCAGCGCAGACTATACCTTCATCTCTTTCGAGATGGTGGCGTGTTATGAACGCGATAGATTTGCGCGCTACGCGCGCCGCGCGTCCATCTCTCGTCGGCAAACGAGAAGTCGTTACAGGGAGAGCTTGTATAGCATACTCGGCAGGGTGTGAGTCCGTACCAACTCGACAAGGCGGTTCATGCTTGCTGCCTTGCAGCGCAGCCGTGGCCGATTCTTGTCCTGATTAATCGTCATCACAATGCCGAACTTAGCTCGTATGAGACATCCGAGTTCCTCAGCCTCGTAGACTGAGAAGCCCTGAGTGTTCAGGCGCAGCTGATTGCCTTCAGCCGCACCGTCATCCATAATCCACACCGCCAGACCGAACTCATTCAGGCTGCTCGCAAGCAGCTCGATCGGCACGATCTTTCTCTCGCCGGTGTAGAACCACTCGCGGAGTTCCGCGAGTTTTGGATGCGTTACCGTCCGAAAATAGTATCCATTCCCGGACAGTCGTGGCGCCGTTCGCACGAAGCGTGCGAGCTCGGTATACTTCCAATCCACAAGCTGTTGCTGCCGAGGTCCGTGATGAACCCGGAAGCAGTAGCCGGCTGTGGTCTTCAGCAACGTCGCGTCACCGAGCAACGATCCGATCACTAGTTCCCATTCACGGGAACTAAACGGAGTCGCTCGAGCGTGACGGCCAAACAATGTCTCTACGACAAACTCTCTTCCCTCGGTATTGCCCTTTTAGAAAGGGTTTCACCGATATGAGCCACTGTTCATCATCCGATCGCTCGAATGAGGAGCCCTTCTTGACTCTTGGGGGAGATAAGCCTGTTATCCCCGGAGTAGCTTTTATCCGATAAGCGACGGCCCTTCCATTCGGAACCGCCGGATCACTTAGCCCTGCTTTCGCATCTGCTCGACCTGTCCGTCTCGCAGTTAAGCTCCCTTATGCCTATGCACTCTGTACGAACGGTTTCTGACCGTCCTGAGGGAACCTTTGGGCGCCTCCGTTACTCTTTGGGAGGCGACCGCCCCAGTCAAACTGCCCACCTGACCATGTCCTACCACCGGATTACGGCGGCTAGTTAGAATTCCAAGATTATTAGGGTGGTATCCCAACGTTGTCTCCCCGACGACTAGCGCCGCCGGATCATCGACTCCCACCTATCCTGTACGAACAATCTCAGAACCCAAGATCAGGATACAGTAAAGCTTCACGGGGTCTTTCCGTCCTGCTGCGGGTAACCAGCATCTTCACTGGTACTGCAATTTCGCCGAGTTCCCCATTGAGACAGTGCCCAAGTCGTTACTCCATTCGTGCAGGTCGGAACTTACCCGACAAGGAATTTCGCTCGATTGGTTCCGGCGCTTTCACGCCGGATCGGACTCTATCTTCATCCACTAAGAGAACCGCGCACGGTTCAACTCGTCTGTGGAGCCTAGCGTATAGTCTCTGAGGATCCCCCGAATCAACAGACTCGAGGTTTCCTGCGGATTGTCCAATCCTCAACATTGTTACAGACCGCGTCGTTACAACGCGATCGAGTAGTTGAGGCTCTCAGGATGTTCCCGCATATAGCCAGGTTTTCGATCGCACGTCACCGTGCGATGAGGCAACGATTATGTCACCTTAGGACGGTTATAGTTACCGCCGCCGTTTACTGGGGCTTCAGTTCGCCGCTTCGCTTGCGCTGACGACTCCCTTTAACCTTCCAGCACCGGGCAGGAGTCAGCCCCTATACGTCCGCTTTCGCGTTCGCAGAGACCTGTGTTTTTGTTAAACAGTCGCTTGGGCCTATTTTGTGCCGCCTCCCTTAGCTTTCGTGGTAAACACTAGACCAAAGAAGGCACCCCTTCTCCCTAAGTTACGGGGTTAATTTGCCGAGTTCCTTAACAGGGATTCTCCCGTCGCCTTAGCATGCTCTGCCAGTCTACCTGTGTCGGTGTACGGTACGGGCACCTACGATCTACCTAGGGGCTTTTCTTGGCAGCGTGGAGTTGGTCACTTCGGCTCCGAAGAGCCTCGCATTCGCTTCTCGGCGTTACGTGTTGCGGACTTACCTACAACACCGCCTACCGGCTTAGACGCGCACATCCATCGGCGCGCTGACCTATCCTCCTGCGTCACCCCCTCGGCTCATAGACCTTACAGAACGATGTCCAACGCCGCGGGTATTTTTGTCGATCGCGTTGTCGCGCCTCGGTTACGGTCCATAGACCGTGCCTTCGGCGCTCCTAGCGCTCGAGCAAAAATCCTTCGCGGGATCTCGTTAAACATTGTACCGCAAGGTCTAAACGGTCGTCGGTGGTAGCAGAATATGAACTGCTTGTGCATCGCCTACGCTTCTCAGCCTCGGCTTAGCTCCCGACTCACCCTGAGACGATTGACGTTGCTCAGGAAACCTTAGACTTCCGGCGTGCGGGGTTCTCACCCGCATTTATCGCTACTTATACCTGCATTCGCACTTGTGGTTCGTCCACACGTCCTCGCGGTCGTGCTTCGGCCTACACCACAACGCTCCCCTACCGATTATTTTAGTAATCCCAAAGCTTCGGTTCGATGCTTGAGCCCCGTTGGATTTTCGGCGCCCCATCACTCGACTAGTGAGCTATTACGCACTCTTTCAAGGGTGGCTGCTTCTAAGCCAACCTCCTAGTTGTCTGAGCGACAAGACATCCTTTACCACTGAGCATCGATTAGGGACCTTAGCTGTTGATCTGGGCTGTTTCCCTTTTGACCATGGAGCTTATCCCCCACAGTCTGACTGCTACGCAATTCGCCGCGGTATTCGGAGTTTGATTGGGTTCGGTAGTCCGGTAAGACCCCTAGCCCTGTCAGTGCTCTACCCCCGCGGGTTAACGCGTAACGCTAGTCCTAAAACTATTTCGGGGAGAACCAGCTATCTCCGAGTTCGATTGGCTTTTCACCCCTATCCACAGCTCATCCAATGTTTTTTCAACAACAACAGGTTCGGGCCTCCACGTGAGGTTAATCACGCTTCACCCTGGCCATGGATAGATCACTCGGTTTCGGGTCTACTGCAACGGACGAACGCCCTATTCAGACTCGCTTTCGCTACGGCTCCGGCTCAACACCTTAACCAAGCCCGTTACAAGTAACTCGCAGGTTCATT